>CACHDC010000001.1 GCA_902578445.1 uncultured Synechococcaceae cyanobacterium
TGCTTCAACTATTGCTAAAGCTATTCAAGAAAGCTTTAAGAATTTAATAAATATAGCGGGGAATCTGGGTTCAGGTCTTTTGAAATTAATATTCGTATTAGCAGTAAGTTTGATGATTTCTATTGAACCAAAACAGTATAAAGAAAATATACTTCTTTTAATTCCAAAAAATTATCGCAATAAATTTAGAAATATTCTGGAAAAATGCAATATTGCATTAGCAAATTGGACCTTTTCTATGGTTATCAGCTCATTATCAGTAGGTCTATTATCATTAATAGTTTTGTCTATATTAGACGTCAAATATGTGTCTCAAATGCTTTAATAGCAATGGTTCTTAATATAATTCCAAATATAGGTCCAGTTATTAGTGGTATATTTCCAATCTCAATTGCACTACTTGATAATTTTTGGAAGCCACTGGCTGTTTTAGGATCATATGTAATAATTCAAAATATTGAAAGCTATATAATAATGCCTTCTATAATGAAGAAAAAAGCCAACTTACTACCTGGTTTGACATTAATATCGCAATTTGGATTTACTTTCATTTTTGGTCCTTTAGGCTTAATACTTTCTCTTCCACTAGCTGTAGTAATTCAGGTTTTAATCAAGGAATCATTTAAAGATATTTAAAAACTACTTAATTAATTTTTTATATAAATATGGGTATGAAAAAAGTATAAAGAAAGCTAAGGGATGTTTACCAATAGCAAAATATAGTGAACTAAATGTAAAATGATCAAATAATATTCTTATCTCGGTAGAAAGATCTATTAAAACTAAAGAAAATAAAATTATCAAATAGTAATTCAATTTCATAATTTTAGAAGGTTAAGCTCAGTCTTTCAGCAACAAAGATGGAGCCAATAAAATACTTGAATAACTTCCAACTATTATTCCTAATGATAAGGCCAAAGAAAACCAAAATAGCGAGTAAGATCCAAACAATATTATGCTTAATAAAGGGATAAGGGTTGTAATACTTGTAAAAGTTGTTCTTCTAAATGATTCGTTAACTGATAATTGAATAGTTTCGTTATAGCCTTCTTTCTTTGATTTTAAATTCTCACGAATTCTATCAAATATAACAACTGTATCATTTACAGAATAGCCAGCAATAGTTAACAATGACACAGCAAATAAACTGTTTACCTCGACGGATAATATAATTCCCAACCAAGAGAATATACCGAAAACAATAAATAAGTCATGGAATAAAGCTAATAATGCAAATAATGCATATTTTTTATCAAATCTAATGGTTATATATAGAGAAATTGCAAATAAAGAAACCAATAATGAAGTAACACAATTAGTAAGTAATCTTTTCCCAAGCTTTGGACCTATTAATCTTGAATCCTTACTCTCATAATTCAGAGGTCCAATAATATTATCAAGATTAGTAATAAGATTATTTGATTCTTCAATACTTAAATAAGGTGTTCTTATTGATATTAATTTATTATTATTTTGGAATTGTAATTTAAAATTATTTAAAACATTTTTATTTTTAGAGATCTCTCTTAAATTTTCCAAAACTGAATCAGGGGAAAGATTAGAACATTCCGCTTCACAAACTCTTTCTATTCTTAGTTCATTTCCACCAACAAAATCCATCCCTAAATTTATAGGTTTCTTATAAGAAGTATTAAAAGTAGAATATAAAATTCCTAGCAGACTCAACAAAATAAGAACAGTTGAGAAACTAATTATCTTTTTTTTATTTTTTATTAGTTCAAGATTGTATTTCATGGAAACTTAGAAAAAAAATTTTTTTAATTTGAAAAATTATTCCTTGGCAGATAGAGATTTTTCTGCCTCAAAGATTGATATGTTGTAAAAAATCGCAAAATAGTTTTAGAACAATTTAATGAGGTAAACAAGCTTATTAAGACTCCAATACCTAATGTTGCAGCAAAACCCTTAACAAAATTTGTTCCTAATAAAAACAATACAAAACAACTAAGAAGAGTTGTAATATGGCCATCAACTATGGATGAATTAGCTCTTTGAAAACCGCTATCAATAGATCTTGTAAGAGTATTACCGTCATATAATTCTTCTCTAATTCTCTCAAATATAAGAATATTTGCATCAACAGCCATACCAATGCTAAGAATAAGACCAGAAATTCCAGGTAAAGTTAAAGTTACAGGAATTAAAGAATATAGGGCCAAATTAAAGAAACCATATAGTACTAGAGAAAGAACTGATACAAAACCTAGAATTCTATAATTAAAAATCATAAATATACCAACAAAAATTAATCCAATAATTGCTGCATAAAGACTTTTTAAAATGTTTTTGGATCCTAATAGAGCTCCTATTGTATTAGTTTCTACTATTTCTATTGGCAATGGCAATGAACCACCTTTAAGTTGAACTTCTAATTCTCTAGCGTCTTCAGCGCTAAAATTACCGCTTATTGTTGCTGATCCACCTGTAATCCCAGTACTAGCAAACTGACTACCAACACTAGCTTCACTTATTGATTCACCATCAAGAATAATAGCCAATAGTTGATTAGTGCCAGCAATTGACTTTGTGATTTCAGAAAACTTTTCACCTCCTGAATTACTAAAAGTTAATAAAACTTCCCAATTACTATTTGTTTGTTCTTGTCTCCTTCCTGCGTTAATAAGATCCTTACCAGATAAATCTGTTTTAATAAATAAATTTGTAATTTCTTTATCAACATATTTTTTGATTTCAATTAACTTCCCATATAAATCATTACTAGTAGATGAGTAATTCAATTCTTGCTCTATATCCTTAAGATCATCTTGAATAACTTTAAAGAAATTATCATCATTTTGACTTTTTTCTGCAAAGGAATATTGTTCAATTAATTCTTTAATACTAAATCTCTGTATTTGCAGAGTTTTTAAATCTGTAGATGTTCCTTCTTTTTGGGTTCTGAATTCTAATAAAGCAGTCTTACCTAATACCCTTGAAGCAACTAATGGATTTTGTTCACCTGGTAATTCTAAAATCAATTGATCTCTACCGAGGGTTTGCAAATTAGACTCAGAAACTCCTAAATTGTTAACTCGCCTATCTATAACCGAATTAACTGCTTCAAGTTCATCACTTGTTACGTTACCTTCCTCTTTAATAATTTGTAGTGTAAGTTGAGAACCCCCTTGTAAATCCAATCCCAACTGTAAGGGATAATTTATTAATAGATAAAAAGATAAAGTAAGTAAAAATATAATAAAAAAAAGCCAACCTTGCCTTTTTTTCATTGTCTATATTCTCCCACTAATTAAGTGTTCAACTTTTTCAACTATTTGATGTGGTTGGATTATTGTCAAATTTTCAAGATTTCCATTATAAGGAGTTGGAATATCCTGACTAGATAATCTAATTGGTCGGGCATCAAGATCATCGAAACACTCTTCTGTTATCAAGGCAATTAATTCTGCGCCAATACCTCCAGTCTTCATACATTCTTCAACAATAATTACTTTATTTGTTTTTCTTATTGATTTTGAGATGGTTGCCATATCAAATGGTTTTAAACTTATTAAATCTATTAACTCAACATCTATTTCTTTTTTTTCTAATTCCTCAACAGCTTTAAGGCAGTGATGTCTCATTCTTGAATAAGTCAATAAAGTAATATCTTTTCCTTCTTTTACAACGTCAGCCTGATCTAAAGCGCAGGTATAATCACCCTCAGGCAATTCTTCAGACAAATTGTATAGAAGAACATGTTCGAAAAATAGAACCGGATTATCATCTCTTATAGCTGCTTTCATTAAACCTTTAGCATTTGTGGGCGTACTACATGCAACAATCTTTATGCCAGGAACTGCATGAAAATATGCTTCAAGTCTTTGACTATGCTCAGCACCAAGTTGACGACCAACTCCACCAGGTCCTCGAACTACTGCTGGTATTTTATAATTTCCGCCACTTGTATATCTAAGCATACCCATATTGTTTGATATCTGGTTAAATGCTAAAAGCAAAAAACCCATATTCATTCCTTCTACTATTGGTCTCAAGCCAGTCATTGCTGCACCTACAGCCATACCCGTAAAACTATTCTCTGCAATTGGAGTATCTAAGACTCTTAACTCTCCATATTTTTCATATAAATCCTTAGTTACCTTATAAGATCCTCCATATTGACCAACATCTTCCCCCATTACGCAAACATTTACATCATTTGCCATTTCTTCATCAATTGCCTCTTTCAAAGCATTAAATAATAATGTTCCAGCCACAATTAATTACCTAATTAATCACATATATAATCCTACCACTTTGAATAATTCAACCTCCTTCAGCGAAGGTTATGAGTAGTAATATTGATAAAATCATTCCTGGCGACAGCAAAAGGACTAAAAGGCCTAAGTCATGTAAAGACATTCAAAGAAAGTGTTTTCTTAATAATATTGGCAATTCAACTTTTCTTCACAATAAAACTTCGAATAAATACAATAAAAAGACCTATACCTATAAAAGCAAACGAAAAAGTTAGCAAAAAAGATAATCCAATTATTAAAGTATTAATACTAGAGGAAATATTTTGGACTATTTCAGAAGAATTAGATGGTTTATGTACTGAAAAATATATTGCAATTTTATTACTTAAAAAATAAAAAAATATAAATAATAAAAAACTTGTTAATGATCCAACAATAAAATTTAAAGGTCCTTTTTCGGGAATATTTTTTTCAATATTCTCATTAATATTATCAGCCACAATAGATTTTTACATAAAAAAATTTAAATGAATGTTATTCCCTTTTCAAGGAAAGTGCAAACCCATGAATCATAGCCTTTTTCTTTAAATAATTTAGAATTTGCAGTTAATTCTTTTTTAGCAGTCTCTATATCTTTAAATAGTGCAAAGCATGTGGGGCCTGATCCACTCATTGAAAATGTGAGACAATTTTCTAATTTAGAAAGTAAATATAATGCCTGCTTTACAGAATCATTTTCATTTTCAACAACTAACTGCAAATCATTTTTAATAGATAAATGTTTATTATTAAAATTTAAGTTATTTAAACTATTATCTCTTAAATTTTTCCTGATGTTCTCAATCATTACTCTATCAGTAATATATTGATCACAAAATCTTTTACTATATTTTTTATAGGTTTCAGCAGTTGATACTGATACATTCGGATTTTTTAAAAGAACTGCTCCATATTCAAGGGTTGAATCTAATTTCTCCAAAATTTCGCCTCTTCCAAAACATAATTGAACACCACCATTTATAAAAAAGGGAATATCAGATCCTAAAGTTGATGCTAATGAACATAATGTTTCTTGATCTAAGTTCAAATCCCATAACTTATTAAGACCTATTAATGTTGCGGCTGCATTACTGGATCCACCAGCTAATCCTGCGCCAATTGGAATATTTTTTCTTAAAAATATATTCGCACCGTATTCTATATTTGATTTTTTCCTTAATAGATTTGCTGATTTAACAATTAAGTTATCATCAGATAAACTTAAATCATTACAATCAGATTCAAGTTTAATTAAACCTTCATTATTAATTTCAAATTCTAAATAATCTGAAAGATCGATATTTTGCATAATCATTGCTAACTCATGAAATCCATCCTCTCTTTTACCAATAACTTCAAGGTGCAAATTTATTTTGGCAGGAGATTTTATATTAATTTTCGTTTTAGCTAAATCTTGCATATATTTAAATTTTTATTTTTTAATTTTAATACAATTTTCTGCAAGCTTAATCCATTGTTCAATTGAAATATCTTGTGGTCTTAAATTAAAACAAATTTTTGAAGATTCAGATAATTCACTTATCTCTTCATTTGAAAGTATTGAATTAAGAGTATTTCTAAGCATTTTTCTTCTTGAATTAAATGAAATTCTAAGAAGTTTATCTATATATTTTTCTAAACTTAAGTCCATTCTTAAATTATTTTTGATTGGTTCGAAAACTACTAAAGAAGAAAAAACTTTTGGAGGCGGACTAAATGATGAAGGCGGTACATCACATATTCTTTTTATTTTTGATAGAAGTTGCATTCTTATACTAAGCGCTCCAGCATTGGGACTACCTTCTTTTGACAAAATCCTATCTACAACGTCTTTCTGCATTAAAAATATTATTTTTTCGTAATGATAGTTTCTTATAATGCCCAATCGACCTATAAAAATATCCAATATCGGGCCAGTTATATTGTAAGGAATATTTGCAATCACTTTTGTAATCTTCTTATTAATCGAATCTAAATTTACAGAAAGAATATCTCCCTGCTGCAGTGAAAACTTATCATTATTATTGAATTTATCATTTAATAAATTTATTAAATCTTTATCTAATTCAACTGCATGTAATTTTTTTATTTCTGAATCTAACAACTTAGATGTTAAAGCTCCTTTACCAGGACCAATTTCTAAAATAAAGTCATTTTCATTAAGAACAGCAACTTCTTTAATTTTTTCTAATATCTTTTTATTTACCAACCAATGTTGTCCAAATCTTTTTTTTTGATGATAGTTTTTAGAATTCATCTAAAAGATAAATAATATGTTTAAATTAAATATGAATTTATTTAATACTTTATATCATGAGCTTATCAAAAAAGAATTTAGATAAACTCAATAAATTTAAAAAAAAGAAAAATTTAAATAACGAAAGTAAAACTATAAATAATTACACAAATATAAATAATAATGATAATTTAATCACCAATTCACTTAATTCAGAAGATCCCAATAAAATTTTTTATTCGTTAATTGATAATTCAGAATCTTTAGAAGAGACTTCTAACGTTAATAATTCATTAAGAAAAAGTGAGCTTAATAAAATTAATATGAATTCTAAAAAAGATAATATTTCCAGGAAATTAACAACCGAAGAGGAACTATATGATGAATTTAATTATCTTCTTGATGAATAATTAGTTTTAACATTTACTTATGCTTCAGAGTAATAGATTAGTAGTTCATGCTATCGGCAAAATAAAGAAACTTTGGATTAGAGATGGAATTAATCAATATAAAAAAAGAATGCCTGAACTTATCGTTAATGAGTTAAAGACTTTTAATTTAAATAATCTTAGTTCCAATAACAATATTATTATATGCCTAAGTGAAGAAGGGAAACAGTTTAATTCAGTTGAACTATGTTCCTTGCTCTTGAATTTTAAAAATAAAAAAATTAATTTCTTAATCGGTGATACTGATGGAGTTAGTTCAGATATAAAAGAAAAATCAGATCTTGTACTAAGCCTGTCTCCTTTAACTTTTCCTCATGAATTAGCTAGATTAATCCTAATCGAGCAAATCTATAGAGCTATTTCTATATCTAACAACTCCCCTTACCATCGTTCTTAAAAAGATTAGATTTAATCTAAAATTAATCTATAAAACTTTAATAACTAACTATTTTTTGTTTTTTTATTATATAGTACATATATACTATTAATTTAACCTTGGATTCTTTTGATTCAACTACTAAAAAATTTAAAATCCCCTTATTAACTGATTCAGTATCAGCAGGGTTTCCTTCTCCTGCAGATGACTATACGGAAGAAAATATTGATTTAAACGAACATTTAATATCTAATCCGTTTAGCACTTTTTTTCTTAGAGTTAAAGGTGACTCAATGATAAATGCAGGAATTAAAGATAAAGATTTAATAATAGTAGACAAGAGCTTAACAGCCCGACCAGGGAATATCATCATTGCGATGATAGACGGAGAATTTACAATAAAAAGATTATCTATAAAAAATAATGAATTATATTTAAAAGCAGAAAATCATAATTATCCTGATTTTAGATTTAAAAACCATATTGATGTACAGATATGGGGAGTTGTTATTTATTCAATACATAGCTATTTATGAGAATTTCAAATATTGATGCAATAGCTCTTATAGATGCTAATAATTTTTACGCGTCATGTGAACAAAATATTAATCCTCATTTGAGAAATAAACCAGTAGTAATCTTATCTAATAATGACGGATGTATCATTGCAAGAAGCCCTGAAGCACGAGCTTTAAAAATTAAAATGGGAACTCCGTATTTTAAGGTCAAAGAAAGACTAAATAAATTAGATGTAGCAGTCTTAAGCTCAAACTACTCGCTTTATGGGGATATGAGCAGAAGACTAATGAATTTACTGAAAAACTACTGTGAACAGATAGAAATTTATTCTATTGACGAAGCATTCGTCTCAATATCTAGACCTAATGATGAAAATCTATATCCTTGGGCAAGAAGCATAAGATCATTAATATATCAGAATCTAGGGATCACCATAACAGTAGGAATAGGAGAAAATAAAGTAAGAGCAAAAATTGCTAATAAACTAGCTAAAAATATTGATTATTCAGCTGGAATATTTGATTTAGCTAGAACCGAAAATGAGAATAATTATTTGAAAAGAATTCGTATAGATAAGATATGGGGAGTCGGGAAACAAACCTCTAATTGGTTGCAAAGTAAAGGTATTAAAAATGCAAGAGAACTAAGAGATATGGAAGAAAATGAAATCATTAAGAAATTAGGCATCGTAGGGAAAAGACTGCAATTAGAACTGAAAGGCCATAGATGCCTGCCCATAGAAAAAAACAAGAAATCAAAAAAAGAAATTCAGGTGAGCAGGAGTTTCGGCACGCCTATCACAAAATTAGAAGACTTAACTCAAGCACTGGCAACTCACGCAATAAAAGCCTCTGAAAAAATGAGAAGTCAGAATTTGCAATCATCCAATATTAGAGTATTTGCTAGAACCAGTAAATATTCAAGTCAAAATTATCAAAGAAGTGCTCATAGAAAACTTACAAATGCAACAGATGACACAAACAGCATTTTAAAAATAGTAGTTGAATTATCTAAAGAAATTTATAATCCCGAATATAAATTCTCAAAAGCTGGTGTTTTAATGCAGGATTTAACAAATAGCGAATATTTACAGCAATCAGTTATCAATTACAAATCTCAGAAAGTCTTAAAAAAATCAACAAATCTTATGAAAACGATTGATTTATTAAATAAAAGATTTAATAACAATGCAATTACATGGGCCATTACAAAAAATCCACAAAGTTGGAAGATGAATAAGAATTTCTTAAGTCGCTCATCTACAACTGATATAGAACAAATCCCGACTATAGTGAAGTAAACAAAATAGAATGGAATTTATATTATTTTTGAGCAAATTAGATAAAGAGATTCTTAACTTATTAATAAAAGCAAACTACATAGTTGAAGAAAATAAAATTGAATGTCTATTAAACAAAGAAATAAAAGGGCTACATAATTTTATAGAAAATAAAATAATAATATGCACTGAAAATGCAAAAAGGAAAACAAATTATAGAAATAAGAATAAACAACCAAATAAAGATAACTTCAAAACAGAAAGAGCAATAAGAAAAGCATTAAGACACGAAGCAACTCATGCGATACAAAAATGTAATGACAATAAAACAATAGGAGATATAAAAAAATTAGAAAGCAAATTGCATCAAAGTAAAAGAAAAGCATTAGAGTTCTCTAGTTCAAATTTTTTTGGGACTTATGCGAAGGAAGTAGAAGCTTATGTTCTTGAAGATAAACCCAAAAAAGTTAAAAACTTGATTAAAAAATACTGCCTATAAATTAAAATTTTTTATATTAACTAGCTATGAAATTGCCACAACGTTGTTTATCTAAAAAATTAATATGTTGCCTTTCTAAGTAATATAATTCCTGAAATTTTATCGCATCTGCGTTTAAATCCTTAAAAAGATCATCTATCTCTTTATTTGTATTTGAAGAACCTGAAGAAGGATTATCAATTAAGATAGATATACAATTTTCTAAAGTTTTTAATCTTTGAGATCCCCAAGATTCGATTAAGTGTCTACATCTTTTAAGAGAATTATATTTCTCAAGAAGTGATAATGTTCCTAGTAAATTATCTTTAGGATTACTCAGCAATGTTAAAAACAACTCATTTGGATTAATAAAAATATTAATTTTATTTGATGATTCAGGATTATTGAGAGCTAAGTAATCAGGCAGAAGTGAAATTAAATTAATTGAAGAAAAATCTTTTTGAAGATTTTGACTATTGGATTGTTTTAATTCATTTAAATAATTTAAACCCAAATTATTTTGTTCAATTTTTGAAATAGCTTCCCATAAACTTTGAATATAACAAGTATTAAAACCATTAATTTCTCTTTTAAGAAATTCATCACGAATAAATTGCCTAAGATCTGGACAATGTAAATAATAAAAAATTATTTCCGATTCATTTTTCTCCCGTCGGGAAATTTCATTTGGTTGTTCAAATTTTTTTGATCTACCATGCCAACGAAATCCCTTTACTTGATTTCTTAAATCTTGTTCAAACTGTATTGCTAACCTAGCTTGTCCCTTACTTAATTGTTCGGAAACTTTTTGTAAGTAATGTGTTCTGGTTGATGATTGTGGTAATTTACTCAACAATTTTACCAATGACGAAATAACACTCTGGAAAATTTCAGACTTAGTTAAATCTTTATCTTTAAAGATCTGAGCAATCTCCCAATCAATCCAAAAGGATGAATTATCAATTAAATTAAAATAATCTTCAGGAGTATGACTATTCAAATATTCGTCAGGATCTTTAAAATCACTTAGTTGAAGTATCTTAAGATTAATTTGATCATGAAGGGATAGACTCTCGACTTCTTTAATTACTCTTTTTGTAGCTAAAATTCCTGCATTATCAGAATCAAAATTCAAAATTATATTTTTATTATCTGTACATCTACATAGTTGAGAAATTTGATACTTATTTAATGCAGTACCGAGAGAAGCCACAGAATTAGTAATACCTTTTGAATGAAGAGAAATCACATCAAAGTAGCCTTCAACAATGATAGCTTTATCTCTTTTCCTAATATTGCTAGAAGCTTTTTCGAATGCAAACAACATTTTGCCCTTTTCAAATATCTCTGATTCAGGAGAATTAAGATATTTGGGTTCCTGTCCATCAAGAGACCTTCCACCAAAAGCAACTACTCTTCCCTGCATATCATGTATTGGAACAATTAATCTATTTCTAAAACGATCATAAATCTTGTCAGAATTATCTTTAGAAATTGCAAGACCTGATGCCAATATTAATTTAATTGGAAATTTTTCTACCTTAGACAGATAGTTAAATAAATCATTCCATGAATTTGGGGCAAATCCTAATTCAAAGTCATCAATAATTTTATTACTCAATTTTCTCTTCGATATTAAATATTTCATAGCTTCAACACCTAAAGAATTATTTAATTGAGACTTAAACCAATTTTTACTGACTCTTAATATTTTATAAAGCTCTTCCTTTCTAGATAATTGTTTTTTATATGCTTCTACTTGGGGACCTTCAAGATTTTCAACATTAATATTATTTTTCTTAGCAAGAGAAAGTACAACATCAGAAAAGTTTGCACGAGTAAATTCCATTAAAAATTTAATAGAGTTACCACCAGCACCACAAGAGAAACAATAGTAGAATTGTTTACTTGGTGATACTGTCATAGAGGGTTTAGTATCATCATGAAAAGGACAAATCCCAACAAATTCCTTGCCTTTCTTCTTGAGAACAATATGTTCAGATATAACGTCAACAATATCTGCCTTTTCCTTAACCTCTTGAATAGTTCTTGGGTGTATGGAATGAACCATTGAGATTTTGTATCAAAAAACAATTTATAATTTATTTGTTATAGGTCAAAATGAAATAAGAATCTACCTAATTTCACAATAAAACTATTTTTTAAATGATAAGTATCACAGAATTTGAAAAAAAATTTAATTCATTGAATAAGTTTAACTTGGTATTAGCCTCATTCTTCTTTAGTTTGATGACATTGTTCGTAAAAAATATTGATAAAAGGATACCTATTTATGAATTAGTTTTATTCAGATCATTTTTAAGTTTAATGATTACATTATTCATAATTAATCTAAAAAATATAAATCCCTGGGGCAAAAATCGGCCATTACTTATCCTAAGAGGTCTTTTAGGAACTATAGCTTTAGTTTGTATTTTTTATGCTATTAGAAATATGCCTCTTAGTATATCTACTGTCATTCAGTATACATATCCTATTTTTATATCTATATTTGCTGGAATATTTATAAATGAAAAAATAACTCGGAATATAGTTATTGCTTTAATTATTGGTTGGATTGGAATATTAGTAATTTTAAATCCAATTCAACTATCAAATATAAACGTTGAAATTGAAACTATTTCGATTTCTATTGCATTTCTTGGAGCAATCTGCACTGCATTAGCCTACGTTACAGTAAAGAAACTTTCTTTTACTGAAGATGTTTATGTAATTATTGAATATTTTCCGCTTGTTTCTTTTATAACTTTATTGCCAATTGTATTAATTAATTGGGTTACCCCAAATTGGAATGAATTACTATGGATAATTGGCATTGGCTTATTTACTCAATTAGGTCAGACTTTCTTAACTATAGGGTTAAAAAATTTACCTGCTTCTGAAGCTTCATCAATTAACTATTTGCAAGTTTTTTTCGGGTCAATTTGGGGGATTTTGTTTTTTCGTGAAATTATAAACATAAATTTTTTATTAGGCGCCTCACTAGTTTTATTAGGAACTATTATTTCTACTACCAAAATAGTCAAAAGGACATAGAATATAGTTATCAATAAATATTAAAGTGAAATTTTCCTATTTAGTTTTATTATTTTGTTTTTCTCCTATTGTGCAAGTTAATGCAACGACCCCAAAGTCAGTAACTTGTACAAGAACTGAATATAGAGAGGAGTACATTCCTGGAACTAAATCAAATCCAGGCTACGTAAAAAGTTATGAAGTAGACGTTGAAATACCTTGTGGAGGTCAAAGTAAAGCAAAGATAGATGATAATGACTGTAGTGAAGGCTCTGTTATTGGAGGTATTCTTGGAGCTGGAATAGCACTATCCTCCTCTAGAGGTAAGGACAGATTTTGGGCCGTTCCTGCTGGCGGTACTGCAGGAGCGTTAATTGGATGTCAGGTGGATGGTGGTTAATTGATTAGTTGGATAAAAGGAGAGTTAATTGAATTATGGCAAACTAATCAAAAGTTTTTTGTTTTAATAAATTGTCAAGGATTAGGATACGAAATTCAAATTCTAGAATCCTTTTTTCTCAAATTAAAAACAAATCAGATACCAAATAAAAACATAACTCTTTGGATAAAACATATTAAGAAAGAAGATTCAGATTTATTATTTGGGTTTATATCAAAGGATGAAAAGAATTTCTTTACTGAAATTTTAAGTATTAGAGGTGTTGGATCTCAAATTGGAATGGGGATATTAAATAAATTTTCCATTAGTGATGTTATCAATGCAATAAAAACACAAAACAAAAAATTAATTTGTTCCGTACCAGGTGTAGGACAAAAAATGAGTGATAGATTAATTTTAGAATTAAAAAGTAAATTTAAAACTGAGATACAATTTGTTGAAGAAAAAGGCAAAGATGAATTTGAGAATAATGATCCTGAAATAAAAAAAATAATTGAAGACCTTCAGTTAACCCTTCAATCATTAAATTACAAAAACAAAGAAATTAACGCTATTTTGCCAATTATTATTGCTGAAATAGATCTACTTTCTAAAAAAGAAATTCACTCATCATTTGAAAATTTATTGAAATTAGCTATGAATTATCTTGATAAGAATACTAGTAAATTAGTTTGATGACGTAGTATCATAATATAAAAGTAATAAATTTTATGTCATTAGATACTGCTGAAAAACAGAATTTGATTGAAACTCATCAAGTACATCCAACTGATACAGGTTCCGTTGAAGTTCAGGTTGCAATGCTCTCTAAAAGAATATCTAAATTAAGTGACCACCTTCAAGGAAATATTCATGATTTTGCTTCAAGGCAAGGATTATTAAAAATGATTGGTAAAAGGAAAAGATTACTAACTTACATAAAAGACAAAAACTTTCAGAAATATCAAGAGTTAGTTAAGAAAATTGGAATAAGAGGGTGATTGCAATTAATGAAAAAAAAGCAATCTAAAAATAAGACACAAAATAAAAAGAAAAAAAATTATTCTGAGAAAACTGCATTTGCTAATTTAGAAAAAACATCTAATACACTACCTACCCCAAAGCGATCATCAAGTGGGATACCTAAATATGTTGCTGATAGAATGGCAAGAAGAATATTTTTTACAGCAGGAATACCCACAATATTAGGCATGTCGGTTTTTGTTGTCAGCTACATAATCGTTACAAGAAATATTGCTGAGATACCTCCTTCCTCAACAATTGCAATTTCAGCGTTGTTTTTCTTATTAGGTCTCGCAGGTTTAAGTTTTGGAATTTTATCCGCTAGTTGGGATAAGGAGCCTGGATCTTTTTTTGGTATTGAAAATATTCCAATGAATATACAACGAGCAAAAGCAGCCTTTAAACCTGCAACTCAAAATTTTGAAGAGAATGGTTAAGTTAAGAAACTAAAGATTTCAAATTAACTTGGAATGATTTATCTTCTAATAATTTACAGGCTCCCTTTATATCACCAATACAAAATTGTTCCCCAAATTTAACGTAAGTAACACTTTTTTTATTTTTTACTGCAGCTAAAACTGGGATCTTGATTCCACATTTACCATTATCTGGTTTAAATTTAATTAAACACTCTCTCAATGTATTTTGTACCCTTACATCCGATGCTTGAGAACTTTCTAGATTAATGATAAGCAATTTAAGGTTGTCTATTTCTCTACAATCATCAATTATTAATTGAGTCTTATCACTTTTTTTATCTATGGTTCCCCATACCAATAATCTAGTATCAGTTAAAAGAAATTCTGATAATCTGACATAGGTTTTTGGGAAAACTATAGCTTCGCAACTTCCAGAAAGATCTTCTAACTGAACTATAGCCATCCTATCTCCTTTTCTAGTCGTAATTTGCTTTAAATCTGGGATCATCCCAACTAATGAGACTTTGGTTCTATCTTTTGTTTCTTCTAACTGTGAAATGCTTATAGGAGATATAAGTTTTGCTGGCTTAGTTAAATGTTTAAGGGGATGATCAGATAAATAAAATCCCAATAGTTGTTTTTCTAACTTTAACTTCTCAATAAGTGAATAATCATCAACCTTAACTAATTGTGAATCTGAAAAAGCAACATTAGAAAATTCTTCTTTAGAGTCAAATAAATTTCCTTGACCAGATAATCTATCACGATTTCTTGAAGAGGCCCACTCAATAACATGTTCGAGATCTGACAATAACTGAGCTCTATTATTATCATTTGAAAACTCATCTAGTGCTCCACAATGAATTAGAGATTCAAGACTTCTTTTATTAAGAACATTAGAAGGTAAACGATCGCACAAATCAGATAGTGACTTAAAGATCCCAAAACTATTTCGGTTTTCGATTATATTTCTTATTGCAGAATCTCCTAAATTCTTAATTGCAGATAACCCGAATAAAATCTGATTATTTTTAATAGTGAAATCGACTCCAGAAAAATTAATGCTAGGTGAAATAACTTCTATTCCCATAGAATAACAATTAGAAATATATCTTTGCATCTTGTCGCTAGAGCCAGAATTTACACTTAAAAGGGCTGCCATATATGCAACAGGAAAATGGGCTTTTAAAAATGCAGTTTGATAAGTTACCGCGCCATAAGCAGTTGAGTGACTTTTGTTAAAACAATATTCTGCGAATAAAACCATTTGATCAAAAAGATCATTTGCTAATTTTTCATTTACACCTTTATTAACAGAACCGTCTACAAAAATGTTCCTATGCTTTACCATCTCAGATACTTTCTTTTTGCCCATTGCTCTTCGAAGTAAATCAGCATCACCTAAAGAATAACCGGCTAGGTCTTGAGCAATTTTCATGATTTGTTCTTGGTAAACCATAATTCCATAGGTTTCAGTGAGAATTGATTTAATAAAAGGATGAGGGAAATCAACCTTTTCGTTCCCATTTTTTCGATTTATGAACTTAGGTATAAGGCCTGCATCAAGAGGACCAGGTCTATAAAGAGCAAGTATGGAAGAAATATCCTGTAGAGAGTTAGGTTTAAAATCTTTAACGACCTGCTTCATCCCAGAAGATTCAAGTTGAAAAATCCCTTCAAGGTCTCCTCTGGCAATAAGATCAAAAGTTTTACGATCGTTTTGAGGTAAATCATCAATATTTATTGTCTTACCGCTTGATTGATTAATAAGAGAAACTGTCTTTTCAATCATCGTTAGATTCTTAAGACCCAAGAAGTCCATTTTCAATAATCCAAGAGATTCAATATCATCCATAGAATATTGGGTTATTATTTGTCCATCATTATTCCTTTGAAGAGGTACAAGTTCATCGAGGGGGTCAGATGCAATAACAACTCCTGCAGCATGAACACCATATGTTTTATTAGTCCCTTCAATTCTTAAAGCTAAATCAATCCATTTTTTGACCCTATTGTCATTAATATATTTATCCCTAAACTCTTGACTAGGAGAATCCTTAGCTATCATTTCATTAAGTTTATAAGGTTTTCCTCTTACAACAGGTATTAACTTAGCCAATTTATCGGCCTCGCCGTAAGGAATATCTAGGACCCTTGCAACATCTTTTAAAACCGCCTTAGAAGTCATTTTATTGAAAGTAATTATTTGAGCAACTTTATCCTCTCCATATCGATTAGTAACATAATCAATAACTTCATTTCTTCTATCAATACAAAAGTCTGTATCAATATCTGGCATAGACTTTCTGGCAGGATTTAAAAATCTCTCAAACAATAATCCATGCTCAACTGGATCTATATTTGTGATTTGAAGGGCATAGGCTACTAATGAGCCTGCAGCAGAACCTCTACCAGGTCCTACTGGAATAGAATTGTCCCTAGCAAATTTGATATAGTCCCAAACAACCAAAAAATAATCAGGGAAACCCATATCTTTTATAATGTTTAATTCCGTAGATAGTCTTTTTTTATAACTTTTATCAACTTCAGTAAGATCGTTTTTTTTAAGTCTTTTTAAAAGACCTTCGTTAGATAATTGCGTTAATAGAGAAAATGAATCTTTTTCTTCCTCAAGAGGGAATTTTGGCATTCTATATTTACCAAACAAATCAAATATTTCAATTTTTTTTGAAATTTCTACAGTATTGTTCACTGCCTCTTTAATTGATTCATCGTCTAAATGATCTTTAAAAAGTTCAAGCATTTCATTTTCACTTTTAATATATTCTGTCCCGGTATATCTCAATCTTTTTTCATCGCTTATTAGTTTCCCTGTCAATACACAAAGTAAAGCATCATGTGCTTCAACATCCATATTGGATATGTAGTGAGCATCGTTTGTCGCGATAACTTTTATTTTATGCTTCTTCCCAATTTTCAATAATTCGATATTAACAATTCTATCTTCAATAGAGCCGTGATCTTGTATTTCAAGATAAAAATCATCTGCAAATAAATTTTTGTACCAAAGAGCTATGTCCTCTGCTACATCTAATCTTCCTTTCAAGATAGCTTGAGGTATCTCACCACCAAGACATGCTGTAGAAATAATAAGACCCTCGCTATATTTACTTAAAAGAAATTTGTCAATACATGGTCTAGAAAAAATTCCTCGGCCTCTCATCCCATTTAAGTGACTAAGAGTTGTCAACTTTACGAGATTTCTATACCCAGTATGATTTTTTGCTAAGACAACCAAATGATATCTTTTTTCTTTTTTAGGTTGAGGATCATCAATTGATCCATTAATAACATACATTTCATTACCAATAATTGGCTTTATACCTTTCTCTTTACACCTCTTGACCAAATCAAGAACTCCATACATAACTCCATGATCTGTCAGAGCAATAGAATCCATCCCAAGATCACAGGCTCTTTCAACAATTTTAGAAATTTGACTTGCTCCATCAAGGAGGCTGTAGTCACTATGATTATGAAGCGGAACGAAACCCATATTCAAATAATTTATATATATAAGATAGAGAAAATTTCTAAAAGATCTATAATATGGGCCTACAAGTTAATTATTAATACAAATTTAAAATAAAGGTCTGTCCTTAATTACCTGAGCATCAATTTCAAATATATTTGCAGCATTCAAAATTCTATCTTCTTCTAATACATTTCCTATTAGTTGCATTCCTATAGGTAATCCTTTTTTATCAAAACCGCAAGGAATACTTATGGCTGGGAGTCCTGCTAAATTAACAGGAACAGTTAATAGATCAGACAAATACATTGAAAGTGGATCATTGACAAAATCACCCTTTAAAAAAGCTGTAGTTGGACAAGTTGGGGTTAATAAAATATCTACTTTCTTAAAAGCGTTATCAAAATCTTTTCTTATAAGTGTCCTGACTTTTTGTGCCTTCTTGTAATAGGCATCACTGTATCCAGCTGACAAAGCATAAGTTCCTATCAATATTCTTCTTTGCACTTCATCTCCGAATCCTTCGGCTCTACTTTTTGATGTCATATCAATAAGATTTGAACAATCTTTCGATCTGTAGCCATATTTGACTCCATCATATCTAGCTAAATTTGCAGAGGCTTCAGATGGTGCAATGACATAATATGTAGCAATTCCGTCATTAAATCTAGGACAATCAACTTCGATAATTTCAGCTCCTAAACTTTTGAATCTTTCAACTCCAGAAAGAACAGATTCTTTGACTTCTGGATTAAGACCTTGGTGTTCAAAACATTCTTTAATCATTCCAATTTTTATTCCCTTTATAGATTTATTTAAATTAGTAAGATAATTTGGAACTGGTTTATCAAGACATGTTGAGTCAGAGGGGTCTTTCCCAGATATTGAATAAAGAATTTCGGCAGCATCTGAGACAGTATTAGTAATTGGGCCAATTTGATCAAGAGAACTAGCAAATGCTACCAGCCCCCATCTACTAACTCTGCCATAAGTGGGTTTAAGCCCAACAACACCGCAAAAAGAAGCTGGTTGTCTTATTGATCCTCCCGTGTCAGAACCAATAGCTGCCGCACAAAAACCAGCAGCTACTGAAGCAGCACTACCTCCTGAACTTCCTCCTGGCACTCTATTGATATCCCAAGGATTTGAAGTAACACCAAATACAGAGGTTTCAGTTGAACTTCCCATAGCAAATTCATCTAAATTTGTCTTCCCTAAACAAATACCTCCTGAAGACCATAATTTACTTGAAGCTGTAGCTTCATAAGGCGCAACAAATTTTTTAAGCATTTTACTCGCACAACTAGTTACAACACCTTTGGTACAAATATTGTCCTTTATTGCTATTGGGATCCCTGCAAGGGGAGGAAGTTTTTCATTATTTTGAATTAATTTGTCTATATTCTCGGCTTGTTCAATAGCGCTATCTTTTGTAGTACAAATATAAGAGTTAATTTCAGGATCTTTATGTTCAATTTTCGTAAAGATGTCATTAACTAATTCTTTAACAGAAGCATTATTACTGATAATTTCCTTTCTTATATAATTAAAATTCATTTCTTGAAATTGAAATTATCAAAAAGTTAGTGGTTCTTCTTTTTTGCAGCGAACAAAGCTATGTTGAATATTTTCAGCCCCTTCATCGGAAAGTTCTTTAATAAAAGAAGACATATTTTCCTTTAAACTATTTTTTGTAATAAACGGGCCGAACCAGTAAGTACCACTAGGTTGATCTGTCTCAATTTTAGCCCACCAAGCTAATCCGAGTTTGTTTCCAAAGTTTCTAATCAATTTAATTGACCTTTTAAAACATCAATTCTTGTTAAATTCTATACAATTTTGTAGTGAAAATTCAATAATTTTTTATTAATCATACAAATATATTGAAACAACAACATTTTAGATTTCATTAATAACATATGAAATTATTTACTTGTCAAGTGAAAGAGTGATATGGCTGCTGCCACCGAGGCATTTAAACTTGAAGTCTTACCTTTAAGTGGAATACTTAATAAAAAATCGCATTTTTTTTGAGTAAGTAAAGAAATACCTTTATCTTCAGAACCAACTATAACTACCAAGGGTGCTTTTTCTTGAAAATTTGAAATAGGTAATTGACCATCACCAGATAAACCAACAACAAGAAAACCATTTTTCTTAAGCTCTTCAAGTGCTCTATTTAAGTTGACTACTCTACTGACTTGCAAGTGCTCTAAAGCTCCTGCAGCTACCTTTGCGACCGTTCCTGTCAATCCAGCAGATCTTCTCTGAGGAATTATGATGCCTTTGCAATCAAAAGCTTCCGCTGATCTTATAATCGCACCGACATTATGAGGATCAGTTATACCGTCTAATGCAAGTATTATAGGATTTGCACAGTTATGTTTAGATAAGTCGATTAATTCTTCTAGAGATATAGTTTTAGAGCATGCTAATTGCAATGCTACCCCTTGATGTGAAGCACCATAAGTCAATTGAGAAAGCCTGTTCCAAGAAACTTCTTCAATGAGGACTCCTTTTGATTTAAGGTCCTTAAGCAAAATATAGAATTTATCTGAAGAAAAAATTTCTGAAGTACACCAAATCCTATTGATTGCTCTTTCACTACAAAGAGCCTCATAAACAGAATGTTTACCCCATATCCAATCATCAAAATTTTTCTTATTAGTAAAATCCTCAAGAATATCATGATTTTTATTAGGAAATTCTGTATTTGATTTAAATATTTGATTTCTTCTTTTTGAAGTTGAAAAAGAATTATTTTTATCTATTTTATTTGTATTTTTAACATTATTATTTTTAGCATAATTGTTTATAAATCTCTCATTTTTTTCTGAACGATTTGCATTTTTTGAGTAATAACCGAAATCTGAATTTTTTTTGGACTCTTTATTATTTTTTCCGGGAAAATTTTTTTTAGAGAATTTTTTCATAGGTTCAATTCATTTTTATTCTAAATATTCAAAAAGTGTTGATAATCTTTGAGGATCTTTTAAAAATAGCCAGCCTACTAGAGTTTCAAAACCTGTCGCTCTAGAGTATATGGTAGGGTCTGAAGACTTTGGATATCTCTTTGTTTTATTTCTAGCACGCCTAATTAAATCCATTTCATTTGAATTTAATAAATGTTCAATTTGACTTAATGATTTTGACTGAGATTTTGCTTTTACTTCATTTACCACAGATAAGTGGAGATCTTTCGATTTCAAAGGAAAATGAACATGCCTTAGTCTTTGATGAAGCTCCCATACCGAATCTCCAAGCCAAGCTAGTTGAATAACTCCTATATCATCGGGAGATCCATATGGAACCAAGTTTTGAATCCAATAATTCAATTTTTTAAATAATTTAATGCATCTTCAAGGCTTGACTTCAAGTTAAGAAAATCCCCTAAACGAACAAGTTTAATTGTTTGGGCCACTCTCGAATTACCAACAACAGAGAAACCAAGTTTAGATTTTTTGCTTTCTTTAGCAGTCTGAACAAGAGCTCCAAGACCAGAAGAATCTAAAAAATCTATTTTTGTAAGATCAATAATAAATGGAAGCTCATTTCTTAAATTATTAGCAACAAAATTCTTAAATTGTTTTTCTGAGAAAGCATCAAGTTGGCCTTTAAAAGTAAAAACAATAGTGTTTTTTTTAATCTCAAGGTTTCCTCTTAAAGAAACCGTTAACTTCTGGTAATCTTCTATGATCTAATACCTCCAAAAAATTAATATATCAAATGTAATTATCAAATCAAAAGAAAACAATATGTCAACATCTTTCTAACATTAGAGAAACAAATTTTTTAAATAAATAATCTGAATCATGTGGGCCAGGCCCTGCTTCTGGATGGTATTGCACACTAAATATTGGCTTATTATTAACTTCTAGGCCAGCCACAGTGTAATCGTTAAGGTTATAGTGGGTTATTCTAACTTTATCCTTCAAGAGAGAATCAGGATCAATAGCAAAACCATGATTCTGACTAGTTATCTCAATTTTATTATTTTCACCACAAGGGTGATTTAAACCACGATGTCCAAAAGGTAATTTATAAGTCGAACCTCCTAATGCCAATCCAAATATTTGGTGGCCTAGGCAAATACCAAACATTGGTATTTCACCATATTCAATAAGTGATTTTGCTAACTTTATACCTTCAGAAACAGAAGAAGGGTCGCCTGGACCGTTTGAGAAAAATATACCATCGGGATTGTTGCATAGAACATCATTTAGAGAAGATGAAGAGGGCAAAACCAAAACATCACAACCATGGGACACAAGTCTATTTAGAATTGAATTTTTAATTCCAAAATCAATTGCTACTATTTTTAATTTTTTAGAAGATTCTTCATAACTTTTTCTTAAATCAAAAATTGTTTGTGTATGACTATTCCATAAATATTGTTGCTTTGTTGAAACTACTTTTGATAAATTTAATCCTTTCATCTTTGGCGTATCATGAATTATCTTTAAACAACTTTCAACGGTATTATCTTCAGAGGTAATAACTCCGTTCATCGAACCATTAGATCTTAAAATCTTAACAAGAGCTCTTGTGTCAATTCCATAAAGACCTACTATATTTTTTTCAACCAACCATTGATTGAAATTCTTTTTAGATCTCCAATTGCTGTTATTCGATGAAAAATTTCTAACAATTATCCCTTTAACATTAATATTAGACTCTGAATCTTCAAAATTAATACCAGTATTTCCAATCTCAGGGTAAGTGAATGTTAATATCTGCCCGTAATAACTTGGATCAGTAATAACTTCTTGATAACCTGTCATTCCCGTATTAAACACTATTTCACCATTTGCTGTGCCAGAAGCACCAAAATGAAATCCAGGGAATACAATTCCATTACTTAAAACTAATTTCGAGTTTTTCTTATATGGATTAATCGTCATTTTGAAATAAATTAATTTGCAGATAAATAATTTTTTAAGAGTAAAAACTTTTTCCAAGGATCACCTTGATTAATGGAACATAAAGCTTTATTAAATCCTTCATTTAAATCATCCTCAATTCCTGCTGCCCAAAGCACTAGAGCAGAATTCAAGGCAACAACATAAACGTGAGATTTTTGTCCAGAACCATTTAAAACAGACTTTAATATTTCCTCATTAGACTCAAGATCAGAAACCATAAGATTTTCGTTAGCAATATTATCAAGGTTAAAATCTGAGATATTTATTTCTGAAAACCGTAATTTACCATTTTCAACAAACACTAATTTATTTTCCCCTTGAAGAGAAGCTTCATCAAGGCCACCAGCACCATGAACGACTATTGCTCTATTCATACCCATTTTTAAAAGCGCGCTTCCCATAGGTTTTAAAAGATCCTCTGAAGCAACACCCAAAACTTGAGCATTAGGTCTTAAAGGATTTACCAATGGTCCAAGTTGATTAAACACTGTCCTTATTCCAAGGGTCTTTCTTAATGGAGCAAGTTTTATTAAGGATTTGTGCCAAGCAGGTGCGAACAAAAAAGTTATTCCAATTTCACTTACTGCCTTGATTACTTTTTCTAATGAACAATTTAAATTCAAACCAAGATTCAACAAAACATCAGCAGACCCAACTTTCCCACTAGCACTTTTATTTCCGTGTTTAGCAATTTTTACTCCACAAGATGCAGCTACAAATGCTACTGCAGTTGAAATATTAAATGTATTAGCTCCATCCCCTCCTGTTCCACAAGTATCTACCAAATACAAATTTGGTCTTGCTACTGGCAATTTGCAAACATTTAAGAGTTCCTCAGCCATCGAACTTAGTTCGACACCCGTACAGCTTTTAGCTCTCAAAGCACTCAAAAAAGCACCAGTTTCAACATCTGAAATTTCGTCATTAAGCCATCTTTGCATTAAGGATCTAGAAGTTAAATCATCAAGGTTCCTCCCCTTTAACAAATTATTTAGAATTTCAGCGTTTGATGGATTAGAAAACATTTAATTTATTGAAGAAAAAATTATGCAGATAAAATTCAATTTGAGGTATCAAAACCTGAACCAACTAAATCTTTATTTGTATTAGAAGGCCTGAAGCCTTTTGACCAAATATTTCTTGTTTTTGAAAAAAGTTCATCATTAGTGATTTTCCAAAATTTTAAAGTTTTTTCTATATCATTTTTAATTTCGATTTCCCCAGGGAAATTAATATAACGATTTATTAATCTAGCTAGATTTATATAGTCAATATCTTCAGGGGTTTTTTTAGAGATAAGGGAATCTATAATATTCTTGTCGGTTTCATGTAATGGATGAGTTTGCTCGTTACCCATAGATAAATAATGAATCATTTATAAAATTAGCTCACATATTCAAAAATGAAACATTATCTTAATCATATCGGCAAAATTAAATGAAAAATTTAAAAATAAAAATTATATCTAAATACCTAAGACCTTACAAAAAAGAATTTTTATATGGAGCTTTAGCTCTCTTAATTGTAAATATATTAAGTGTTGTAATACCACTAGAAGTAAAAAACATAATTGACCAATTACAAAATGGGTTTTCTTCGGATTTTGTTATTTCTAAATCTTTGTGGTTAATATTTTTAGCAACTTGTATGGGTTTAATAAGATTATTTTCAAGACAGATTGTCTTCGGCATAGGTAGAAAGGTAGAGGTAAATCTTCGCCAAAAACTTTTTGAACATTTACTTATTCAAGATCCAGAATGGATTCAGAAAAAAGGTAGTGGAGACATTATTACAAGAGCCACAAGCGATGTTGAAAACATAAGAAGACTTTTAGGTTTTACTGTTTTAAGCTTATGCAACATTGTCTTAGCCTATTCATTCACAATTCCATCAATGTTTTCTATTAATAAAACATTAACAATATCGGCTTTATTGATATTTCCATTAATCCTTGGAATAGTAAGTCTATTTGGAGGGAGAATGGTTAATCAAAGAAAAACCCAACAACAATCATTATCAAAACTAAGTGATCTAATACAAGAAGATCTTTCTGGTATAAGCGCCATCAAAATTTATGCCCAAGAGAATGCAGAGAAAAAAGAGTTTGACAGATACAATAATGATTACCAAAACTCAGCGATAAAACTTGCAAGAACAGCGAGTACCCTTTTCCCATTGTTGCAAGGTATTTCTTCAATTTCATTATTAATTTTATTAGGATTAGGAACTTTTCAACTAGAAAGTGGATTTGTTTCGATAGGTGGTTTAGTAGCTTTAATCCTATACGTAGAAAGACTTGTCTTCCCTACAGCTCTATTAGGTTTTACCTTAAATACTTTTCAACTCGGTCAAGTAAGTTTAGATCGCGTGGAAGAACTCTTTCAGAATAAGCCAAATATTGTAGATAAAGAAGACAGTAAATTTTTAAAAAGAAAGGCTAAAGGATTTTTAGAAGCCAAAGGTTTAACGATAAAGTATCCAGGTTCAAAATTTAATTCATTAAATGGTCTCAATTTTAAAATCTATCCTGGAGAACTTATTTCAATAGTTGGCCCAGTAGGTTGCGGAAAGACAACACTAGCAAAGTCTCTAGGAAGAACAATTGAAATTCCCGACAATCAATTATTCTTAGATAAGGTTGATATAAAAACATTAAAATTAAGTGATCTTAGAAAAAATATTTCAATCGTTCCTCAAGAAGCATTTTTATTTACTTCTACAATTTCAGAAAATTTAAGTTTTGGTGAACCTAAAGCTTCTAAATTTTTAGTTAAAGAAAGCGCTATAAAAGCTGGATTAATTGATGATATCAATAGTTTTCCTCAAAAATTTAAAACTATTGTTGGTGAAAGAGGTATTACATTAAGTGGTGGACAAAGGCAAAGAACTGCACTAGGAAGAGCACTACTTGTTAATTCTCCTGTTGTTGTTCTTGATGATGCTTTAGCAAGTGTAGACAATAAAACAGCCGCAAGAATAATAGATGAAATTAGTGATAGAAGTAATAAAACAATCATAATGATCAGTCACCAACTTTCTGTTGCAGCTACTTGTGATAGGGTTTTAGTCATGGACAAAGGAGAAATAGTACAAGAAGGTACCCATAAAGATTTATTAAAAGAGAATGGGCTATACAAACAACTTTGGGAAAGAGAACTAGCTACCAAAATTGTTAAGAGCTAAAATTAAATTTTTTTACTTATAATTAATAGATTTAAATTATGTTTAAATTCCTAAACAAAATTATGAATAATGAGAATGTAAATTTCACTAATGATGCTTATTCATTACATAGAATATTAAAAACAGATATTAAAAAAGATCCAAATAATCAGGAAGATGAAATAATTTTTGGATGTGGTTGTTTCTGGGGAGCCGAAAAATGTTTTTGGAAACTTCCTGGAGTTGTAACAACTTCCGTTGGTTATGCTGGTGGTGAGAAAAGAAATCCAACTTATTACGAAGTATGTTCCGGCATAACTGGTCATTCAGAAGTTGTAAGAGTTATTTGGGATAAAAGGGAAATAGATATAAGTGATTTATTAAAAATGTTCTGGGAATGTCATGACCCAACTCAAAAAAACAGGCAAGGAAATGATATGGGAACTCAATATAGATCAGCAATATATTATAAAAATGAAAATAATTCTAAAATCATATTAGCCAGTAAGGAACAATATCAAGAGGAACTAAACAAAAAAAATCTTGGATTAATCGAAACGGAAATAAAAATGATTGATGCATATTTTTATGCAGAACAATACCATCAACAATATCTCGCAATAGCTGGAAGTAGGCAGTATTGTTCTGCTTCTCCCACAAAAGTTAAATTGGGAAATTTTACTGGAAGCAACTACAAATTAAAAGACCAAATATGGGAAAACTTTAATTGGGAAGTTGATAAGTGTGTATTGAGATCTAATAACAATCCTATAAAGAATAACATTTAAACCAATCTTATCTTTATAGTAAAGAAACGGGGCGTAGCGCAGTTTGGTAGCGCACCACTTTGGGGTAGTGGGGGTCGTGGGTTCAAATCCCGCCGTTCCGATTAATTATCGTCTTCATTTATAAGGGATTTGTATAATTTATATGAACTTATGCCTACGGCTATGAATGTAAAAGAAGAAAAAAAAGCTAAAATCAAGATTGTAAGATTTGAAACTTCCACTTCACCTAGTTGGAAAGATATAAAAATATTCATTAGAAAGAATTTTTTTAAACCTTAACACAATTGAAAAAAAAATTTATAGAAGCAATTATAAATTCAAAAGAATTACGACACCAAAGATTACTCTATAGATGACAAATATTTTTAAACCATTAGAAGAAAAATACTTTAATAAGAAATCAATAGCTAATAAAGAGGACAAAAATGTCGTAATAAGACCAACAATAAGAGGAACGAAACCTAACGAAAAAAAATCGTTAAAAGAAGAAATAAACTCAACAATCGAAGCAATAGTGATAGCTGGCATCCCTAAAAGAAATGAAAATTTTGCAGCATCGCCTCTTTCCCATCCTGATATTAGAGCGCAAGAAATAGTAACACCCGATCTTGAAACACCCGGAAAAATAGCAAATGCCTGAAAGAAACCTATTAAAAAACTATCTGAATAATTATGGTTTTTAATATTAATAGAACCTCTTTTCGAACTATCTGCCAAGTACATAAAAAAAGCCATTAGGAATGAGACCAATGCTATTGATAAATTAGAACGCAGAACGTTATCAAAAAAATAAGGTAAAAATAATTTTATACTTCCACCAAGCAAAACAATTGGGATAGTACCAATCAAAATAGACCTTAATAATCTTTCATGTAAGAGATATTCAATAAATTTTTTTGAAGATTGACTTCTGAAATTAAAAAAATCATTCCTAAAATACCAAGCTATAGCCAAAACACTTCCAAGTTGAATAATTGCTGATAAAGAGGCACCAGGATCATCAATACCTAAAAAATGAGATATAACTTTTAAATGCGCTGTACTACTTACAGGAATAAACTCTGTTAAACCTTGAATTAAGCCATATAAAATAAATTTTAAATATTCCAAAAAATATTAAATTACCTTATTAATTAATAGCAATTTACATTTAATAATTAAAAGCTTATATATAAAAATGAAAAAAATAAAGTTTATTACTATCTTTCTTCCTTGATCTTTTCTGATTCTGCAAAAGTTATTTGTTAATAATTGGAACTTAAAGACAAGATCCTCGAAGTCTAGGTGTAAACAGAATAAAAGACTTCATTACATCGTATTCTTACAAAAACTCAGGATACATAAATAAGCAATCAAAATAATTAAAATTGAAAAATATTAAATCTGTCTACGATTTGATATTAGATTGAGTTATGTATTAAGAGGTGATTAGTAATAAATAATAAAGTTACCTTTTAACATCGTGAGCACAACCATCTCCTTTATAGTTTTCACTCTCGTAAAAATCATTTTTTGTACCAAAGTAAACTGTCAACAAAACAAAAGGTAAGCTTAATATAAATAAAATAGTTGTTAAATCCATAGTGTTAACTCATTTAGGATGGTCATGAAAAATTTAAATAACCAATGGTTTAATAAATTGAATTTTAATAATCTGTGGGTCCTTTAATGCCAAGATAAAAGAAGGCTCCTAAACCAACCAAAAGTAAAACTCCAGCGATAGCTGCAGAAGGAACAAAACCCCCTATTGCAAAGGAAGAGAAATAATACATCTATAAAACTAAAACTAGTTAGATAATATCAATAAAAAAAGAGTATTTGTAAAAAATTTTGACTCGAAGACAATTAAAAATCTATTTAAGCCACTAAGGTTGAATCTTCATTATTAGCAGATATTCTTATCCTCTCTTCCAACTTAGGGCCATATAATTCATTTCCCCAGATTTCAACTCTTGAGTCATTTGGAGCCATGAAAGTAAGAATGTCACTTGGGAATAAAACTCTCTCTAAAAAAAAATTTGAAGGACCAATACATCTCAAGACGACCATTCTGCAGCTTTCATTTGTGTAAGAAAACTCAACCATCAATAAATAGCAAATTATAGTTAATTAAATACCATTAAGACCAATAAAAAATGTATAAAAAATTACTGAAAAAAAAGAAATTTTGAAAACGCTACAAATTTAATCCAGCCTCAATTAAATTTCTTTCTTGATCAATTAATAAAAGCGCATAAGAATTTATAAAATCAAAACTTTTATGAGGAATAGAGACATTAAGCATTCTCAAGAAATTAGATAATTTTTCATCTTTAAGGGCATTACCTTTCTGTAAAAACATTTCTTTTTCTTGGTTTATTTTCCAAGTATTCATGTATTCATTCTTCAAGGGCTTTATATGCCAAATTTTGTCTATTAAATTCCAAATATCTAAATATTCATTTAGGTTATTTTGAATGGTTAACATATAAGAAGATTCATCAATACTCAAATCTGCTGCATTTACAGATGGATCAATTATGTCAGAAGAGTAAGGTTTTATTCCTAAAAACCATCCTTCAATAATTAATAAATCAGGTTTATCCAATCTCCAATGAGATCTATCTCCTAAACCGTTTCTTAAAGATTTATCGAAAACTGGTACATTTAATTCTCCATTTATCTTCCAATTTAATAATTTTTCATACATTAAATTTACTGAGTGACTACCAGGAAAGCCTCTTGAAACATTCCATGGGTTATTTTTAATTGCTAATTTCATTTCATCTGATTGGAGATAAAAGTCGTCAATTGATATAACCGAAATTTTGAAGTTTAATTTTAACGATATAGCTTCAAGCCAATTACCTAGTGTTGTTTTACCTGTCCCAGGGAGAGCTGAGATCCCAATTATTTTTCTATCAGTAAAATAATTATGAAATTTATAAGCCTGAGATAAAAGAGGTAAAGCTAAACCCCAAATCCAATCATCATTTACTTTGTTTTTCCAATATTGATCAATTGAAAGAAAGTTTCTTTGATTATTCCAAAAATTGAACCAATCATCCAAAGATTCCCAACCAATGTCAATAATTAATTTTTCAAATTTATCAAGAGGAAAATTAATATCTAAATCTTTCATCTTTCTAACTAAGTCCTCGCTTATTTATCAATTTATTGAGTTCATTTTTCCAACCATATCCATTTGGTTCAGAAGCTAAAGTAAAATCCAAATCTTTTAATTGGTCTAGTAAATTTAAATTAGGTCCATCTATTCCAGGAATAACAATTTTAATATCCGAGTTTAAAAGGAGAGGTAAATCATTTGGAGAATCGCCTAAACCTATAATCTCAATATCTTGAACATTTGAATATTCTTTAAGAGCATTTATCGCTTTACCTTTGTTCGATTTTGTAGATAATAAGTGGCTCATTCTATTTCCCTTAAAAATATCAACATTGAACTTTTTACAACAGGCATTGATTTTCTCTTCTAAATAACTTGGAGGATTTAAAAAAGGCATGCTCCAATGCCTATCACGCATTAAGTTTAATGAGCTGCCTTCTAAGCCTGTTAGCTGGGTAGTTTCTTGATCAGTTAATTTATTAAGAGGAGTAAGTTTATAATCGATTTCATTTGAAATAAAATTTAAGATTTCTTCGAGTGATTCGTATTTTATTCCCAGAATAATTTCTCCATTTACTCTTGTAAGAGATTCACCATATATTGCGGCACCATTTTCAACAATATATGGATCAGTCAAGTTAAGTTCCTTTCTAATAACTCTAACCTCTGATGCAGTTTTGCTTGTACAAAGAATTACGGGTATAGATAATTTTTGTAGTTTTTTTATAGTTTCTCTAGCAGGTGATAAATCATATGAGTGATCCATTAAAGTACCATCTACATCACTTACTACCCAAATAGGAGAATTTTCAATCATTTTTCTAAAGCACCTAGCCAAATTACTTGAAAAGGATCAAGACTAATATTTTTGAAATTGTATTTAGTGGATGTTAAAAGATCTTGGGTATTGAAATCATTATCAATTTTTTTTGGCAGATCATTATCACTCAATTGATAATTAATTTTATTATCGGTCATATTATGGATTGCAAAAACAGATTCAGCACCTTTACTTCTTTTGATTACAACAATATCACTTCTACCTTTAGACAAACATTTCATTTCTGAACAAGGATGAAATTGCTTTAATTCTGATCTGACATCCATAGCATTACGAAGATATTTTAAGTTTTTATTAGCATAAGATTCAGGATTATTTAAAACAGCTAAAAGATTTTCTGATTTAAACTTTTCTCTATTGAGGTCTCTTCTTTGACCTGTTATAGAAAAACTTTTGATATCATTTTCTGAAGCTAGTAATGCTGGTAAATAAAATGCAGGGACCCCTTTCAGAGCCATTACAAATAATTGACTCAAAATAAATCTCTCATATTGATATCTTTTAGCATCTCTACTGGAGTCTTCCATTGCACTCCACCAACTAATATTCAATTCATAAGGTTTATCATCACCATTTGATAAACGTCTATGACTTACTAATCCGCCTCTTTTCTCGCAATTAATTAATAAATCTTTAATTCTCTGCTCATTCATTAAACCCTCGAGAGCTCTAAGCCCAACCCCATCGTGCGATGCAGTGAAATTAAATAAAGTAGTATCTTCTGGTAATATGGGCCAATCAAAAATCCATGAGTTTAGAATATCAGCCCTAGAAGTAATTATTGCCTCTAGGAGAAGAGGAGGCAATGGAAAATTGTATGCCATATGGGCTTCATCATCAGGAATAAGATAGGATAGATTTTCCTTCTGAGGAACGTTAGTTTCAGTAATTAAAACTCCCTCATCAAGAAGATTATTTAAAAGAACTCTTAAGAGTTTCACAATTGAATGTGCTTTTGATAAATGAAGGCACGTTGTTCCTGATTCCTTCCAAATAAAACCTACAGCATCAAGCCTCAACCATTTAATTCCATTAGATAAATAAGTAATAATTAAATTTAAGAACTCAAGAGTCATTTTTGGATTATGCCAGTTCAAATCAATTTGATCAGGACCAAAAGTTGTCCAAACTTGTTTAGTACCATCTTCAGTATTTATTTGAGAAAACAAAGAGGAACTCCTTGGCCTAACAACATTTGACCAGTCAAGATTTTGTTTAGGTGAAAAAACATTTGATATTCCCGGTTCCTGGGATTTAATAAATTGTTGAACCCATGGGTGAGACGATGAGACATGGTTAAGTACTAAATCAGCCATCAAATAATGATCTTTAGAAATACTTTTGAGATCTTCCCAACTACCAAACTTCTCTTCTAAAGAATCATAACTTGAGACTGCAAAACCTCCATCACTTGTAGATTTCAAAAAAGGAAGAATATGTACAACTTTAGAAAGGCTGCCAAAATGTTTACTTAACAATTCACTAAGAGTTATTAATGTTGCCTCCCCATTTTTATAAATACTATCTGCATAAGTTATCAAAACTGAATAAGATTCGTTCCACCTTTCCTTATCTCTTATTTCTTCATAAGAAGATTTCTCTGAGAAATCATCTAAAATCTGTAATAATTGGTTTGAAATAAAATTAATTTCTTCTGTAGTATTATTTGAATAAATTGTTTTTAACAATTTATCAATATTTAATCTATCTAATTTTTTCTCTGAATCAATTTGCTTCACTTTGAAAAAATCAACGAAGTATTAATACTATTCTGCACATCAATTAGAAAATGGACTTTCAACAAGGGTTAATCACAACAATACATGAATATGGAGTCACAAGAAATTTACTTAAAGAATTAAACAAAAGTCTTAAAAAAAGATCAACTAGCATTTTAATACCTTGCTTATACGAGGAGTTTGAGCGCCCAGCATTAAAAGATATAAGAGAAGTTTTAAAAAACCTTACAGGCTTAAATGAATTAGTTATTGCTCTTTCTGCAAAAACTGTTGAGCAAGTCAAAGCAGCAAAAGAATTTTTTGACTCCATGCCGTTCTCAGTTCACGTACAATGGACTAATTCTCCCTCTGTAATTGAGCTGTTAAAAAGCCAAGAAAAAAATGGATTAGAACTTTTAGGTACTCCAGGCAAAGGATGGGCTGTCTGGCAAGGCATAGGAGTTGCAACAAGAAAGTCAGAGGTTGTTGCTCTTTTTGATGCTGATATAAGAACTTTTAGTCCTTTGTATCCTTCAAGAATGATACTTCCACTTCTGGATGAATCATATGGGATATCATATGTAAAGGCTTTTTACAGCAGGTTGTCTTTAGAAACAAATCAACTGCAAGGTAGAGCAACAAGATTATTTGTAGGGCCTTTGTTAGCAAGTCTTGAGCAGTTAGTTGGGAAGGGTCCCTTTTTACAGTATCTACAATCGTTTAGATATCCATTAGCAGGTGAGTTTGCTTTTACTAAAGACCTTGCTATGAATTTAAGAATACCTTGTGACTGGGGTTTAGAGATAGGTTTATTATCAGAGGTTTATAGAAACGTAAGGACATCAAAAATAGCCCAAGTTGACCTAGGTTTATTTGATCATAAACATAAGAATATTGGTAATTCTTCTAAAGAAGGATTGCAAAAAATGTGTAAAGAAATACTTTCAAGTGTTTTAAGAGGTCTCATGGAACATCAAGCAGAAACCTTAACTAGCACTCAACTAGCAACTTTAGAAGTTCTCTATAAAAGAGTTGGAGAAGATCGGGTAAAGCAATTTGGATTAGATTCAGCAGTTAATCAACTTCCATACGATAGGCATGAAGAAGAGCTATCAGTACAAAAATTTGCGAAACTATTAAGACCTGCCACAGAAGATTACCTTGCTTGCCCTACGACACAGCAGTTACCAAGTTGGTCAAGAGTGCTATCTTGCGAGAACAAACTTCAGGAAGATTTAGCCATTGCAGGGTCAAAAGACATAAAGACGAGTGAAAAAGAATTAATTAAAAACTTCTAAAGCAAAAAATATCTTTGAGCCATTGGGACTTCTTCAAGTGGCTCACAAGTAAGAAGTTCCCCATCAGAAAAAACTTCATAAGTTTGGGGATTAACTGAAATATTTGGAAGTTTACTATTAAGTTTTAAGCTTGATTTGCTGATATTTCTTGTATTTTCTACGGCAATACATTTCTTTTGTAAACCTAATTTATTAGGAATATTTTGATCAATTGAATTTTTACTTAAAAAGGTAAAAGAACTCTTAATCAGAGATTGACCGAAACTTGCAAACATAGGGCGTCCATGTACAGGACCAGGAGTAGGTATTGAAGCATTTGCATCACCCATTTGGGACCAAACGATAGATCCTCCTTTAACAACTAATTCAGGCTTTACCGCAAAAAAGGAAGGTTTCCACAATACCAAATCCGCAATTTTACCCTTTTCTATAGACCCAACATGTTTATCAATACCGTGAGCTATTGCAGGATTAATTGTGACTTTAGAAATATATCTCTTTACTCTGTAATTATCGTTTCTATCAGAATCCTGAGAAAGCGGCCCCCTTTGGACTTTCATCTTATGGGCTGTTTGAAAAGTTCTTGTAATTACTTCACCAACTCTTCCCATAGCTTGAGAATCACTAGCAATAATTGAAAAGGCACCTATATCATGCAAGATATCCTCAGCTGCAATAGTCTCTCTTCTGATCCTTGATTCGGCAAATGCAATATCTTCTGGGATTTTAGAATCTAAATGATGACAAACCATTAACATGTCAAGATGTTCTTCTAATGTGTTCCTGGTATAGGGTCTTGTTGGATTAGTGCTACTTGGAAGAACATTTTTTTCTCCACAAATTTTTATGATGTCTGGCGCATGACCTCCACCTGCTCCTTCAGTATGAAAAGTATGAATAGTTCTTCCTGCAATAGCGTTTATAGTATCTTCAACAAAGCCTGCCTCATTCAAAGTATCAGTATGAATACATACTTGTACGTCAAACTTATCTGCAACATTAAGACAGGAATTTATTGTAGAGGGAGTCGTTCCCCAATCTTCATGCAGCTTCAATCCACATGCACCTGCTTCAACCTGATCAATAAGATTGCTCTCGTTTGTTGAGTTTCCTTTTCCAAAAAAACCTAAATTCATGGGAAATGCATCTGAAGATTGAAGCATTCTTGCAATATGATAAGAACCAGGAGTACAAGTAGTAGCATTTGTGCCAGTTGCAGGTCCAGTTCCTCCTCCTAACATGGTTGTAATTCCGGAGGCTAATGCTGTCTCAATTTGTTGGGGACAGATAAAGTGAATGTGGGTATCTATTGAACCTGCAGTGAGAATATGGCCTTCTCCAGCTATTACTTCTGTTGATGCACCAATAACAATATCGACATTATCCTGGATATCAGGATTACCAGCCTTACCAATTTCAAAAATCATTCCATCTTTTATACCCACATCAGCCTTAATTATTCCCCACCAATCTATGATCAAAGCATTAGTTATTACAGTATCTACAGCTCCATCAGATCTTCTTACTTGAGACTGTCCCATCCCATCTCTAATAACTTTACCTCCACCGAATTTAACCTCATCTCCGTATGAAGTTAAATCCTTTTCTACTTCTATAAAAAGTTCAGTATCAGCAAGTCTTACTCTATCTCCTGTAGTGGGTCCGTAAGTTTGCGCATAAGTATTTCTGTCGATTTTATAGGACATAATTTTAAGTATCTAAAGAACCGTTAACCAATGAATTGAACCCATGTACAATTCTTAACCCTGAATAAGGAACTAATTTGACATCAGTTGTATCTCCAGGTTCAAATCTAATTGCTGTTCCTGCAGGAATGTCAAGACGCATACCAAGTGTTAATTCTCGATCAAAAATTAAAGCCTTGTTAGCTTCAAAAAAATGATAATGAGATCCAATTTGTACAGGTCTATCTCCTGAATTAGAAACTTTTACTGTTTTAACTTCCTTACCAAGATTTAATTCGATTTCACCTTGTTCAGGAATTATTTCGCCAGGAATTAAATTACTCATAACTAGTTAATGGGATTGTGGATAGTAACTAATTTTGTCCCATCAGGAAAAACTGCTTCTATTTGGACTTCATCAACCATTTCAGGAATGCCCTCCATAACTTGTGATTTTGAAAGCCAGGTAGTGCCTTCTGACATTAATTGACTTACACTTTTTCCATCTCGAGCTCCTTCAAGAACTTGAAAACTCAAAAAAGCAATTGTTTCAGGATAATTAAGCTTAAGACCTCGACTAAGCCTTCTTTCAGCTAAGAGCGCAGCAGAAAAAATCAATAATTTATCCTTTTCTTGAGGTGAAAGATGCATAATAAAAAATTAGTCTATAAATTCTTAAAAAAGGTTCTTTCTGAACATAATTAATAATTCATAGAATCTTGTAAAGGCCATACACCTTGATATTTTGGCTCACAAAATCCACTAACAGATCTAATTTGTTTCCAAATACAAAAAAAACATTTCCTAGCTTCCTGAGAAGAACTCCCCAGGAATCTTACAGAGATTCCATTTTCGAGGATTCCAATAGATAAATTTTGATCAGTTTTATTGAAAGTCTTTTTTATATTTCCCACAAGATTATTTATTTTTGACGTAGAAAAATCTTTTTCGCAAATCCAAATTAAAGATCCAAAAACAGGCATGTAATCCATACCTGACTTGGCCGCATAACTTGCCTTAGATAATTCAATTTGATCAACATATTCCCAATCATCATATAAATCATTATTTCTCATAATTTCTAATTTAGACCTAAAAACTCCACTTTCAATAGATTCTCCAGAAGAAGATCTTCCAAGTCTTATTAAATCAGTAAATAAAAAACTTGAAGTATCTGAAATAGATACTTTAAACTTTTGCTCAAATAAACCATTTGCAAAGATAATTGTTTCTTGAGGGAGATATTCCAAATGAGAATTATCAAGAATATTTATGAGATTTTTTTGCTTTGAAAAAGTTCCTTTTGGATTGATTTTAGATATCCCAACTGATCCATATACTTTCTGAGCTGAAGAAGTAGTCAACAATACCTTAGAGTTTTTCTCAAGATTAACCTCAAACTTAAGTAAATCGCCGCCAACCAATCCGCCCGCAGTATGAAGAACAGGTAAAATGCACCTACCCTCCTGATCATGAGTAGACTTTAATAACTTGTAAGGAGAAGTTGATTTAGATTTAAAGATTGTTTTATTAACATTTCCTAAACTTGATTTATTATTGAAAAAATTTAAGAAACAATTACCTTCCCAAGAAGTTTTAATCATAAATTGTTTTCTTTAATTACTAAATTAAAGTAACCAAAAATTTTGATTATGAGAATGAATAAACAAATTGTTGTAACTGATTGGATTAAGGAAAAACCGAAATTAGGTTCATTTTTAAAACTTACCCTAAGTTCAGATGAAAGAAGAATCTTACGAGGAAAAAGAATAACTGATTGTGATCAAGAAATAATTTTACAACTACCTAGAGAGGGCAAATTAAATGATGGAGATATTCTTACAACTAATGAGTCCAATTTTTATGTAGAGATAATTGCCAAAACAGAAAATTTAATTGAAATAAGTTCAAATTCAAAAATTGAACTCATTAAAACTGCTTATCATCTTGGAAATAGGCACGTAGAAGTAGAAATCGAAGAAGGAATTCTTCTAACAAAAAGTGATTATGTTATTAAAAATATGCTTCTTAATTTTAAAGTTAATATAAAAAATACGAATAAAAAGTTTTTTCCGGAAAGAGGTGCCCATAGTCATGATTAAAAGTCACCTATTAAAATATTTATTAATAAGTCCTAACTTACCAGTTGGAGGATTTTGTTATTCTGAGGGTCTGGAGAGTTTTCTTCATAAGAATAATTTAACAGATTCAAACTCGGTAAAAAAATTAATCATAAGTGAACTAGAAATCGGTCAGATAAGACTAGATGCAAGACTTTTACTAGATTTTTTTAATATTTTTAATGAGATAAACGATCGCAAAAATTTAAAAGGTAATTTGCAAAACCTAGTGAGTTTGGATAAATGGATCCTCTCATCTAAGGACTCTTTCGAAATGAGAGAACAACAAATTCAAATGGCAAAATCTCTCTTTGATTTAACTAAAGAATTTGGATTTGAATATCCTTATGAAAATAATAAAAAAAGCTCCTGGCCATTAGCCTGGAGTTGGGCTTGTTATTGTTTTGAAATTACCAAGTTAGAAATGGTTGAGAATTTTTTTTATGCGTGGAGTGCAAACCAACTTAGTGCTGCGTTAAGAATTATTCCTATTGGGTCAACAAAAGCACAATTAATTCAGAGAGACTTATTAGCCATAATTTCTAAAGTTTCTAAAGAAATTATGGACAAAGAAATTGATGACATCTATTTTGGCAATGTAGGTTTAGCTATGGCTCAACAAAATCATAATGACCTTTATACAAAACTTTTTAGAAATTAATTTATGAGCAGCAAATTGAGAGTAGGGATTGCTGGGCCTGTTGGTTCAGGAAAAACTGCATTGGTAGAGACTCTATGCTTAAGCCTGAAAAAAAATTATGAGATAGCAATTGTCACAAATGATATCTACACGAAAGAAGATGCTAACTTTCTAATAAATAAAAAGGTTTTAGAGGAAGGAAGGATTATTGGCGTAGAAACAGGAGGTTGTCCTCATACCGCGATAAGAGAGGATTGTTCATTAAATAAAAATGCAGTTTTAGATTTAGAAAATAAATATAATCCTTTAGATTTTGTTTTTGTAGAAAGTGGAGGTGATAATTTAGCATCTAGTTTTAGTCCAGAACTTGTAGATTTATCAATTTTTGTAATTGATGTATCTGCCGGAGACAAAATTCCTAGGAAAGGCGGACCAGGAATTACAAGGTCGGACTTATTATTAATAAACAAAATTGACTTAGCAGATAAAGTTGGTGCAGATTTAAATATTATGAAAAGTGATACTGAATTTATGCGAAAAGGGAAACCTTGGTTTTTTACCAACCTAAGTAATGGCATAGGAGTTGAAGAAATAACACGGTTTTTAGAATCACATATACCCAACAATCGGAACTAGAAAAATGTTCATTGATAATATATTGGATTCAACAAAAAGTTACTACTGATACAAAACGAATCCTCACTCGTTAATAACTTTTACTTTATCCCCTTAATGAGGGTCAATTACCTAATTTATCCTAATTCATGAGAATTTCAAGGCGTATTTTGGCAGGTTTAGCTACTGCCTCACTTGCGGTCACCGCAACTTCGTGTGGTGGAGGCGGAACCTCCGGAAGTTTCGATGACACAGTAACCGTTGGTATTTTGCATTCGTTATCCGGAACAATGGCTATCTCTGAATCAACTCTTGTTGATACAGAAAAAATGGCTATTGAAGAGATAAATGCTGCTGGTGGTGTCACGGTTGGCGGCAAGAGCTACAAAATAGAATACATAGTTGAAGATGGTGCATCTGACTGGCCTACTTTTGCTGAAAAATCAAAGAAACTTATAGACCAAGACGGAGTTCCTGTCGTATTTGGAGGATGGACATCTGCAAGTAGAAAGGCAATGTTACCTGTCTACGAATCAAAAGATGCGTTCCTTTACTACCCAATTCAATATGAAGCTCAAGAATGTTCTAACAACATTTTCTATACAGGAGCCACACCAAACCAACAATCAGAGCCCGCTACAGATTTCATGTATAAGCGTTCTCCCGCAGCTGGTGGAGATTTCTTCCTTGTAGGCTCTGATTATGTTTTCCCAAGAACTTCAAACACAATCACAAAAGCTCAGGTAAAACAGTTAGGCGGTAAAGTTGTTGGAGAAGATTACCTTCCATTAGGAAATACTGAAGTTGCTCCAATTATCTCAAAAATCAAAAAGGCTCTTCCTGAAGGTGGAATAATCATTAATACACTTAATGGTGACCAAAACGTTGCATTCTTCAAACAGATTCAAGACGCAGGTATCACACCTTCGAGTGGCTACTACGTAATGAACTATTCAATTGCTGAAGAAGAGATTAGTACAATTGGTCCTGAGTTCCTTGAAGGTCACTATGGCGCTTGGAACTACATGATGTCAATTGATACTCCTGCATCTAAGAAATTTGCTAAAAGTTTCAAGAAAAGATGGGGAGCAGATCGCGTTGTAGCTGATCCTCAAGAATCTGCTTATAACATGGTTTACTTATGGAAACAAGCAGTTGAAGAAGCAGGAACATTCGACGACAATGAAGTAAGGAAAGCTCTAATTGGACAAAAGTTTGATGCCCCACAAGGCCCAGTTGAAGTTATGCCTAACCATCACTTATCTCAAACAGTAAGAATTGGAGAGATTAATGCAGAGGGTGGCTTTACAATTCTTGAAGAGACAGGAGTTGTTCTTCCTCAAGCATGGAACCAAAAGCATCCAAGCTCAAAAGGATTTGCATGCGATTGGACAGATCCTTCAAAAGGAGAAAAGTATAAGCTTTAATTTAATTAAAACCTATGCTTCAAAATAAAAGGAGGTTAACACCTCCTTTTATTTTATATAAACAAAAATTTTCTTTTTCAAATTGGAGTTACTTCTCGACAGTCTTTTTAATGGTGTTGCGATCGGATCTGTACTACTTGTTGCTGCATTAGGTCTTGCGATTGTTTTTGGTCTTATGGGTGTTATTAATCTTGCCCATGGAGAACTTATGATGCTTGGGGCTTACACAACGTACGTTACACAATTAATTTTCAAATTACCTATATTAAAACCCTTTTACAATTCGTACATAATAGTTTCAATTTTCCTTGCTTTTATTGTTAGTGGAGTAGTAGGCATTCTCCTGGAAAAAACTATAATAAGAAAGCTTTATGGAAGTCCTCTAGAAACTCTGCTCGCCACTTGGGGGGTTAGCTTAATTCTTCAACAATTTGTCAGAAGTGTACCATTGGCTTATGGGACCGGTCTAGTTATAAGTCTTATAATTGGTTTATTTTTACCAACAACATTTCCTCCAAAAATAAAAGAATCAATAAATTTCAAATATTTTAAATTTAGTTCTTGGATATTGGCTGCTTTAACTGGGGTTCTCACCGGTAGCGTTATTTCATCTACTGTAAGCAAACTAAGTAGAGCGAGTGCTCGTAATGTTGATGTAACAGCTCCCTCATGGATGAGAGGTCAAGTAGAAATTTTAGGGACTGCATTTCCTAAAACAAGATTAATGATAATTGTAATTACACTTATCTCTGTAGTAGCAATAACATTATTTCTAAACCAAAGTGCTTGGGGGATGCGTATTAGAGCAGTTACTCAGAACCGACAAATGAGTGACTGCCTTGGTATTTCTACTGAAAAAGTGGATATAATTACCTTCGGAATAGGATCTGGCTTAGCAGGTGTTGCTGGAGTAGCAGTATCACTATTAGGTTCTGTAGGACCAAATGTTGGCGGAAATTATATAGTTGGTTGTTTTATGGTTGTAGTGCTGGGAGGAGTAGGAAATTTATTAGGTACAGTACTTGCTTCCTTTGGAATAGGAATAATGACTGATTTAATTGGAGCTGGAAGGCTCTTATCAATATGGCCAGATATGCCTTTAACACTATCAAACACAATCAACTTTTTTGCGACAACAAGTATGGCAAGAGTAATGATATTTGCATTAATAGTTATATTCTTACAATTTAAACCTACAGGTTTATTTCCTCAAAAAGGCAGGATGGTGGAAAACTAATGTCTCTAGGTAAATTTAAATTTGATAAGAAAATAGTTTTATCATTCTGGATTATTTTAATAGCTCTAATTATTGCAGCACCAACCTTACTCCCTGTATTTAGACTAAATCTTCTTGGTAGATACTTATCTTTGTCCATAGTTGCTATTGGTGTAGATCTTATCTGGGGATATACAGGTTTACTAAGTCTTGGACAAGGTATATTTTTTGCATTAGGTGGATATTGCGCAGCAATGTATTTGCAAATAACCAGCTCTTCTGAATTCCCAAATAATATTCCTGAATTTTTCGCTTTATATGGTGTTGAAAAATTGCCTTTTTTCTGGGAACCGTTTAAATCTCCAATTTTTACCTTCTTCGCTATCTGGATAATTCCAGCATTGGTTGCGGGTTTAATTGGATTTCTTGTTTTCAGGAATCGAATCAAAGGGGTTTATTTTTCTATACTTACTCAAGCTTCTCTTCTTGTATTCTTTAACTTCTTTAATGGACAACAAAAACTTATAAATGGAACAAATGGATTAAAAACAGATGTAACACAACTATTTGGTCAGATGGTAGGTTCTGAGTACATGCAAAGAATATTCTTTTGGATAACGGCCATACTAGTGATAGCCGCATGGTTTTTTGCAAAGTGGGTAGTTAGAGGAAGATTTGGAAATATTCTTATAGGAATACGAGATGATGAACCAAGAGTTAGGTTTACAGGATATAACCCGGTTATATTTAAGACGATAGTATTTTCTATTGCTGGAGGTCTCGCTGGAATTTCGGGAGCTTTATATACTGTTCAGTCTGGAATAGTATCACCTCAATTTATGACAGTTCCCTTTTCTATAGAAATGGTTATATGGGTTGCTGTCGGAGGTAGAGGAACTTTATTGGGAGCAATACTAGGAGCAGTTTTCATCAACTACGCAAAAAGTCTAGTAAGTGAAGCTTTACCTGCTAGCTGGATGTTTATCCAAGGAGGATTATTTATCTTAGTTGTAACAGCTCTGCCAGAAGGAGTTTTAGGATGGATTCAAGGAGATGGTCCTAGGAATCTTCTTCAAAGATTTGGTTTGAAAAGGAAGATTGAAACCTACCCAAGTTTAGAAGTTAACAATAAGGAGGGGAATAATGAATAATAAAGATCTTCTAAATTTAATAGATATTACTGTTAGTTTCGAAGGATTTTTAGCTCTTAACAAACTTAATTTAAATTTAAAGAAAGGAGAATTAAGAGCTGTAATAGGACCCAACGGGGCAGGTAAAACAACATTTCTTGATGTAATAACTGGAAAGGTTAAGCCAACAAAAGGCGAAGTGATTTTCAAAGGAAAATCTTTAGTAGGTAGAAAGGAGCATAAGATTGCTCGACTTGGAGTGGGAAGAAAGTTCCAAAGTCCAAGAATCTTTGAAAATCTTACAGTTAAAGAAAATCTTGAAATATCAGTTTCAACTCCTAAAAGTCCCTTAAACCTTATAAATAAAAGTATTAAGGATGAGCAGCTTAATGAGATTGAACGTCTTATGAAGATTGTCAATTTAGCTCAAAAAGTTGATTCTAAAGCTGGTTCTTTATCACATGGCCAAAAACAATGGCTCGAGATAGCCATGTTAGTAGGACAGAAGCCAGATTTAATGTTGGTTGATGAACCTGTTGCTGGTTTAACTGATGAAGAAACTGATCTTACAGCTGATTTATTAAAATCATTATCCGGAGAAAATACTGTAGTGGTAATAGATCACGATATGGAATTTATAAGAAGACTTGATAGTAATGTTTCAGTATTAAATCAAGGCACAGTATTATGCGAGGGGACAATGGAGACTATACAAAAGGACCAAAAAGTTATTGATGTTTATCTAGGAAGGCCTGAGGATTAGTTATGAAAAACTTATTGGAAATCAAATCATTGAATACATATTATGGCGAAAGTCATATTCTCAGAGATGTAGATTTAAATGTTCAATCAGGAGAAATGGTTTGTTTGATTGGAAGAAATGGAGTTGGCAAAACAACTTTATTGAAATCACTTATTGGTTTGTTAAGACAAAAAAAAGGCGATATTTATTTGATCGGCGAAAATATCAATAGAAAAGCGCCTCATCAGAGGGCGAGGAAAGGAATGGCTTACGTTCCTCAAGGGAGAGAAATTATTCCATACCTATCAGTTGAAGAGAATCTTATGTTAGGAATGGAGTCGCTGCCAGGTGGATTATCTAAGAACAAGAAAATAGATCCATTTATTTACGATCTCTTCCCAATCCTAAAAGATTTTCTACAAAGGAAAGGAGGAGATCTCAGTGGTGGACAACAACAGCAACTAGCTATTGCCAGAGCATTGCTAGGCAAACCTAAACTACTATTACTTGACGAACCAACGGAAGGGATTCAGCCAAATATAGTTTTAGACATAGAAAATGCAATCAATCAGATAATTAGAGATACAGGAATTGGTGTTTTATTAGTAGAACAACACTTGCATTTTGTAAGACAAGCCAATAGATATTATGCGATGCAACGCGGAGGTATTGTTGCAAGCGGAAATACTAGTGAGTTGAGTCAAGCAGTTATAGATAAGTTCTTAAGTGTTTAAATAAATTATCCAAATTACTCAAAACTTTTATTCATTTTTCGCATCTGATTAGGTCAATGCTGTTTGGATGTTCATTTATATACTTATTAAATTCCATTGCTAGTGTTCTAGCCTCGTAAGCGTCAGAAGCATAAAAACAATTTTCTAATCTTATATTTTGAAAATCACGGTAATGCACTGTATATGGCTTCAACATATTATTTTTGTTCATTTTAATTTGCTAAAAAGCATTAACTATATATCAACCATGCATATGTTCATAAATTTAAAGCACTACTTTTGTTGTTATCAAAATATATTCACTTAATTTATGTATTTAAAAATACTTTATAAAGAAAAAAAGTAATTAATCTATTTTTTTTTATTTTTAGTGTCTTGCTTTTTACCTTCTATTAAAAAAACAAATTTAGATAAAATAAAACCAAAAACTGGAACCCAAAACTTTTCATAAAAATATTTCATAAAAATTAAGCAGCCAATGATTGGTCATCTTTAGTTTCAATTTTATTTATAAGCTTCAAATCTATAGAATTAAATAAATGTTGCATAAGAAGAAAATCAAGTTCCCCTTTTAACAAATTAACATCGGATGAAAGTAGATCATCAACAAAATCATCAAAAGTATCTGAAAGAGGATTCACAATTAAAATTTATTTTTGTCATTATCGTCTCATTAAAAATAAAAGTCAACCAAAATTGAATATTAATTTTTGATATTTTAAAAATTAATGAATAAAGACTAAAAATTTAAATAATAAATATAAATAAGCAAAATAATAGATTTAATATCAAGCTTAGGGTCTTTGAATTAAATTTCATTTATCTAGCTTTTCTTATTTTTATATCTCTCCTGATAAGCATTATCAAAACGACCAAACACATATTTGCTAAATAGAAGTTTAAATAATTCATCATCAAATCAATTAATTTATTTATAGCATGACTATTGATTTGCTAATTCGAAAAGAATCAAAAAATTTGAAGTGGCAATACATTTTTGATGGTAATCAAAGTTGATAATATAAATCCGATATAAAATTATTTTTTAATTAGCTCGAAGTAACCATTTTTATTTAATAAGTACTTATCAAACCAAAGGCTTAATAGATTGTCTAATCCTATTCCATTCATTTTATTTATTTGAGAAGTCTTATAGTCTGAAAGTGCAAGCAATAAATACGGAAAAATCATATCAGAAACCCCTTTTGGCAGTTTTTCTAAAGGTACTCCATGCGCTCTATCCCATAAAATTTGCATATCCTGAGAGAACAAAGAACTCCAATAACTAAAATTACAATGTAACTTGTCTGGAGGGAGTAGATTTACAGATAAAACTGGGAGAGATGAATTCATAGGAATAAATATTTATGGATAAATTTAATTTAAGTTTTTGAAATGGTAATAAATAATTTCTAATACGAAAGCCCCATTTAATTGCAAATCAAATCTAGCGCACAGTACAGCACTAAGCAACACCTCTCATGTATCATATTTTTCTGTCATTTCCTGAAATTTAAGGAATGATAAAAACTTTTTATAAGTTTTCAAGTCAAAAGCCTCATTATTTACTTCATTTAAATGGATAGAATTACTTGGATTAAGATGATTAACTAATTTAGTATCGATTGAGGGTTCTGATTTATCTATAAAGTCAGCAGAATTATCAGATAAGTTTTTCTGATTAGTCTCAGGAAGTTGAAATGATGGGGTTGCTTTACCATTATTTTTATTAAATATACCCCTTATAGAAAGTGCTTCCTCTACCAAAATACTTATTATTTTTGAATTACTTAAATTGTTCTCGATGCTCAACTTATCAATTATTCTCATAACATCTTCTCTAGGGATAAAACCAACTCTTTTTTTCTTGGTAGGCATTTATAAATTAATTAAAGTTCAGCACTTGACTGTAGTAAGTGTTGCACTATATTCATTATAAGTCAATTGAATGTTAATGATTTTACCAACAACTTTACTTTTAGGAGCCCTTGGATATCTTTTCTACACCTCAAAAAAAGAACTTTCACTAGATCACCTTGACCCTAAAGAAAAAGAAAATGATGATTTGTATAAAGATTTAGAAGATCTATTTATTTAAAAATTATTCACTTAACAATAAAAAACTTTGTTTCTTGACTAAATATATACAAAACCTTAAACATAATTAGAATAAAAATATAGATTTAAAATAAATGACTGTTCATCAAGATTACGAATTAAAAATCAATTTAAATGAATTGATTGAGAAGAGAATTCCATGTTGTGATTTACTTCATCCAGATCATTGTCTAACTGAAAAACAAGTCTCTGAAATTGCGCATGATATTCGTATGGATTTAAATTTGCATGATCTTTACAAGCAAGTGGATCAACATATTTTGAATTATGTAAATGCAGCTGGTATTGATAACAAAGACCATTGGGTTGAACCACATCTTCCCGATTTGGAGAGAGATTTAAAAGAAGAAGTTGGTATAGAATTTGATTAATTATTTTTCCTAAAAAAAAATTAATAAATGTATTTTATAAATACTTTTAGCTGATCTTTTTCTTTTTTTTAAAATTCTAAAAACTATAAATCCAGTCAATACTGCAAAAATAGGTGTGAAAATAATAATTTCATGATTCATAACCATCAAACAGAAGCATATTATTAAAATTATTAAAAAGTCTCCACCAATAAAATAGGTACTTTATACAAACAAATATCTTTCACTATAAAAAATTAAGATTTCTCATGGAAAAGTGAAAGAATTAAAATTTTTTGTAAATTAGGTAGATGTAAATTTTAATTCAATAAAGATAATGATTAATTATTTTGCTTTAACAGTAACTGAGATGGGGATCGGCAAGATAGAGTTAGCAGTTATTGGGGCGGTAATTTTAATATTTCCAGTTTTATTTGTTTATGCATCTAAAAACCTTGATGCTAAGGGGGTTTTCGAGTGGATGATGGAGAAACCCAATGATTGGATAGGTAAAAAATAAGACTTTAACAATTTACATTTTTCTAGTTGAATTTTAAATTTTCTAATTTACTAATAGCAAAATCATAAACTTGGCAATTATTTTCTAAATCATTAACTATTGAATTTTTTAATAGAGAATAATCTATAAACTTATTGAGTTTATTATTTTTAAATTCCTTATTAGTCTCTCCAATAGCAAATGCCAAAGCTCCATCATAAGAAATCCCGAATTTGGTAGTGTTGCAATAAGTTCTAGTGAACTTATTAGAAATCTTTTTAGTATACTTTTCAAGAGTTTTAGAGGAAGTATCTAATGAGTAAACTGGACTATTAAATAGAAGAAGCAAAGTTAAAATGAATATCGTAAAAACTCTTTTAATCATAAAATTTCATAAATTGCAGGGTTAATATAGTTTAGAATTTAACTATACTGACTAAGTTTTATTAAAAATATAGAAATTAAAAAATTGTTGAACATAACAGCTATTTCATATTTTTGAAGATAAAAACTCTCTAAATGAGTACTTTAAAGTTTTAATTTTTTTTGGGAGTTTTTTTAAAAAACGCCTAAATGCTTTTGGCATAATAAAATCCCTATCAATAATTAATAGATAACAAATAATACTTGGGTATTCAATAATTAATTATCCAAAAATAAGTAAAGTAATTATTAAATATATGAATTGAGCTATGGAAATGTATTTGAACATGAATTATTGTTTAATTAAGTATTAAATACAAATTAAATATGGCACTACCAGAACTTGTATATGCTCCTATAGATGGGGGAACTATACATAGATATGAGATTAGTGGTGGCAAGAGAAAATTCTTAAGATTTATAGGTTGTTATTTAGGCCAGTGTAATTTCCACAAAAATATTGATGATGCTATTGATTACATAAAAAATTTGAAAGAATCACAAAAGATACAAAAAACATGAAATAAAAATACATAAATACGATAGGGAATCAATATTTTTCAATAACTACATAATTATTGCTACAAATAATAGAGAATTTTCTTTTTATAAGAAATTGATTATTTACTTGGGTTATAGTTCCGAAAGATAAACAGTCAATTAAAAAAGAAATTAATTTATGGATAACAGACAAATTAATTTTTTTAAATCAAAAGACTTTAATACCGTTCTTAAGCCATTTAAAGAAGGAACGGTAGTAAAAATTGACTCGTTAGATATTAGAGAAAATCAAAATGAATTAAAAGTAGGTTTATTTGGTTGGTATGCAATTTGTCCTTCAAAAGAATTAAAAAAAAATAAGCTGAATTATTTTTCACTCTATAATGAGCCTCTTGTTCTTTATAGAGATGAAAATGAAAAAGTTAGGTGCATTAAAAATATTTGCCCACATAGGGGAGCCTCCTTTTTTGGAGGAACACTATCAGATGGAGTTATAACCTGTCCATATCATGGAGCTAAATTTTCATCTGTTGGAAGTTGCCAAAATCTTGATAGAATAACATGTAGTCACATAGTTGATAATAACTACGATAACTACGCCAAAAGAATTCACTTATCTCAATACAAAGCTCTAGAAAAGAATGGATATATTTTTGTACATTACTCTAGAAAATCCGACACCAATTTAAACAATATTAGTGAAGATTCACCAATAAGTAACTACGATTTAACTGATAATGGTTTTTCAGAAAAGGATTATGTATTTGAAGAAGCATTAGTCGACTTTAAATGTGATTGGTCAAGGATAATTGAAAATCACTTAGATATCCTTCATCTATTTTGGGTTCACGGCGATACAATTCCTGATAAAGATGTTAATAAAAATGTACTAGTTAGTTTCAACCAGAAAATAAATGTTACACCTAAATATATTGAAAGTATTTATTACTACAAGAACAACCCTAATAATGAATTTATCCGGATAAAATACATCCCACCTGGACGGATATTAATTTATAAAGGCGATCCTTCTGCAGCTAGATATTTACAAGTTTTAGATCATATTCCACTAGGAGATAACAAAGCAAGAGTAATAGTTAGGCACTATCGGAAATTTCTACAAAATAAACTACTTAACAACCTCTTATTATTTAAAGAAAATCAAAGAAAGATCTTTTATAAGATATTTGATGAGGATTATATGATTTTAAAAACGCAAACATATAATCACAATATGGGATATGTAAGTAAAGATGAAATAAAATTATTGGGAGAAGATAGAATAATAAATTACTTTTGGAAATGGTATAAGAAGTCTGAAGATAAAGATGAACCTTGGAGGAATATTAATAAAATTCAAAATCTCGATGTATACGACAAAGTTATAATGAAATACCCACCTGAGGTAAAAAAATTAGAAATCATAAATAATATAAATATCATAAGAAAAACATTTATAAGATTTGCTGCTCCGCTTATATTTTTTATGTTAATAATATAATTTATGAAGAAAGTAAATAGACCTTCATGGTTGAATTGGCTTTATCTTTTGATATTTATTTTAAGCTCAATTCAATTAATTATATTTTGGAGCAATAAGTTTTAGTGGTTAATAACTTTTGGTTTGAGGCAAAAAATATAAATTGTTTTAAAAATGACTTTAAAGTAATTAAAGATTTAAATTTAAAGATAGCATATTCAGAGAATGTAATATTAATTGGACCAAATGGCTCAGGTAAATCATCTTTAATAGAAGTAATTAATAGAAACATATATCCTGTAATAGCTAATGAATCGAAATTAAAAATATTTGGCAAAGAACTTATAAATTTATGGGAACTAAGAAAAAGAATAAGTACCGTAAATAATGATATAAAAAATAGAATAAATCCAAATCTGCAAGTTTTTGATTTAATTTTAAGTGGACTATATGGAAGGTATTGTTACGTACAAAATAAATCTGAAAGAGACTCTTATAAGGTTGAAAAAATAATGAAGAAAATGGATATTTCTAATTTATCTAAAAAATATTTTTCCTATCTATCAGATGGAGAAAAAAAAATTTCTCTCATTGCTAGGGCGTTGATAAAAAAACCAGATATCTTGATCCTAGATGAACCAATTGCAAATTTAGATTATAAATCAAAGTTTTTTGTTCTTGATAAAATTGATGAATTATCAAAATTAAATACCAGAATTTTTTGCGTTACCCATGATATCTCTATGATTACAAGAATATATGATCGCGTCCTAATGCTAAAAGATGGCATGATAATCGCTGATGGTCATCAAAATAAGGTTATAAACAGTGAGAATCTTAAAAAGTTATACGGCACTGATGTAGAAGTGGTTAAAAATAATGGACGTTGGAATATAAAAAGATTATCTAAATAACAATTATAAAAATAGCTATGGCAATAGCAAGAAATACAAACTTTTTGCTTTTAAAAAATGAAGAGGATTTATTTTTAAATGCAGAAGATCCACATTTAGAGCAGACAATCTTACCTCCTAAAGAACGATCTGAGACAAACGAAGAACTTCCACAATTAAAACAAACTCTATTAACGCTCATATAAAATAAAATTTTTAGCAATTCTATCTAAATTATATTGCTAAATACTATGTAAAGAAAAACTTCAGAATGAATATGATAATGAGAATCTATTGCAATAAGTTAATTTATAGTGCATAATTGATAATAATTCTCATTATCAAATCATTTATTAATGAATTTCCATAGTTATGGAGAATCTCCGTCAAAACTAGTAAGGATAATAACTGGGCAATCCGTATTAATAGATCCTTCATCAAGACCAAAAGGGACTTGCCTAGAAGTCGAGAGTGGAATTGCAAGAGTTTATTGTCCTTGTGAAGAAACTGAAGGAATGACACTCGCATTTTTACAATCAGGAGATCAATTAAGGACAGACCTTTTATGTAGCGAAGGTGTCTGCGTTGAAGCCCTAACAGATTTGTCGTTTCACAGCAATGTAAATATTGAGGAGAATATGGGTTTCGATGCAGTAAATGAATGGACTTTGCAACTCCTTAGGATTAGACACTTAGGAAATGCAGAACAGCGATTACAAGCCTTGTTTTCAATACTAGTAAATCGTCTAGGTAGAAGATGTGGTCAATGGTGTGAGTTACCATTTAGGTTAACTCACGAAAGGATTGGCGAATTAATCGGTTCTACACGAGTAACATCAACAAGATTAATATCTAAATTAAGATCATCTGAGCTATTAATAGCTCCTATCGGGACCCAAACAGTCAGTGTTGCCCCTTCTTTTATTGAAACATCGCCGCTATAAAAACATGAAGGATTCACAATCACTTACAAATAACTTATTAATGGAAGTTGATGTTTTATCGAATAGACTCAGAAATATCAAGCAATCCTATAAAACTACAGAAAATAAAGCATTGAAGGGAAGATTATTTGCTGAAAACAAAAATATTTTTAAAAGAGTTAATGAGATTCATAAAATAGCTAAACTATTAAATAAAAATAATGAGAAAATTAACTTTTCGAATTTACTTTTTGAAATAACCAAAAGGACATTGAATGAAAATAAATTTGAAAGTAATTTATTTTTTCTTTAAATCACTATCTATTAGTAATATTGCCGAAGGTTGATTAGAAGCAAACTTTACCTTGCCCAGTATGTTCGCAAATTCATCTTCTGATTGTGTTTGAGCCTCAATGATTGGATCTAAAAATACGTTCGTTCTTGTATCTGAAATTCTTTCTGATATGGAATAAAGTTGTTGTAGAGATGAAGTTAAATCAGCCTCCATGTTAAAAGAATAAGAAATCAGCTCCTCTATAGAATCCCATGTTTGAACGGGTGCAGGAATTTCATCTAATTTTACGCTTTGTCCTCTTGCGATTAAGTAATCTGCAAATTTCTGAGCATGTTCCATTTCGCCTTGTGATTCTCTTAGAAAATGAGAGGCGAATCCATTTAAATCACGTTCTTGAAACCATAGATACATAGAAAAATATTGAACATTGGCATATCTTTCCATTGTTAAATGTTCAAAAATGTTATCCAATAAACTATTGTCTATCGGTTGAGCAACAGCTCTTCCAGATGGACCAAAATTAATTAATTTCTTTGTTTTTAAATTATTTTCATTCATATTTAACTGAGTATCTAAATAAATAATACAACATTTTGTATAAATTAGTAATTAATAAATCCTTTAAATTAAATTAAATAATATGATAATGAAAATCACTCGCAATACTATAAATGAATTTAGAGTACAGTTTTTCTGAACTGCTATTAACTAAAAAAAAATATAAAAGTAAAAAAAAGAAATGTAAAAAGAAAAAATGCTCTAATTGGAAGGGCGGTAAATGTAATTGCCTATAAATAAATTCTATATATATACCTTATGTGCTCCAGGATATAAAAAATAATAACTATTTTTATTTATAGAAAGAGAACATTTATCACCATTATTTAGAAGATTATTAATATCAGTTCTAACTCGCAATATGTTTCCATTAATAGTTACTTTGTATATAAGAAATTCTCCAAGAAATTCTTTAGATATAACAATCGCATCACCAGATTCTGATCTTTTAATTGAAATAAATTTAGGCGAAATTGACATACTTTGGATACTTGTATTTTTCAAATACTCTGAACTATTTATTTCACCTAAACAAGAAATATATGAATTACCATGTTTTTTGAGATTAATAATATTATTGCCCAAAATAAAACTACTAACAAATATGGTCTTGGGATTATTTAGAAGATTAATTGGTGTATCAATTTGATGGATTTTTCCCTCATTCATAACGGCGACTTTATCGCAAATTGACATTGCTTCTTCCGGATCATGAGTAACCATCAATCCACTTGCATTACAACCTTTTAGGATATTAGGAAGTTCACTTCTCAATTTTAGTTTGACATGCATATCAAGACTACAAAAAGGTTCATCCAACAAAATAAAATTTGTCCCTGGAGCAAGAGCTCTCGCAATTGCGAGTCTTTGTTTTTGACCTCCAGACAATTCATGTGGGTACCTTCCAACAAAACTATCAAGACCCACAACATTTAATAAGTAATCAACTCTAGATCTGTCTTTTTTGTTTTTCAAACCAAACATTACATTGTCCAAAACAGTTAAATGGGGGAAAAGTGCATAATCTTGAAATACCATACCAATATTTCTTTTCTCAGGACTAAGAATTTTTTTCCTGCTTGAAATTTCCTCATCATTTAGAGAAATCCTTCCTTTAGAGGGATATTCGAACCCCGCGATTAATCTTAAAAGAGTTGTCTTTCCGCAACCAGAAGGACCTAGCAATCCTAACAATTCGCCATTTTCAATTTTTAGGTTAATTTCGTTTAATATCCAATTTGAACATTCTCGCATATCATATTTATGATGCAGATCATCAATTATTAACGCATCATTTTTCACTAAGTTCTTCTTATTTAAATATATTAAGTTAGCAGAAAATATTCACCTAAAATATCCCTTGTATAATTTTATACACCATTTTAATTTCAAATTTAATGAGAAAGTCTGAAAGAGCAGAAATAATACTTAAGGAACTCAAAAAGCTATATCCATCGCCTCCCATACCCCTTGATCATACAAATGCATATACACTTCTAGTGGCAGTAGTTTTAAGTGCTCAATCAACAGATAAGAAAGTTAATGAATTAACAAAAAGCTTATTTAAGGTTGCAGATAATCCAGAAAAAATGATGCAGCTAGGTATTAATGGCATTTACGAATACATAAAATTTTTAGGTCTATCTAATCAAAAATCAAAGAACATCTATAACTTATCTAAACTTTTGATTGAGAAGCATAATGGTATGGTCCCAGATTCATTTGAGAAGCTTGAATCTCTACCAGGGGTAGGTCATAAAACAGCATCAGTTGTAATGTCTCAAGTGTTTAAAATACCCTCATTCCCAGTAGATACTCACATACACAGGTTGGCACAAAGATGGGGCCTATCAAATGGAGATAGCGTAGTTCAAACAGAAAAAGACCTAAAAAAAATATTTCCTGTTAATGATTGGAATAACTTGCATTTGCAAATAATCTTTTACGGCCGAGAATACTGCACAGCAAGAGGCTGTGATGGAACAAAATGTTATTTATGTCGCACTCTTTATCCCAAAAGAAAAAAGAAATTTATATGTAAAAAGCCTTAAGAAATATATATAATATTAAAATCAATTTATTAATCATGAGAATAGCAATTACTGGTGCATCAGGGAAAACAGGTTATAGAATTTCCGAAGAAGCAGTTAAGAAAGGTTATAAAGTAAGGCAAATCATCAGAAAGAATTCAAAAGTATCAGCAGGACTAGAGAGTTTAGAAACAATTAGGGTTTCATTATACAAAAAAGGCGAACTTGATAATGCTTTAAAAGATATTGATGCTTTGATAATTGCGACTGGAGCGAGAGCATCATTAGATTTAACTGGTCCTGCAAAGGTTGATGCATTAGGTGTATACAGGCAATTAGAGAGTTGCAAAAGAGTTGGTATTAAAAGAGTTATTCTAGTTAGTTCCCTTTGTACTGGTAAATTATTTCACCCATTAAACTTATTTGGTTTAATTCTTATTTGGAAGAAATTAGGTGAAAACTTTCTACGAAATTCAAATTTCGAATGGACTATTATTAGACCTGGAGGATTAAAGGAAAATGAAGATATTAAATCAGAAAATATAAATTATTCAAAGGAGGATACTCAAATTAATGGATCAATCCCAAGAAGATTAGTTGCGCAATGTTGTATAGATTCTCTAAAAAACAAAGAATCTATAAATAAATTAATAGAAGTTACAAGTTCGAATGATAATAAAAAGATATCCTTTAAAAAAGCTATGCAAATGATTTAAAAGATGTAAATATATAAACTAAAACTATGAAAATAAATCCCAAAATTGACGCATTACAATTAATGCTTACTGATTTAAGAACTAGAAATGAGCCAATAAGACATAAAGCTGCATTTAAAGGTTGTCAACCAGAGTTTCAAAGTCTTGTATCAAGATTAATAAAGCAGTTAGAGGACGAATTAGTTGCTGAAAAGCTTACTAATCGTGATAGTTAAAAAATTTAGATTACTTAAATGAAATTAAGTTATCCAATTTTGCTCGTTCTGAAAGTTCATCATATCCTCCAAAAAATTTATTATCCAAAAATATTTGAGGGAAAGTATTATGACTACTTTGTGCCATTATTTTTTGAAAGCTCTCATCATTATCTATAAGAGTAATTTCATGAGGGATAGATAAAGAATTAAGCAACCTAATTGCTCTTTTAGACCAAGGACAATCCTTTAAAATATACGCTTTTACACGTGATTGATTATTATTTAAATCATTATTTGAGATATTAATAATTTTCTGTTCAAAAGAAAGTAATAATATATCTGTACCTTTTTTTACAATACATCCCTTCTCAAGATGCCCGCCAAAAACATTACATCCCTCATCGGCAAAACTCAAATGTAAATGAACATCTCCTTTATTAAAATGTCCGTTTAAAGAAACTATCTCTAGATTCCCTTCAAATTTATTTATCTCTTGATTACCTGGGCATTGAATACAAACTTTTCTAAGATTACCAACAACTCCAGATACATACCCGTATAAATTGTTCGATAAAGAATATTCTTTAATTGAATTTATCAAATCAGATTCTGGAGATAGCTTTAGGCTATGAGGCTGCATTAGATGAAAGGAATAATTTTGTAATATAAAACATCATCATTCATAAAGAGAAGTTGAGTTTATAATCTTTAGGATTCAGATTTAAATTAAATTTTAGAATCTAGTATCATAAACCATTTAAAATTTTTACTAAAAATTTAAGTTTGTTGAGAGTGTAATATATTTTTTATATACAAAAACTAATTTGTTATTAAGAAAAAATCTCAAAAATTTGGCATTGAATATTCCCAATTTATTATCGATATCTCGCCTTTTTCTTGTATTTCCATTAATACTTTTTTTAGAAATTAAAAGACCTTTTTATGTCTTTATATTGATTATTATTGGAGGTTTAACTGATTATTTAGACGGGTTAATTGCAAGGAAATTTAATCTTAAAACCAGATTAGGAGCTATCCTTGATCCCTTAAGCGATAAAGTATTTTATTTAATTCCTTTGACTTTCCTTTGTAAAAATAATTTTATACCCTTCTGGTCTTTGTCATTAATTTTATTTAGAGAATTAATTATCTCTAGCCTAAGGAACTCGACAAAAGACGGTTTACCAGCATCAATGTTAGGAAAATATAAAACATTTTTCTTTTTTATTTCAGTAATTACCTTCTTTACACCATTAAAAATTAGCTTTTTGAATAATTTGGCTTTAATTTTTTATTGGTTAGGATTCATCCTGACTTTTGTGACTTTATTAGGGTATTTAAGAATTAAAAAGAATATTATCTGAATTTCCTTCAAACTCCTCACTTTTTTTATTATTAAAATCATTCACAAAACTATCCTTTAGACCATTAAGTAAATCAAAAGTTGGCGCCCACTTTAAATCACGTTTTATCTTAGAGATATCAGTCTGATAATGATTTAATCTAATTGGAAATCCCTTTCGAGACTTAGGATCTAATTTTTGATAATCAAATGTTCTTAAAGAAATCTCATTTTGGTTTAATCCAAGAACATTCGCACAGAAATAAATTAAACCCTTGATAGTTACTCCTTTTTCACCTGAACAATTGTAAATATTATTTTTGGAATTTTCAAAATTTATGCACCTAATCATTACATCAGTTAGATCCGAAACATGGCCTAGCTGAGTAATTAAAGAACCGTCACCAGGGATTGGTATAGACTTTTTAGTAAATAACCTTTCAAAAAACCAATTTTCAATTTTATTATAATTTCCTGGTCCATAAATATAAGTAGGTCTAAAACTTGTAAAAGGAATTTTTTGTTTTTTTAACCAATTTTCTGTCTCAAACTTGCCTTTGTGCCTACTTTCTGGATCAATTGGATCAACTTCGGACAAGGGTAGTTCACAATTATCCTTATAAACACCTGCAGAGCTGACATATATATATCTCTGGAAAGAGTTATTTAAATTTTCTATAAGAAGTTTGGTTTGTTCTAACTCTCGTCCAGAAATATCATAAACAACATCATACTTTTTATTTCTTAGTCTGACGATATCTTCTGAATTATTTCTATCACCCTTAATTAAATTTGTTTTTTCAGGATTACTTTTATTGCCTCTCGTGAAAATATCAATATCATAATTTTTACTTAATAACTTTCCAACCAAAGACTTGCCCACAAATCTAGTGCCGCCCATTACAAGAATTTTCATATTCAAAAAATATTTAACTGAAGTAGTAATCTTAAATAGAATTACATATTGAATAGTACTACTAATAAGTTATTAATGAAAAGGATGATTCTATGGACCTAATACCAGCAATTGATTTAATGAATGATAAGTGTGTAAGGCTTTTTAAAGGCGACTTTAGTAAAAGAAAAGACTTCACTAAAGAGCCTCATGAGCAAGCTAAATTTTGGGAAAGCGAAGGGGCAAAATATATACATATAGTTGATTTGGATGCTGCAAAAACTGGATCACCAATAAACGATAAATCAATAAAAAAGATTGCAAAAACAGTCAACATACCTATTCAAATAGGTGGAGGGATAAGGTCTCAAGAAAGGATAGAACAACTATTTTCTTATGGTATTGATAAAGTTATCATGGGAACCTCTGCAATAGAAAATAAAGAACTAGTTAAAGACTTATCAAATAAATTCCCTGGCAAGATAATTGTTGGGATAGATGCAAAAGATGGAAAAGTTAGTACAAGGGGTTGGCTTGAGCAATCTAACATTTTTGCCACAGATCTAGTAAAAGAGTTTTCTTCATTTAAAATTGCTAGTTTTATTGTTACAGATATAAATACAGATGGGACGTTAGAAGGGACAAATGAAGAATTCATTAAAAGCATACTTGAAATTACAGATATTCCAGTAATAGCCTCAGGAGGTGTTGGTTCAATTTCTGATTTATTATCGTTAGTAAAATTTGAAAACTCTGGACTCTTTGGAGTAATTGTAGGTAAAGCTCTATATGAAAATAAATTCACGATCAACGAAGCTAATAATGTATTGTCATCAGAGAGATTAAATGACTTTGATTTAAACAGAAATTACTACGCTTAAAAGAGTATAAAAATTGATTTAAGGCTGGTGTTTGCAGTAATTGTTAGTTAATTTTGTATAAGAGATAAAAAATCTAGTCTTGGAATTAATTTCAAAAAAATCGATATTGATTATTGCTCCAAGCTTAATAGCAGAATCTTTATCGCTTAAGTTAACATCACTAGACCAAAATTTAGACATTAATTTTAATAATGGAACTGGTGATAAAACTCCGGATTTAGTTATATGGAATGTTCTTAATTTCCAATCAGAAGATCTTATAAGATTAGAATTATTAAAATTAAGAGAAAGATATGATGAGTCAAAGTTTCTTATAATTCTCTCTGGCGAACTTGTTTATGAAGCAAATACCACTCCATCCTTAAATGCTGAAGGTTTTCTTTTAAATCCCAGTGCAGAAAAAGTTCTTGAATCTATTGATACCATTTTAAATGGAGGAAGGGTATTTGATATTGAAAATAATTCCCGAGTTCAATTAAACAAAAATAACCCTCTCTCTTTTAGTCAAAAAATTCTAACTTCAGGTCTTAAGCAAATAGATTCTGAAATTAACTATATATTCAAATATGTCAACTCTGATTCAACACCAGAATTTTATAAATTCATTTTAAAAGGAAGATTAAGAGAACTTATTACTGCAAAATCTTTTCTAATTTTTTTATGGGGTAATTCACTAGAACTTTATACAGAGGCAGTTTACACTGAAAATAAAATTAATCTTGAAAATAAGAACACTGTATTCATTAAAGATAAAAACACTACAGAAATATGGAATTTAATTTTAAATAGACTAAAAGAAAGGTACAGCTCAACTAACTTACAGGTTGAATTCAATAATTCATCAATAATTCTTTCTGGGATAAAAAATGAATTCATTTCACGACTAATTTGCAAAATGTTAGATGAGTTAGATAATTTAGTAAAGAATATTAAGGAAAACTATAAGGAGAAAGATTTTAAAGATGATTTAAATTCTCTTATAAAAGAACTTAAAGTAAATACAATTTCAAATATCACAGACAGCTATTTTCGATTAAAAAAAGGAAGCGAATCTATTTCAATAAATGATTTCATTTATAATGAGGTAAGTTGTGAAGAGATAGATCGAGAATCACATGAATCAATAATGTTTATTGAGCCAATTATTAAAAATGAAGCTCTTGACTATGATGGGAAATTACTCCCTCTATATGAAACAGAATCGTTTTTGATCCTTGAGAATATCATTTCGAATTGGACAATAAGGAACTGTAACCTATTAGCTTCTGAAATCTTTAATATTTGTTCTTCTTGGCCTGAATTAAGAACTGTACTTATAAATCCCGAATTACAATCAACAAGAAATTTTGAAAGATTTAGAAATAATATAAATAACTACAACCGTTGGCATGACTATATTTATATGCCTATCTACTTGTATGAGAGTAAACGAGAATATATTGATATTATCGATAAAAAATTTACCCGTTACTTTAAAAATGAAAATAGGGAGAAAGAATTAGAGAATCTAGAATGGCTACAAAAACAAGTTACATTGTTAGTTGAGATAAGAGATGCCGTAGCTCCGCAGTTAGAAGTTGCTGTAAAATATATCGGTAATCTTTTTGTAACTTTTCTTACAAAGGTCGTTGGCAAAGCTATCGGTTTAGTTGGGAAAGGAATCCTTCAAGGATTAGGAAGATCAAGTTCAAAGTAAGTTTTTAAACTTTAATGAAAATAATTCAATGGGTCCTAGTAGCATTAATTTTCTTAAGTCCATATAAAGCAAATGCCTCTAGAGATTCTGATAGTTACGATGGTAACATCTTTCCTATATACGCAGGTAATGGGGCTATAGTTCCTCCCCAGACAACTCTTCAGGAATCATTAAAAAATAAAAGAGTCTCAGTTTTATTTTTTTATCTTGACGATAGCTCAGATAGTAAAGCTATGGCTCCGATAATATCTGGTTTAGATTTGATATGGAGAAATAATATAGATATTATTGCTCTAACTACTGATGAATTACAGGATAAAGAAAAGTCTGATCTTAGAAATGAACCAAATTATTATTGGAACGGATTAATTCCACAAACCATTATTTTAAATAGTGATGGCGAAGTAAAATATGATAAAAATGGAATGATTAAAATCGATGAATTAAACAAAGTTATAGGAGAACTAAAAGGAATTGATATAGAAGATACGACATTTTCTGTAGAAAGTTTTAACGAATACAACAGTATCATTTCTGAAAAAAAAGATAAAAACAAAAATTAATTAAAAAAATGATATTAATAAATATCCTCTTAGTTCTTTTAATTTTTTTAATTCTTTCAGATTTATATATCAAAAACTCACCCAAATCAAAGTTAAATCTCTTACCTATAAGTTACAAAATCAAAAAAAAGGATGGTTTAAACGAATTAATTATTGATTTAAAAATAACTAATACAAGTAAAAACAAAGAGACAATGGTATCAAATATAAATTTTGAATTAGATTTTTTTAAAAGTAAAGGTAACGAATATTGCCAAAATTTAAACTATCAAGAAGATATTTATATATATGAAAATGATAAACTTAAGAATTTAAATAATTATTGGCCAACAACAATTATCAAGTCAAATTCAGAATTATGTGTAAAAATCATATATAAATTTAGCAATAATAATTTTAGAAAAAAAATAAAATATCTATGGTTAAAAGTATTTTGGGAGAACTATGGACATTTTGGCATTTCAAATCATAAGGATTGTTTCTTAATTAATTTAGATGGACAAAAACCAAGACCTAAAGAAGTTATTGAAATTCCTTTAAATAATAAATTTAAAGCTTTTGCTATTAAAACTGATTTACTTGGTTGCTTTGATAACCCAGTAAATACTGTGATTGAATCCTGTAAAGGAATTGTAGAAAAAAATGATATTTTAACAATCGGTGAGAGTCCTCTTGCGATTATGCAAAATAGATATATTGCCCCTCAAAATTTAGAATGTAGTTTATTTTCGAAAGCGTTATGTTATTTTTTTCACCCCACAAGCAGTCTAGCAACAGCTTGCGGCATGCAATTGTTAATAAATAGAATTGGAGTCACAAGAATAACCTTTGCATTATTTGTTGGATTTCTCTTTAAATTATTTGGTATTAAGGGGATGTTTTATAGATTAACGGGTTCAGAATCATCTCTTATTGATGATATAAGCGGTACAGTCACTCCTTATGACAAGAGTATAGTTATGGGTCCTCTGGATGCTGATTTGTTTTGTAGGGAGGTTTCGAAATATCTAAATATAGATGTTGCAGTAGTCGATGTTAATGATCTTGGAGGTGTAAAAGTTTTAGCTAGTTCAAATAAGACAATAAATAAAATACTTAAAAGAAACCTAATATCTAATCCAGCTGGCAATGGAGATGAAAAAACTCCTATAGTGTTAATAAGAGAAAAAAAGTAAATGAAAAAAGATACCTCTAATTCTTTTCAATCTAAAAAAGGAATGGAAGTAACTTTTGAAGAACTCCATATCCGGCACATTAACCTTTTAATAGATATCAAAAATAAGGAATTGAATAATTGGTTTTTAAAGATGGCTATTACAAATACCTTTGATGACTTAAAAATTTTTTTAAATAATCTTAAGAAAAATAAAAAAAAATGCATAATTGCTATTTTTGGAAACGAAATTATTGGTTATTTGAATATTTTTCCTTTAAACAAAAAAGAGACTTGCTTAAAAATATCTAAGCCCAAGTTGATTAACAACAAGTGTTCTTTAACAGATAAACAATTAACTTTTGGATTGATAAAAAAATCCATCTCAATAAAAGATATCAAAACTTCAAGTTGGATAATTAACGCTGATATAAATAATGCTGGCCTCATATCAACCTCAAGAGAATTAGGCTTTCAACCGTTTGGAGAGATACTCCTTTGGGATGGTTCTGATCTAAATAAATCTATGAAGCAAAATACCAATCCCTATGCATTAATTAATGAATTCCAAAACATTAATAAACACAATATATTAAAAATAGTGAATTTCATAAGATCAAATCAATCCCCATTAATAAGAAATATTTTAGATTTTGATCAAGACGACATTCTTAAAAGAAATAACTCCAAAAGTGGTGCCTTAATATATGAAAATTCAGTTTTATGTACAATTTTAAGAGATATAAATTATCAAAACGAAGAAATTTATACTTTAACTATAAGTAGATATTGGGATAATAGATTCAATTCTATTTTAAAAGAATTTATAAAAAGATTTTTTGAAAAATCACCTGTTTCATATTTAAAAACCTATAAAGAAAATTCTCAATTAAATCTTTTTCTCGAAGAATGTAATCTCAAAGAAAAAAATCAAGAAATAATTCTTATCAGGAACACAATAGTTAAGAATGAAGCCAAACAAGTAAATATAATTAATCAATCGTTGGAATCAATATTTGAAAAATTAAGCCCACAAGGTAATCCATATCCATCCCCTTTTCCATTAAAAACTAAGTGAAATTTTGCAAACCCAAACCCAAGTCAATTTTGAGTTTGGATATAGGTACCAAAAGAATAGGATTAGCTTATTGTGATGCCCTATGCATAACATCAAATATACTTCCAGCAGTAAAACGGTTTGAAAATAATCAAGAGATTAAAATCATTAGAAATTATATAAATAAATTTAATTTGACTGGGTTTATTGTGGGTATTCCGCTAGATGAGAAAGGTCAAATGACCACTCAAGCTATTGACTGTAAAAATTACGGTCAATTACTTTCAAATGAATTAAAGCTTCCATTTTCTTACGTCAACGAACATAGTTCAACTTGGGAATCTTCAGATAGATTTGGAATTAAAAAAGATAAATCCGGATTGATTGATAGTTTTTCAGCAAAAATAATACTTGAACAATGGATCCAAGAGGGTCCTGAATTAGAAGAAATAGCTGGTAAACGTCAGATAAAATACTAGTATTAAAAAGGATAGTTAAATTTTAAATGAAAGAAGCCAACTCAAATGATAATCATAATGCTCAGACTCTTTTATTAAATGACTCAAATGGAAACGAGCTATTTTGTTATCTTGAACAATTAGTAAGCGTTGAAGGCCAAGAATATGCTTTATTAACGCCAGTTGATACTCCAGTAAGTCTTTTTAAGATAAATGAAAAAGATGAACCTGAACTAATTGAGAAAATAGATAAAAATGAACAAATACTAAAAAATGCTGAAGCAGTTCTTCAAGAACATGATTTAAAACTTATCAGATCAGCAGTTACACTAACAGTATCAGGAGAACTTGAAGAACCAATTTACGATGAATTGGAAGAAGATTACGTCGATGATGATAGTGAGAGTTATGAATTACTCGTTAACTTTAATCTTTTTGACCAAGAATATGGCTTATATATTCCACTAGATCCTTTTTTTATTGTGGGCAGATTAAAAGATAAAGGTGCCTTATTAGTTGAAGATGATGAGTTCGATAAAATTCAACCTTTGATTGAAACTGAACTGGAAAAAAGTAGTTCTTAAAATAAATGAAATCTATCCTAAAAGTCAATTGGGATTCAGACTTACCAATATACATGATTTCTCAATCTGAGTTGCAAAAAAAAGGAGTTAATTCTTTATTGCTAGACGTGGATGGGACTCTAATAAATAGGAAATCAAATATGATCCCAAAAGCTGTAAAAAATTGGATCATAGAATCTAAAAAACTTTTCTCCTTATATCTAATAAGTAATAATCCATCAAAAAAAAGAATCGCAAAAATAGCAAAAGAATTAAATTTAAGGTACAAATACAATGCATCAAAACCAAGAAAAAAAATAACTTTGTCTGCTATTAACGAAATTGGCATAGAGTCAAAAAATATAGCCATTATTGGCGACAGAATTTTTACAGATATTATTGTTGGGAACAGATGTAATATTAAAACAATATTAGTTAAGCGATTAGATAGAGATGGCTTGCCTATAAAATTTAATTTAACTTTGACAATAGAAAAATTAATGTCTCATTTTATAAGATGAAAACTTGGGTTATAAAAATTGGTACTAGTATTTTAAGAGGAACAGAGGAAACATCTACAGAAGAAGTTATCGAAACCCTTTCTAGATCCTTTACAAATTTCCTTTCAAAAGGAAACAAATTAATTCTAGTAACTAGTGGAGCCGTTGGATTAGGTTGCCAAAAATTAAATATTAAAACGAGACCAAATGATTTAAGTACCCTTCAAGCTACTGCTGCAGTAGGTCAAGTTAATTTAATGTCCTTGTACGATAAAGTATTCAATAAATTAGGTCTTAATATTGCTCAGATTTTAATAACTAAAGCTGATTTCAATTCACGAGTATCCTTTAATAACGCTTCTAAAACTTTAAAAAAATTAATCGATTTGAATGTTATTCCAATAGTAAATGAGAATGATACTGTAGCAAATGAAGAGCTTAAATATGGAGATAATGATACCCTTTCTGCTTTAGTTGCCTTAGCTATAAATGCTAACAAGCTTATTTTATTAACTGATATTGAAAATCTATACTCAAAAGATCCACGTAATAATAAAGATGCGCAACCTATTAAAGAAGTTCGTAATAGTGAATTAAAAGAAATTAAAGATAAAAATATCCAAAACTCAAATAATGAATGGGGAACAGGAGGAATTTCTACAAAATTAATTTCTGCAGAAATAGCAACAAAAGGAGGGGTTGAAGTCCAGCTAGTTGATGGAACTAATAAAAAAAACTTAATTGAAATTTTTAATGATAATAAAATTGGAACTTTATTTTATCCAGTAGAAAAACCTATAGGAAATAAAAAAAGTTGGCTTTCGCATGCAATTCAAACAGTAGGGAAAATTACTTTAGATGATGGCGCTTCTTTTGCAATTAAAAAAAAAGGTGCCTCACTTTTAGCGGTTGGTGTTAAGAATGTAGAAGGAAACTTTACTATTAATCAGGCAGTTAAAATCGTAAATACAAATGATAAAGAAGTTGCAAAAGGTTTAGTATCAATAAGTAGCGACAAATTAAGAAGTATCTTAAATAATAAAGAAAATAACAACTCCTCGATAATTGTCGTACACAGAGATGTTCTTGCTCTCTCTTAGAAAAAAATTAAAACTGAAAAATGCTTTTAAGTGATTTAGTTAATCTAATAAAAAAAGGAAATTCAAATTTTATTAGTGCTAATATTTTTGAAGATTTATATATAGATGATGCTGCATCGTTAGATGCTGCAGGTAAACATCAAATATCTTTTTTAGAAGAAAATAATATACTTAAAGAAAAATTAGACCAAACTAAAGCATCAGCAATAATAACTACTAACAACAATGAAATCGTTAGTACCCTAAAGAAACTCAATATATCAAACATAATCGTTAAAAATCCAAGAATTGCATTTGCAGAAGTATTGGATTTTTTATATAAAACTATCAATTTCAAAGCAGGAATTCACGCTTCAGCGGTTATAGATAAAACAGCAAAAATTGGAGCAGATTGCCATATTGGACCTAATGTCTATATTGGAGAAAATACTGTAATTGGTGACAATAATCATATTCTTCCTGGGGTATCAATTATAGGCAATGTTCGAATAGGAAATAATAATATAATTCATCCAAATTGTGTTATCTACGAAAATACCACCCTAAAAAACAATTGTGTAATTAATTCAAATTCTGTTATTGGATCAGAGGGATTTGGTTTTATTCCTAAAAATGGCAAATGGGTAAAGATGCCTCAAAAAGGTGGTGTAAAAATAATGAGTTTTGTAGAAATTGGAACGAATTGTTGTATTGATAGACCCGCAGTTGGATTTACTTTTATTGATGAGGGAACAAAGCTGGATAATTTAATACAAATAGGTCATGGAGTTAAAATTGGAAAGAATTGTGCATTTGCAGCTCAAGTTGGTATCGCTGGAGGAGCAAATATTGGAGATGGTGTTATTTTGGCAGGGCAAGTAGGAGTCAACAATAGAGTAAAAGTTGGGAATAATGTCACTGCAAGTTCAAAATGCGGAATCCATTGTGACATAGAAGATAGCAAGGTAATTAGTGGTTTCCCCGCGATGGAAAATAAATCATGGCTAAGGAGTTCAAGTATTTTTAAAAAATTACCAGAATTAGCAAAAAAACTTAGACAACTAGACAAGCAATAATTTATTGTTCTATATAAACAAAAATTTAAATGAAGAAATATAAGATTGTTTTATTGTCAGGAGACGGAATTGGACCAGAGATTTCAGAAGTTTCAAAAAAAGTTTTAAAAAAGCTTTCAAAAAATCATAATTTCGATATTGAGATTATTGAAAAATTATTTGGAGGGATAGCTTATGAAAAATATGGGACTCCTGCTCCAGATGAGACATTAGATGAATGCAAAAAAAGTGATGCTGTACTTTTAGCATGTGTTGGAGATATTAAATATGACTCTCTTGCAAGAGAATTAAGGCCCGAAAGTGGGTTACTAAAGTTAAGATCTGTGCTAAACCTTTTCGCGAATATCAGGCCTGTCAAAATAAGAAAATCCCTATTAGAGGCAAGTACATTAAAAAAAGAAATCGTTGAGCATGTAGATCTTATTGTTGTAAGAGAACTAATAGGGGGAATTTATTTTGGAAAACCAAGAGGACATATAACAAATACAAAAATCCCAAAAGCTTTCAATACGATGGTTTATGATTCAGCCGAAATAGAGAAAATAACTGAAATTGCAATAACAATTGCTAACCAAAGAAATAAAAAAATATGTTCAGTCGATAAATCAAACGTTCTTGAGGTTAGTCAGTTGTGGAGAGATACAGTTAAAAATATCACCTCAAAAGATAAAAATATATCTCTATGCAATATGTACGTTGATAATGCAGCAATGCAATTGGTAAAAGATCCCGGTCAATTTGATGTTATTTTAACTAGCAATCTATTTGGTGATATTTTAAGCGATTTAGCAGCAATGTTAACTGGTTCTATTGGTATGCTACCATCTGCTTCTCTAAACAATAATGGCCCAGGAGTTTTTGAACCTGTTCATGGTTCAGCTCCTGATATAGCTGGTAAAAACATAGCAAATCCTATTGCAATGCTTTTATCCGCTTCCATGATGTTAAAAATTGGATTAAATGAAGAAGGAGCCTCAGAAAATTTAGAAACTGCTATTGATAAAGTTTTATCAAAGGGATTTAGAACAGCCGATTTAGCTGACGAGACTTCTGAAGTTTTATCTTGCAGTGAAATCGGAGATAAAATAATAGATGAAATTTAAAAAAAAATTAATAAATAAAAAAATATTTTTAAGTAAAACATAAAGTTGGCATATGACCTGTCAGAATTATTAGATATTGTTTTTAAAAAATGTCAAAACGTCATCCAGTAGTCGCTGTAACAGGATCTTCAGGAGCAGGAACAAGTACAGTAAAAAGAGCCTTTGAGCATATTTTTGCCAGAGAAGATATTGTTCCAGCAGTTGTAGAAGGTGATAGTTACCACAGGTTTGAAAGAATGCCTATGAAAAAAGCGATGGCAGAGGCTCTTTCAAAAGGTGAAAATTTTTCTCACTTTGGTCCAGAGGCTAATCTTTTTGACAAGCTAGAAGAACTTTTTAAAATATATGGTGAAACTGGAGGCGGAAAGAAAAGATATTATCTACATAGTCTTGAAGAAGCAGAAGAACATAATACAAGACTTGGGACATCCTTAGAACCTGGTCAATTTACTCCATGGGAAGATATTCCTGAAGGAACAGACGTACTTTTTTATGAAGGTTTGCATGGAGGGGTAGAAGGTGATGGATACAATGTGGCATCCTATGCTGATTTACTTGTTGGTGTTGTTCCAATAACAAATTTAGAGTGGATTCAAAAAATCCACAGAGATAACGCAGAAAGAGGGTACTCAGCGGAAACCATTGTGGATACTATATTAAGAAGAATGCCCGATTATATAAATCACATTTGTCCACAATTCAGCAAAACCGATATTAATTTCCAAAGAATTCCCACAATTGACACTTCCAATCCTTTCATATGCAGGAATATCCCAACTCCTGATGAGAGCTTTGTGATAATACATTTTAGAAAAGGGGCAAGAGAGAAATGGGGGATTGATTTTCAATACTTGCTTGGAATGATTAACGATTCATTTATGTCAAGTCCAACAAGTATCGTTGTAAATGGAGGAAAAATGGGTTTTGCAATGGAACTTATTCTTACTCCAATAATTCACAAAATGATTGAGGAGAAGAATAAATAAATTAATTTTTAATTATCAACTCAAATCATTAGATTTTTTAAGTTTGAGGAGTTTCTAATCTAGAAGATCTCAAATTTTTATATATCTTTCTTGATAAAAGTACCTTACTTAGATTTAAATAGAAAAAAAGGTAACGTTGTGTCATTAATCGACTGGTTTGCCGCAAGGCGTAAAGATCAATTTGTTGGGAAAGTTTCGCAAGATACTGACGAGGGAGATGGGTTATGGGTTAAATGTTCAGAATGTTCGCAAGTAGCCTATAGAAAAGACCTAATTTCAAATTTCAATGTTTGTAGTAATTGTGGACACCACAATAGGATTAATAGCGATGAGAGGATAAATGTAATTGCTGACAAAAATTCATTCAAAGAATTTGATATTTCACTAAGTCCTACAGATCCTTTAGGTTTTAAAGATAGAAGGTCTTATGCTGATCGAATTAAAGAAAGTCAAGCAGGTACAGGTTTAAGAGATGGAGTAATAACAGGTTTCTGTTCTGTAAATTCAATGCCATTAGCATTAGCTGTTATGGATTTTAGATTTATGGGAGGATCCATGGGTTCAGTAGTTGGTGAAAAAATTACAAGGATTATTGAGAGAGCAACTTTAGAAAATTACCCAATTCTTATTGTTTGTGCATCAGGTGGGGCAAGAATGCAAGAAGGTATGTTAAGTCTCATGCAAATGGCAAAAATTTCTGGAGCACTAAAAAAACATAAAGAGAAAAATCTCCTATATATGCCATTATTAACTCATCCAACCACTGGGGGGGGTAACAGCCAGCTTTGCGATGTTAGGTGATTTAATTTTGGCAGAACCTAAAGCACTTATTGGATTTGCGGGAAGAAGGGTTATTGAACAAACATTAAGAGAAAAATTACCCGATAATTTTCAAACAGCTGAATATCTGCTTGAGCATGGTTTTGTTGATGTAATAGTGAAAAGGAAAGATCTCAAAACTACTTTGACTAAAATTTTAAAAATCCATGGAGTAAAAGAACTTGCAGAAGCAAATATATAAAATGAGAATAATTTCTAATTTATTTTATTTTTCTTTAGCCTTTTTACTCTTTATTTTGAACTTTGCCTCCTATTCATATGCAATAGGAAATGTTGATTGGGTTCTCCTTAAAGAGAATGATGATGGGAAAGAATGGCTCGATAAAGGGAGTATTAAGCCGCTCTCAAATGGTGAAATAAGTGTATTAACAAAGTTCTTTAAGAATCCAACTAATTCTGATAATGATGGAGAGTTATCACTTTATGTAATGAGAATTAATTGCAATGAAAAAAAGTTCAAAGATACATCAAAAAATGGAATTCCTCAATTCAATTCAAAATGGCAAACTTCTAATAATGATGAACTTATAGATGTTGTTATTGAAAATAGCTGTTCAGAGTTTATTAATGAATAAGTAATGAATACCAAAAATAAAAAATTAAAAATAGCAATAGCGGGATTAGGGTTTGGTAAAAAAGTCCATTTAGAGGCATTAAAAGAGTCTGATTATTTAAGTCCCATAGCAATTTATCATTATGAGACTAAGCAAAAATCGATACTAGAAAAAGAAACTGGATTAGAGTTCTTTCATAATTGGGAAGAATTAGTTAAATCTCCAAAAATTGACGGAATTATAATTGCTACCCCTCCTGAATCAAGATTTAAATTAGCAAAACAAGCTCTTGAAAATAATAAAAATTTGCTTCTAGAAAAACCCGTTTCAATATCCTCCTCAGAAATTGAAGAGCTTCAGAGAATATCTTTGATTAATAATTTAAGCGTATGTGTTGATTTTGAATACAGAGCAGTACCTCTTTTCCTTCAGACAAAAAAACTTATTGATGAAAATATCTTAGGAGATATATATTTAGTCAAATTAGATTGGTTAATGGGCAGTAGATCCGACCCCAAAAGATCCTGGAATTGGTATTCATTGGAAGAAAAAGGTGGAGGAGTTATTGGTGCCTTAGGTACTCATGCATTCGATATGTTGAATTGGTTCTTTGGAGAAGCAATAAACGTGTCTGGCAAGTTAGCAACATCAATAAAAAAAAGACCTTTACCAAATTCATCTGATTTGAATGACGTTACGAGTGAAGATGTATGTTTAGCCAATATAGAAATATCAAACTACAGCTCAAATCTTATTCCATGTCAGGTATCCTTATCATCGATTTCTAAAAATGGTAGAGGTTTTAGTTTAGAAATATATGGAAGCGAAGGTTCACTTATTCTTAAAAGCGAAAACCAAAAAGATTATGTACATGGTTTTAATTTGAAATATTCAAACAACGAAAATAAAATACAAAATCTAACTGCAGATTCAAGTTTTAATTTTGAAAAAACATGGACTGATGGGAGAATAGCTCCAGTTTTAAGAATTCAAAATTTATGGGCTCAGAGTATAATTAATAGAACACCTATAATCCCAGGCTTATGTGAGGGACTTGCTAGTCATAAAGTTTGCGAAGCCATAAGAGAATCTTCGAAAAGTGGGTTAAGTATCAAAATTTAAGGCTATACATTTTTAAGTAGCAATTATTACCCGATAAAGTATTGGATTGATTTTATTTTTTTTTCATATTCTGGAAAAATCAATTGAACTGATTTATTAAAGAATGGCTTTAAATTATTACAAAAATGAGCTTAAAGAAAATGCTCAATTACTAGCTTCTAAAGGAAAAGGGATATTAGCAGTAGATGAATCCACTAAGACAGTAGGTAAAAGACTCGCTGGAATTGGCGTTGAGAATACTGAAGACAATAGGAAGACATATAGAGGAATGCTTTTTACGACAGAAGGTCTTGGTAAATACATAAGTGGAGCAATCCTATTCGAAGAAACTCTTTATCAAAATCACAAAGATGGTGAGTCAATGGTTAAGAAACTAAATGATTTAGGTATTATTCCAGGTATAAAGGTCGATAAAGGTCTAAATCCACTTCCTGGAGGAGGGGATGTAGAGACTTTTTGCTCTGGCCTAGATGGGTTGGTTGAAAGAGCCGCAAAATATTATGAACAAGGTGCAAGATTTGCAAAGTGGAGAGCAGTTCTGCAAATTACAAATGATGGTTGCCCTTCAAAACTATCAATTCAAGAGAATGCTTGGGGATTAGCAAGGTATGCAAGATCTGTTCAAGAATCTGGTTTGGTACCAATTATTGAACCTGAAATCTTAATGGACGGCGATCATACTATTGAAAAAACTGCCGAAGTCCAAGAAGAGGTAATAAAGCAGGTTTATATTGCCTGTCAATCAAATGGCGTTTTTCTAGAAGGAACTCTATTAAAACCTTCTATGACAGTCAATGGAGCAGATTGTCCAACAAAGGCTGATCCTATGAAAGTTGCTGAAATGACCATAAGAACTATGGAAAGATGCGTTCCTGCATCTGTTCCTGGAATAGTTTTCTTATCAGGAGGGTTAAGCGAAGAAGCTGCTTCTGTGTATTTAAATAATATGAACACTCTTTACAGGAAAGCTTTATGGAATGTTTCATTTTCCTATGGAAGAGCATTACAGCATTCATGCTTAAAGGCTTGGAAAGGAAGCGACGTTGAGGGAGGCCAAAAAGCATTAATAGCAAGAGCTCAAGCAAACTCTGAAGCTTCAAAAGGTTCCTATGTAGCAGGATCTCAACCTTCATCTGATGAGCAATTGTTTGTAGCAGGCTACACTTACTAAATAAATAAACTATAAAATATACTCTGAGCCATAAAATTAGTTTCTTTAATTTAGTATTTTGTATATCTAATGACGTGACATTTGATACCTCTTTGTACTAAACTCGCGGAAACAAGTGCTTTGTATAGCATCTAACTTATTTTAATTATGGCCCTCGTTCCACTAAGACTACTTTTAGACCACGCTGCTGAGAATGGTTACGGTATTCCAGCTTTCAATGTTAATAATCTTGAGCAAGTTCAAGCAATCATGGAAGCAGCACATGAAACTGATAGTCCAGTTATCCTCCAAGCTTCAAGAGGGGCAAGAAATTATGCAGGAGAAATTTTCTTACGTCATCTAATCCTTGCCGCTACAGAAACATATCCTAATATTCCAGTAGTAATGCACCAAGACCATGGTAATGAGCCATCAACATGCTATTCAGCAGCAATAAATGGTTTCACATCAGTAATGATGGATGGTTCTCTAGAGGCAGATGCAAAAACACCCGCTAGTTACGAATATAATGTTGCAGTTACTAAAAAAGTTGTAGATTTTGCTCATTCAGTTGGAGTTAGTGTTGAAGGAGAATTAGGTTGCTTAGGTTCATTAGAAACAGGGAAAGGTGAAGCGGAAGATGGTCATGGATTTGAAGGTGAACTTTCTACTGACATGCTTTTGACTGATCCTGAAGAAGCTGCAGATTTTGTTGCTAAAACAAAAGTTGATGCATTAGCTATTGCTATAGGTACAAGTCATGGTGCTTATAAATTCACAAGGAAACCTACAGGAGAAGTTCTTGCAATAAGCAGAATTGCTGAAATTCATAAAGCACTTCCAAATACCCATCTTGTAATGCATGGATCTAGTTCAGTTCCTCAAGAATGGTTGGATATCATTAACAAATACGGTGGTGAAATTCCTCAAACATATGGTGTTCCTGTTGAAGAGATTCAAGAGGGGATAAGAAATGGAGTTAGGAAAGTCAACATCGATACCGATAACAGACTAGCCTTCACTGCCGCGGTTAGAGAGGCTGCATTTGCTGATAAAGCAAACTTTGATCCAAGACATTTCAACAAGCCTGCTAGAAAATACATGAAGCAAGTTTGTCTTGATAGATACAAGCAGTTCTGGTGCGAAGGGCAAGCAAGTAAGATCAAACAAAACAGCACTAATTACTTTGCTGATCTTTACGCAAAAGGCGATTTAGATCCAAAAGTAAAAGCTACTGTTTAATTTCTTCCCAAATTAAAAAAAAAGACCTCCAAAATTGGGGGTCTTTTTTTTATTTCGTTATTAATGATTTTAATGTAAAGAGACCATCAGTCCCACCAATTATCTCGTCACATGCTCGCTCTGGATGAGGCATTAAACCTAGAACATTTCCCTTTTCATTAGTTATACCTGCGATATCGAATGAGGATCCATTGGGATTATTTTTATATCTCAAAGCGATCAATTCATTATCTACAAGTTTTTTTAAAGTATCAGAATCACAATGATATCTTCCTTCCCCATGCGCTATTGGCAACTTAATAGTTTGTTTTTCATCTACATTATTAAACCAACCTCCTTTTGAAGAAACGATATCCAGTTCAACGTCATCACAGATAAAATTAAGATTTTTATTTGCAACAAGAGCACCAGGCAAGAATCCTGATTCTGTCAAAATTTGAAACCCATTACAAATTCCTAAAACTCTTTTCCCGCTTTTAACAAACTCATCCAAGGCATTTATTAATGTAGAGAATCTCGCAATTGCTCCGCATCTTAAATAATCACCATAGCTAAATCCTCCAGGTAAAACTATTGCATCTACATCACTTAAATCTGAAGACTCATGCCACAAGTATTTTGTTTTTATATCTAAACAACCTTCCAATGCCCATGAAACATCACGATCACAATTAGAACCAGGAAAGACAACAACTCCTACAGTAAAATTATCCATCTTATAATTTTTCTAGTGAATACTCATAATCTTCAATAACAGTATTTGCAAATAACCTATCACACAATAAATCAATTTTTTCTCTTACTTCGTTTTCACCATTACCTTCTATTTGTACTTCAATCATTTTTCCTATACGTAATGATTTTATTCCCTCGGCTCCAAGTTTTATAGAAGCAGATTTGGTCGCTTCCCCTGCTGGATCTAAAACTGAAGGTCTTAGTCTTACAAAAACTTTTACAGCAAATTGGTCCAATTAAAAAATAATTTCTACTTGAAGATTAGTTTAATTTCTAATAAAAAGTACTATTGATTAATAAACAAATATTTTTACCTCAAGATTTTTTGAATTTTTAAATATTTATGAAGCCTTTACCAAAGCAAACTAAGCAAGTTCTTCTTGAATTTTCAGGTGTTTTATAATTTCCTGCCCCACCGCATTTGGAGCATTCGATTTTATCAATTGATATTAAATCGTCAGAGATTATTTGTTTTAAAGCAATTTTAGGATTTTCCATTTAGGACTGTCTACTGTAGTAAGTATCCCGACAGCTAACTATATAGTCAAATTGCTATTTTTGGCTCACTTAAAATCTTAAATTTCTCTTTAATTTTTTTATTAAAAATTTTTATCGATTTTTCATCAAAGGAAATTATTACTAATTCAAGACCAGCATTATCATTTGGTCTCCAACAATTGTCTGGAGCTTCTTCAAACCAAGTATTAATTTTTTTTCCAACTATTTGTATTTGTAAAGGCAACGATTTGTTTGGCATCCAAATACGTCCTTTTATTCGAAGAATGTTTAATTCATCTAAAATTTTTGGCATCTCTTTTTCAAATTCATCTTTTTCAAGGAAATAATTTAATTTGATTGAATCGGATACAAGATCAACATGATTATGGTCATGTTCTTCAGTTAAAAATTCTTTATAAGTCTCTTTTTTAAAATTAAAATCAAATAGATAATTTAAATCAATTTTGCCATTCTTGGATTTAAGGACTGGTGTAGATGAGTTTAGACTTCCCTGAATTTTATTTTTTACAACATCAAACTGATGATCATTTAAGATGTCTGATCTAGAGACTAAAACGATATCAGAGACTTCAAGCTGTTCCTCAAAAAGTTCTTCAATAGAAGCGTTGTGATCAATTTTATCTGTATCAATATATTGTTTTGTTATTTTATTTAGATTATTAATTGGTGAACCATTAAGCATTGACTCTCCATTTACGATACCAACGACAACATCAATGTAGATGGAAGACCTAATTTCAGGCCAGTTAAGTGCTTGAATTAAGGGAATTGGTAGTGCCAAGCCACTTGTTTCGATAATTATTGATTCAATAGGAGGAT
>CACHDC010000002.1 GCA_902578445.1 uncultured Synechococcaceae cyanobacterium
TGCGGTAAACGGGATTCCTCAACTTAATCTTTTTGATAAAAAGGGTAATTTAATTTCTACTTTTATTGGTAAACAAGATGAAATGATAATAAGAGAATCTATTGAAAATCTTGAAATAGAAGAGAAACCCTATGAGGAAATTATTAATGCCAAATTTTCAACAATTCAAGAAAATAAAAATAATTTGATTAGTCCTCGTAGTCATGGATGATTTTTACCATTCTAGAGATTTCGATACGATCGGAAAACTTTGTTTAAAAATCGACTTGCAATTTTGGGCTATAGACTTGTGTTCTTTTTGGGTACCGTGAGCTGATCTTAAATGAATGTAATGGATCCACGATCTGCATGATCCTGTCATATAGATTTTTGTTGGAGTTGCTAATGGTAAAACAAATCTTGCACATTCTTTGGCTACGCCTTCTGCAAGTAAATCTTCATATAGTTTTGAAGCAGCCTGAAAATGAAAACCAATTTTTTCATTGAATCTTTTTTTTAGATCATCAGGGAGATCAGCAATTGAATTTTGCCTATTTTTAAAATCTTGACGCCTTAACTCTGGTAAGGGAATATTACCCAATTGAGAACTATCTGCATATCTCTGAGAAAATTCCTGGAAAGTAAATGATCTATGTCTTAAAATTTGGGCAGCGATTCCTCTATTAGTTTCTATTTGTAAAGTCATAAAGGACTGTTCAAAAACGCTCCAATGTTCATTTTTAATGCAATAACTCAATAATTTCGAATAGTCCTCATTGTCCTGATTTTTTGGATTACTGACTCTTGCAATATAAGCCATTGTTTTTTCCGCATCAGGAGTTAGAGAAATTAGTTCAACTTTACTCATTTTAGATCTTTGCTAAAGTCACTTTCTCTGGTTGGTTTTGATATTTACCTCTTCTATCTTCATAGGTTGTAGAGCATGGATCACCTTCAAAAAAGAGTAGTTGGCAAATACCCTCTTCAGCATAAATTCTGCAATCTGCACCTGAACTATTACTAAACTCTAAAGTTAGATGACCTTCCCACCCTGCCTCTGCTGGCGTTGTATTAACAATAATCCCGAGTCGCGCATAAGTACTTTTGCCTATGCAGATTACAGTTATATTTTCTGGTACTTTCATCTTTTCTAAAGCCACTCCTAAACCATAGGAGTGAGCAGGAAGAATAAAAAAGTCTCCATCATTATCATGGTGAATAGCAGTTTTTTCTAAATTATTAGGATTAAACTTTTTGGGATTCATCACAGTACCAGGTATATGCCTGAAAATTAAAAATTCTTTTGATGAAAGTCTTAAATCATAGCCATAAGAGGAACATCCGTAACTCAAAAAGGACATTTCTCAACAAAAGTAATGAAATAATAAAAATAGATATGATCAAAATAATTAATGATTTTAAATTAGTATTTAAATTTGGCTCTCGACTTTCAGATTGCACTATTAAATTCTTAATAACTATTATTATCTTAAATAAGTTCATCAAATAAAGAGAATTAAAATCTATAAGTTTTTAATCAACTGATAAAATGAAAATTAAATAATTATTAAATATCTCTTTAATTCCTGAAATCTAATTATGCAATCAATCTTTGGAACTGATGGAATAAGAGGAAGATATAATGAAGAGATAACTTATTCTCTTGCCTACAAAGTAGGATATGCACTAGGTTTGATATTAGAGAAGAAAAATCCAATATTAATTGGAAGAGATACAAGAATTAGTGGGGACATTCTTCTTCAGGCAATAACACAAGGTATAAATAAAAGTGGCAAAAAATTTATAAATCTTGGAATCTGCCCTACCCCAGCTATACCTTTTTTAATCAAACAAAAAAACCTTAGTGGTGGGATCATGATATCTGCAAGTCATAATCCCCCAGAATATAATGGCATAAAAATTTTTGATCATAATGGTCAAAAAATTTCCAAAACTTTTGAAAATAAAATTCAAAAATTAATTAAAGAGTTGAATCAAAATATATCAGTCCCTACAAAAGTGATCACCCTAAATACAAATAAAGATCTTATGGAAATTTATATTGAAAGCCTCATCCAAACAATGGGTGGAGAAAAACTAACCGGATTGAAAATAATATTAGACACATGTTATGGATCAGCGACAACTTGCGCAAAAAAAATTTTTCAGTCTCTTGGTGCTGATGTAAGAGTTATCAATAACTCTACAAATGGGTTAAAAATTAACAAGAATTGTGGTTCTACTAACCTCGAACCACTAAAAAAAGCTTTAAGAGAGAATCCTGCAGATATGGGATTCAGCTTTGATGGGGATGCCGATAGAGTAATTGGAATAGATGCAAAAGGCAATGTGGTAGACGGAGATCACATTCTTTTTCTCTGGGGGAGAGAACTCATGGAACAAAAAATTCTCACAAATAATTTATTAATATCAACGCAAATGGCAAACTTAGGTTTTGAAAAGGCCTGGAATAAAATTGGGGGAATTTTATATAGAACTGATGTAGGAGATAAATATGTGCATGATGCAATTAATGAAAAAAAAGCTGTTTTAGGAGGTGAGCAGTCAGGCCATATACTTTCAAAAATTAATAACTTTTCTGGAGATGGAATATTGACTGCACTTCAAATTTCGAAATATTGTAAAAAGAAGAATATTAATTTAAATGATTGGCTTAAAAGTAGTTTCGAACCTTTCCCTCAAAAATTAACCAATATCAATTTAGATTTTAATATTAATAAATTAGATTTAAAAACCAAAATCTTAATTGATCAAACTATAGAAAATTTTCAGGCAATCTATTCGGATAATTGTAGAGTTTTCATAAGACCAAGTGGTACAGAGCCCGTAATGAGAGTTCTAGTTGAGGCCAAAAATCATGAGAAAGTTAATTCTTTATCAGGCGAAATAACAAACAAACTCTCTTTAGAAATTCATAAAATAATAAATCAAATTTTTATATAAATCCTTTCAAAAATATCAAGTTGGTTAACAACTACGTACTTTTCCCGATTAGTTTTAACTTTATTTGGATTAAAACTTTCGGAATAATTAAAATCTTTTTTATCTATTGTTTTAAAATAAAAATTACTTGATATAGTGCAATCCATATAATCGAATAAATCTTTTACATCTGTTTTTATAAAAATTAAGGTTCCTTTTTGCAATGAATTGGAGAGAAAATTAATAAATTCTGGCTGAATTATACGTCTTTTGTAATGTCTCTTTTTAAACCATGGATCAGGAAAATTAAAAGAAATACTTCTTAGATTTTTGATAAACAATTTACTTTGGGCATCATTCAAAATATTACTAGCATTGCCAAATACAAAATATAGATTCTTGATTTCTTTTTCAAGTACTTTTAATTTAGCGTTTTTGACTAATTTCTCACGGATTTCAATTCCCAAATAATTCCATCTTGTATTAACTAAAGCTAAATCGAATAGAAACTCACCAGCAGCACAACCTATATCCAAGTGAAGATTCAATGTAGAATCATCAAACATTTCACTCAAAGGAGGAATTCTCTCAATTTGATTGAAATTACTACTCAACGGATTAACATGCTGTCTCATATAATTATTAATATTTTCTAGGCAATAATATAAGAATGCATAATATTCATAACTATGACAATATTAAGTTCAAAAGTATCAGTTTGATGTTTAATTGTTATGTGTTTAAAAAGAAAAAGTTTTGAACGTTTTTAATCAACTTTCTATTTGGCTATCCTTTCATCTTTCAATAATTTTCCTTATTGGTATACCTATCACTCTAACCTTTTGGTCGATTAAAAAAAGAAATAAAGCAGTTAATAAACTTTTATCGATTTATTGGAAAATATCCCTTTTATTTTTTATTAGCCTACTACTTTTAATAGGTAATTATAATTATGCTCTTTTGGTATTAAATTTTTCAACTCTAATAATGACACTTTCAGTTTGGTTTTGGAACGATATTAATGATGAATTAAGAGAATATGATTTTTCTTACTCCCTTGCCACAACGGCAAAAATATGGAGATGGACGCTAACTTTTATATCTCTCAATTTCTTAATTCAGAGTTTACAAAACTTCAATTGCTTTTCTTTTATTAATTCAGATGAATGTGCAATATGGCTACAGCCTTCTTCAAATTTATATATTGTTGTAAAAAATTTATTTAATTTTTTCTTTGGAGCTAACTTTACTCAGCCGATAGCAAAATTTTTAGGATTATTTTCATTTTTTATCTATATTTTAGGCCTTATTCAATGGTCAATAATCAAATTACCTAAAAATGGAAGAAACTCTTGCTTCTCCGAAAATGGCAGAAATTGATGGAATAAACAACCCAAAAAAATAAGTTTCTATATACCCTAATAAGATACTTAAACTAGAACGTTTAATTCTAAAAGAAAATCACAATGAAGATTAGAAATACTTATCTCCAAAGGTTTCATTAGCTCAAGAACTAATCAAATTGAAATAGATTAAAAAAAGAAAGTTATAGTATTTACTTATTTATTTAAACTTGATACTTTATAAAGCTCAATTAACATAAACCGAAGAAAATTCTATAAGAGAGAATCAAAACTCAGTTTCCTTTTGAATAAAAAAATTAGATTTAAGTAAATTCAAGATTAATAATATTTGAACATCTTTTGCATAATTTTGTATTTTGGATTCCATTAAAAGTTTCTTTTTGATAATGCCAACATCTATCACATTTTTGACCATGAGCTTTAAGTATTTGAATTTTTCCAAGTTCATTGTTATCGACAATCAGAGAATTCTCCACCAAATCGGATACCACTTGGAAATTTGACACTATAAGCCAATCCCTAAATAAATCTACATCTTTATTGCCAAATTCTTTTAGCCAAGTCAGTGAATCTTTTACAAGTTTATCTTCAGGTAAATAATTTACTTCAGTTTCTAAAGCTGCTCCAATTATTTGTTTATTCCTGCATCCTTCTATAGCCTTATTAATTTCAACCCTCAAATTTCTTAAATTTGCAATGTGCTCATTAAGAATTTGATTTTTCCATGACTGTGAAAATATTGGCCATCCTCTCTGAAATACTGATTTTTCTTTAGTTGAATATGGAATATTTTGCCAAATATCTTCAGCCATATGACAAAGCACTGGAGAGATAAGTACGGCTAAATTCTCAACAACTTTTGACAAAACAAACTGGCATGATCTTCTCCTAAATTGTGTTTTAGAGCTTACATATAACCTATCCTTTGCAATATCCAAATAAAAGTTTGATAGATCTACAACGCAAAAACTTTGTAAAATTTGAAAAAATTTTGAAAATTCATAATTTTCATAAGCATTTGATATTTGATCTGTAACCTCAACTAATCTGCCTAACATCCATTGATCTAAGAGAGGCAGTTGATCAATTTCAAAACTATCAATTTTAGGATCATAATCATGAATATTACCTAAAAGATATCTTGCAGTATTACGAACTTTTCTGTAAACATCTGAAAGTTGCTTGAGTATATTTGAACCAATTGGAACATCTACCGAATAATCTACAGAGCTTACCCATAGCCTTAAAACATCTGCGCCATAAGCAGGTTCAGTTTTTTTATTATTACCTCCATTAATAATTATATTTGGATCAACAACATTACCTAAAGATTTGCTCATTTTTCTTCCATTTTCATCAAGTGCAAAACCGTGAGTTAAAACTTTCTTATATGGAGGTTGATTATTGACTGCAACAGATGTTAACAATGAAGACTGGAACCATCCTCGATGTTGATCTGATCCCTCTAAGTAAAGATCGGCTGGATACTTTAATTCACTTCTTTGTTCACATACTGCGGCCCAGCTAGATCCTGAATCGAACCAGACATCCATTGTATCTGTTCCTTTTCTCCATAGATCCGATTCTTTTGCATAATTTTCTGGCAATAGATTCTTAACATCCCAATCCCACCAAATATCTGCTCCATGTTCACTAAAAAGTTCTTGAATATGATTAATTATTTCGTTGTTAAGGAGAATTTCATTACCATTTTTTTTATAAAAAACTGGAATCGGGACTCCCCATGACCTTTGTCTAGAAATACACCAATCTCCTCTACCAACAACCATAGAATAAATTCTTTTCTTTCCAGTTGCTGGCATCCATTCAACATCTTCGATTGCCTTTAATGCAGATGATCTAAAACCATTTACAGATGCAAACCATTGTTCTGTTGCTCTAAAAATAGTGGGTTTTTTGGTCCTCCAATCATATGGATATCTATGCTTATAGTTTTCTTTTAATACAAGCAAATTATTTACCTTTAAATATTCAATAATCAAATCATTTGCGTCTTTCAGGACATTTGACCCTTTGAATTGACCAGAATATTCATTTAAGTTACCTTTTTCATCAACAACACATGTTATTGGTAAATCATATTTTTGACCCACATTAAAATCATCTATCCCATGACCAGGCGCAGTATGAACAATTCCAGTACCTGATTCTGTAGTAATGTAGTCTCCTCCAATTACAATTCTGCAATTTTTATTCTTAGAGGGATGTTTGTATTCAATATTTTCCAATGAAGAGCCCTTAATCTCTAAAAGCACCTTGAAATCTTTATTAAATTTTTTACTTATTTCAGAAGATAAATCTTTTGCATAAAGGAAAATTTGTTTCTCTTCATCGATAGCAAACACGTACTTTATTTTTGGATTCACTGCGACTGCTTCATTTGCAGGTATTGTCCAAGGAGTAGTTGTCCAAATAGTTATGAAAGAATTATTTTGAAAAAAATCTTTTTTGATATTAAGGTTTTCTTTGCAGAAATCCAATAGGATTTCCTCAGGTATTTTAGTGATTTTTAAAGAAACATAAATACTTTTTGAATAATGTTCATCAGGATATTCTAATTCTGCTTCAGCAAGTGCAGTCCTCGAACTTGGACTCCAATGAACAGGTTTAAGACCTCGATATATATAGCCATTTAAAAACATTTTCCCAAATACTCCAATCTGAGCAGCTTCATAACTTTTCTTAAGAGTTAGGTAGGGGTTATCCCAATCTCCCCATATTCCCCATCTTTTGAAACCTTTCATTTGATTGTTAATCTGGATATGGGCGTAATTTGTTGCTTTTTTTCTTAAATTAAGAGCATCAAGATTCTTTCTTTCATCAGATTTTAAATTCTGAAGAACTTTTAATTCGATAGGTAAACCATGGCAATCCCAGCCAGGCACGTAATGTACCCTAAATCCTCTTAAAGTTTTATATTTATTTATTATGTCTTTTAAAACTTTGTTAAGGGCATGACCCATATGAAGAGCTCCATTTGCATAAGGAGGACCATCATGTAATGTAAATATTTCGCCTGAGTTGCTTGAACCTAATTTGAAATCAATATTATTGTTAGCCCAAAAATTCTGAATCTCAGGTTCTCTTGCGACTGAATTAGCACGCATTGAGAAGTCAGTTTTAAGTAAATTTAAAGTTTCTTTATAAGAAAAGTCTGATTTTTGTTCTTTGTTATTTTGAGATTTCATACCACGAAATAAGAAATATTGGTGATCAAAAGAATTATTTATATAAATCTAATTCATTATATTCTTTCTTAATTGACCTGTAGTTTTTTTGAGATGTTTAAAATAATCAATTTATTTGATTTCAGATTTCATATTATCATTTTTGTTATTTCTTACCCACTTTTTTTGGGTTGTATTTTTATTATTGCTACCAAAATTTAAAAAATTTGAAGGTTGCGTAAAATTTTCAAATCCCAGATTAATAGCTTCTAATATTTTCGAAAAGTTATTTTTAAATTCCAAAAAAGTAGTTAATTTTTTCTTTTCGTTATCTGTCAATTGATACCATCTTGATAAAAAAAGTTCTACTACATAAAAAATAATGAGTACTGTTAAGAAGATTAATATTACAAAAAAAGATACATCTATTGTTTTATTTTTTATTATTAATACCAAACCAATTAATAAATTAAAAAAAGCTTTTATTAAATCTTTTGGTTTGCCGAGCTCAAGATAAATTATCGGTACAAATAAAAAAATGGTTCCAATTATGATATAAAAAATTCCTAAATAAAATATCAAACTATCCATTAAATTTACAACTTAGTCAAATTATAAGTAGTTAATATAAATAAACAAACTTTCTTTTTGAACTTTCTTTAAGTGCGGTCGGGGAGACTTGAACTCCCACACCCGAAGATACGAGTACCTAAAACTCGCGCGTCTACCAATTCCGCCACGACCGCTCAAATTAAATAATAATTGAAAGAGGTTTATTTGAAAAATTTTTTTTCTTAAGATGCTTAATTTGACACATTAAACTAAATTAAATATCTCTTATAAATAATTTTTTATATTTGAGCATGCAATCAACTTAAAATATTAGTTATATTATTTAAAGAATATAAGAAACGATTTCTAACTTAACCAGTAAAAATACAACGAAAATTACTAATTCTTCGAAAACATTTAATTGGCAAAAAGAGATTAAAAATTACGTAGATCCGCCAAGTTTTTGGAATCCAACATTAGGTTTATTTTTTGCTGGTTATTTTCTCGCTTTTCTTAGCATATGGCAATGGTATAGAGGTGTTTGGCCTTTACCTTTACTTGTAGCCACTGCTTTTTTAGCTTTACACATAGAAGGTACTGTAATCCATGATGCTTGTCACAAAGCTGCTCATCCAGTCCCATGGATAAATCAAGTAATGGGTCATGGCTCAGCAATTCTATTAGGATTTAGCTTCCCAGTGTTTACTAGAGTTCATTTACAACATCATATCCACGTAAATCACCCAAAAAATGATCCAGATCATATTGTCAGTACTTTTGGTCCAATTTGGCTAATTGCTCCAAGATTTTTTTATCATGAGGTATTTTTCTTTCAAAGAAAACTTTGGCGAAGATATGAATTACTACAATGGGGAATTGAAAGATCTATATTCATTACAATTATTCTGGCAGGTTTAAAATTTGACTTTATGAATTTAATCTACAACCTATGGTTTGGCCCTGCATTAATGGTAGGAGTCACTTTAGGAATATTTTTTGATTATTTACCTCATAGACCTTTTAGATCAAGAAATAAATGGATTAACTCTCGAGTTTACCCAAGCAAGTTTATGAATTTATTAATAATGGGTCAAAATTACCATCTCATTCATCATCTTTGGCCTTCGATTCCTTGGTTTGAATACAAAATAGCCTATGAAAAAACTAAGCCATTATTGGATAAAAAAGGATCCCCTCAGAGGGTTGGGATATTTGAAAGTAAAGAAGACGTTTTTAACTTTATTTATGATTTATTAATAGGTGTAAGGAGTCATAGAAAAAAGAGGGGCAAAATAAGAAAAATCATAAATTTATATCCAGGCTATAAAACAAAAAAATTTTTATTAAAGATAGTTAATAAGACATTTATAGGGAGCAGTTAACTTATTCATTAATAATTTTTGGGACTTTAAAATATTTATCTTCTTTCGATGGGCCCAATTCTAAAAGTTCTTCATTGCAATCAGACTTTTTCTTTTCGTCTTTTCTGAATACATTTATAACCTCTATTGCTCTTGTTGTACAGGGGATATCATCTGTATCGATTTTTTCAAGTTGTCTTATATAGTCCAATATCTTTTCTAATTGTTCTGCATGATTATTAATTTCATTTTCGTTAAGTTCTAATCTCGCTAGATGAGCAACTTTTTCTACTTCCTCTTTAGTTATTTTTGTCATAGATTGAATATCTCTTTATTTAATAATAGTTTATAAAGAACATATTGTTTTATATATCCTTTAAATTTTAAATAATAAAAAAATAATCATATCTTTTTGAAAATCAAAATTAATTAATAGCCTTAATTATTTTTCTAGGCTTAATATAATATTAGATACATATTGAAAAATAGAAGAATTATTTCCAAAAAATTTTTTTTATCGGCACTCTAAACATGTTGCCCCTGACTTAATAGGCTGTCACCTTATTAAAAAAAATAACGAGATAGATCAAGTAAAGGGGCTTATTGTTGAAACTGAAGCTTATTCACAGGAAGAAGAGGCCTGTCATGGCTACCGCAAAATGACTGAATCAAATAAATCGTTATTTGGCAAACCTGGAACATTCTATATTTACAAATCTTATGGCATTCATCATTGTTTAAACATAGTTACTGATAAAGAAAATTTTGCGAGTGGTGTATTAATAAGATCTGTTTTTATCTCTAAAAAGAATGAGAGATTAGCATCTGGACCTGGATTGGTTAGTAAGACATTCAGTGTAGACATTTCATTTAACTCACTTGAAGTTCTTAATAACAAATCTTTATGGATTTCTCCAAGAGACTACACTCTAAAAGGAACAGATCTTATTCAAACTACAAGAATTGGCATATCAAAGGCAAAAAATATAAAATGGCGTTGGTATCTCAAAAATAGTAGGAGTGTAAGTAAAAGATTAAAAGGTGACAGAACTCCTAAATTTCAATGATCATTTATCTTTCTAAGCGTAATGCAAAATTGGCCTCATAAACATATCCACACATTAGCTAATTTTTCAATTAAAGATTATGAGACAGTATTTGAATTAGCTAATAGATTTGATGCACTAAAGAATGCAGGAACTAAAAAGATACCGGCCTTACAAGGGACTTTGGTAACGTCTTTATTTTTTGAAGCTAGTACAAGAACAAAAAATAGTTTTGAGCTTGCAGCAAAAAGGCTTTCTGCTGATGTCCAAACTTTTGCACCATCCTCTAGTTCTTTAACAAAAGGCGAAACAATAATTGATACAGCCATAACTTATTCTGCTATGGGGGCGGATACATTAGTTATTAGACATTCTTCAAGTTACATAACCTTTGAGATAGCTAAAAAACTTGATGCAATAAATTCCAAGACTTCTGTTCTTAATGCTGGAGATGGAATACATAGTCACCCTAGCCAAGGATTGCTTGACATATATACATTAATAAAATTCTTTTCCAAAGAAACACTGAATCCAAAGGTTTTAAATTCCAAAAGAATTTTAATAGTGGGTGACGTTAATCATTCAAGGGTTGCCAGATCAAATCTATGGGCATTGAGTGCATTCGGCGCAGACATAATACTATGTGGTCCTAAAAAATTAATACCTGATGAATTTATCAATTTTTTAAAAACCGCCGCAACAAATCAAATAGAAGATCCTCTTAAATCAAGAGGTTCCATAACAATCTCTAGATCATTGGAAGAATCAATAAAAATTGCAGATGCGATTATTGTTTTAAGACTCCAGAAAGAGAGAATGATGGAGAATTTACTAAGTAGCATTGATTCATATAGTTCGGATTATGGCTTAACCCCAGAGAAATTATCTTTGAATAATAACGAAATTCCAATACTCCATCCTGGTCCCATTAACAGAGATCTTGAAATCAGTAGTAAAGTAGTCGATCAATATCCTAATTGCTTAATTAATAACCAAGTGGCAAATGGCATACCCATAAGAATGGCTTTGCTTTATCTATTACAGAAATACCACAAATAAATTTATAGCAACTTAAGACTCTCAGTAAAGAAACCATAAAATAACCCTAATCTTAAAGAATCTAATAAAAGCAATAAAAATTTCTTTTTACTTTTAAATCTAAAATTTCTTCTTAGAACTATTAAAATCTCGATAAAAACTACTGATAAGAAAGCAGCTACAGGATCCATGATTTCCACCACTGCACTTACCATGCCAAGAGAGCTTCCAAAAAAGTAACCAATTAAAAGTGTGATTAATGATATTGAATATCTTCGCCATGGATTAATTGCCCAAATACTTAATAACTGAATATTTTCCACAATTTTTAGTTGAAATTTTGTCTTTTGAGGTTTAACAACCATTTTGCATTAAACTAAGCCGCTTCAGAGTTTGATTGAATTTTAGTATTTCCTTCTACTAATTCAAGTAATGCTTCAAACTGAGCCATTAATCCTCTTAATTCGCTTGGTTCAGGAAAAAGGTCATCTTCTTTTATTCCTAAATGCATTTCTCTGAGTTCTTGTCTTAAATAGCGTATGTGACTAATGACTTGCTCTCTTTTAGTTTGTGACATGATATAAATTTTGAAAATTTTATTTTAAGAGAGAATATTTTTGAAAAGGAGAGTTTGCATATTTATGACTGAGAATGAAGACAAATGACTTTTAAACAATTTGAAAAGGTTAAAAATATTTAGAATTTTCTTATCCTTGAAAAATATGTACTTAATATTTTTACCAATTTTAAAAAATTACTTGAGGCTTTATTATTAGAATATATTGGCTTTACTCAATATGAAATTGATTTCTGAAAATAAAATAAGTGAGGGACTAATAAATTCTTTTAATGAAGAAATGACCCTTGAGCTCGCTAAAAGGCTAGAGGAAGATAACTACAATACCCCATTTGAGGGCTTAAATGACTGGCACTTACTTAGAGCTCTTGCAATCAACAGGCCTGAATTAACAACTAATTATATCCATCTCCTCGATCAGGAACCTTTCGATGAAAACTAAAAGTACGGACTCTAAATTAAAGGTTCTTTTATTAATAACGGGGAGCATTGCAGCTGTAAGAATTCCATTATTAGTTAGCCAATTAGCCCAAGAAAATTATGAAATAAAATGCGTTTTATCTCAAAATGCAGAAAAATTAATACAGCCACTCTCTCTTTCTATCTTGAGTAGAAACCCTTGTATTCTAGAAAATAGTCAATGGTCAAATAGTCAATCAACACCTCTTCACATAGAACTAAGCAATTGGGCTGATATTTTAATCATTGCTCCTTTAACAGCGACAACACTAGCAAAATGGGTGACTGGAAATGCAGAGGGACTAATTCCAAGTATCTTAATAGCAAATATAAAGCCTATTATTGTTGCACCAGCAATGAATACACAAATGTGGCTAAACAAAGCTGTCCAAAAAAATTATGAGAATTTACAGAATTACGACAATGTTTTGTCTTTGCAACCAAGTGAAGGTCTCTTAGCATGTGATGCTATTGGCATCGGGAAGATACCTCCAAATGATCTAATCCAATTAGCACTTGAATTTATAGCTTCACACAAACAAAATGAATATCGAAAAGATTTACTTAATAAAGAAATTTTAATAACTGGAGGATGTACCTCAGAGAAAATTGACGCGGCAAGACACATTACAAACAAAAGTTCTGGAGCTATGGGCCTACTTCTTTCTCAAGTAGCGAGGTTCAGAGGAGCAGAAGTAAAATATATTCATGGGCCTCTAAAAATCGATAAGAATCTTACTGATGGAATAAAAAGATATGAGATTGACACTAGTGTTGATTTAATAAAGGCACTTAATAATGAAATATCAAATTGTGATTATTTTTTTATGAATGCAGCAGTATCTGATTTCAAGATAACCTCTGATACTTCAGCTAAAATACCAAAAAATCAAATTAATGCTCATTTGAATCAAAACTTTGAGCTAGTACCAGATATTTTAAAAACAATTAGTAAATCAAAAAAAGATAACCAAGTTTTTGTAGGCTTTTGTGCTTTTACAGGATCTATCGAAGAAGCACGAGTGACAATTAAAGAAAAGATTATCCAAAAGGGTTGTGATTATCTATTCGCAAATCCAATTGATCTTGAAGGACAAGGATTTGGCTTTTTGGCAAAAAATGAAGGTTGGCTATTCGATACTAACGATATGGAACACTACATTAAAAAAACATCAAAAATTGATTTAGCAAATAAATTAATAACCCAAATTATTTCATTAAAAAAATAAAAAAAATTTTTAATTTGTATTTTTTTGTAATCTTAATCATTAAAAATAATGTGATAGCTTAAAATAATTCCAGTTTTTTAAAATCTAAAAAGCTACGGGTTGTTTCGAGGATTTAATAGTCCTATCTTTTATGGTCCTTTCCCTTGTAATATCCGTACTGAACTTATTAGATGACCTTTAATCTATCGTCACAGAACTTTACTGCAACTTTAATTATGAGAATTCGTTCTTTCTTAGCTTTTGTTATTTCAATTTGTATAACTTTTGCTTTCATACCTGTTAAAACATTTGCTTTTTCTGAAAGAGGAAATGCACAATTCACAGATGTTGTTAACACAGGAAAAGCTAATGATTGCCCTACATTAGACTCATCTCTTGTCGGATCAATATCTCTAGGGAATGGAGATAGCCTTAAAGGAATATGCATGCATCCAACCGAAGTTTATGTAAAAGTACCAGGGACAAAACGAAAAGCTGCAGAATTTGTTTCTACAAAAATTATTAGTCCTAGAAATAACACCACAGTGACAGAAGTTTATGGAGATATTGATTCAGGAACTTTCACTGAAAAAGGTGGTATTGATTTTCAACTTATTACTGTATTAACTCCTGGTGGTTTAGAGGTCCCATTTGCATTCTCAGCAAAAGATCTTACAGCTGATTTACCTTCATCTATTGAGCCAGGAACTGAGGTTAGTGGTTCAACATTTACACCTAACTACAGAACTGGTGACTTTCTAGATCCTAAGGCAAGAGCTAAAAATACTGGTGTTGAATATGCTCAAGGTTTAGTTGCATTAGGAGGAGATGACGAAGAACTTGCAAAAGAAAATATTAAAGTTGATGTAAATGGTACTGGCGTTATTACTCTTTCAATCAACAATGTAGATTCTGACACAGACGAATTTGCTGGTACTTTTGAAGCTATTCAACCTTCAGATACAGACATGGGTTCAAAGGATCCACTTGATGTAAAAATAATTGGGGAGCTTTACGGAAGAAAGGCATAAATCCTACTCAAGAGAAAAAGGGGGTTAAACCCCTCTTTTTTTTTCAAAATTTTTCTTTATTAATTTAAAAAATGGCATTACAACAAAAAACTAAAACAGATACTAACGGACTAATTCCGCCTTATGGAGGGGAACTAAAAAATTTAATTATCAAAGATAAAAAACTTAAAAATGATCTTATCTCTAAAGCTACTCATGAGTTTGAATGTAGCGAGAGAAATGCATGCGATGTAGAACTTTTGATGGTTGGAGCTTTTTCTCCATTGGAAGGTTTTATGGATGAAAATAACTACAATTCGGTAATTAAAAATAATAGAAATACAAACGGATTGCTTTTTGGCTTGCCTATTGTATTTGATTCAAATAATGAAAAAGTAAAAGCTGGAGAGACAATATTGCTTACCTATAAAAAACAAAAAATTGCAGTTTTAGAAGTTAGCTCTAAATGGGAGCCTGACAAATCCTTAGAAGCTAAACTTTGTTATGGTACTAATTCTTTAGATCATCCTGCTGTTAAGATGATTTTTAACGAGAGAGGGAGATTTTATATAGGAGGAAGAGTTTATGGTTTCGAACTACCAATTAGAGAATTCCCCTGCAAAACCCCAGAAGAAGTTAGATCTACACTGCCATCAAATCATGATGTAGTTGCATTTCAATGCAGAAATCCAATTCATAGAGCACATTATGAATTATTTACTAATGCCTTACTTTCAGATAATGTCTCCTCTAACTCAGTTGTTTTAGTTCATCCAACTTGTGGGCCAACTCAACAAGATGATATCCCTGGAAAAGTTAGATATTTGACCTATAAAGAATTAGAAGAGGAAATATCTGATGAAAGAATAAAATGGGCTTTTTTACCTTATTCAATGCATATGGCAGGGCCAAGAGAAGCTCTTCAACATATGATAATCAGAAGAAATTATGGCTGCACCCACTTTATTATTGGTAGAGATATGGCTGGTTGTAAGTCGTCATCAACTGGTGAAGATTTTTATGGTCCATATGACGCCCAAAATTTTGCGAATAAGTGTGCAGATGAATTGATGATGCAAACTGTTCCTTCAAAAAATTTAGTTTATACGAAGGAAAAAGGATACATAACGGCTGAAGAAGCAAAAGAATTTAATTATGAAATTATGAAACTTAGTGGTACTGAATTTAGAAAGAAATTAAGGAATGGCGAACCAATTCCTGAATGGTTTGCATTCAAAAGTGTAGTAGATGTTCTAAGACGCTCTTAATATTGTTTTATTATTAGTATTATAGATTTATTAAAGATTTTTTATCGTGAACAAACGTTGGAGAAACGTAGGACTTTATGTCCTAGCTGTTATTACTGTAATTTTCATTGGTACTTCAGTTTTTGATAAACCTAGTACCGAAAGTTCTACAAAAACCTTGAGATATAGTGATTTTATAGAGGCAGTTCAAGATAAAGAAATCAGTAGAGTCCTAATATCTCCAGATAATGCCACAGCTCAAGTTATTGAAAATGATGGGAGCAGGTCTGAGGTCAATTTAGCCCCTGACAAAGATTTATTAAAAATACTGACTGAGAATAATGTAGACATAGCTGTAACTCCTACTAAATTAGCCAACCCTTGGCAACAGGCTGTAAGTAGCTTAATTTTCCCAGTACTTTTGATTGGAGGCCTATTTTTTCTTTTCAGAAGATCCCAAAGTGGTAATGCAGGAGGTGGTAACCCTGCCATGAGTTTTGGTAAAAGCAAAGCTAGATTGCAAATGGAACCATCTACACAAGTAACCTTTTCAGATGTTGCTGGAGTTGAAGGTGCAAAATTAGAACTCACAGAAGTTGTAGATTTTCTTAGGAGCCCAGATAGATTTACTGCAGTCGGTGCAAAAATTCCAAAAGGAGTTCTTCTTGTTGGCCCTCCTGGAACAGGAAAAACATTGTTAGCGAAAGCAGTAGCTGGAGAAGCAGGTGTACCTTTTTTCTCAATATCTGGTTCAGAATTTGTAGAGATGTTTGTAGGAGTTGGAGCTAGCAGAGTTAGAGATCTATTTGAACAAGCCAAAAAGAATGCTCCTTGTATTGTATTTATTGACGAAATAGATGCAGTTGGAAGACAAAGAGGTGCTGGTATGGGCGGAGGAAATGACGAAAGAGAACAAACATTAAACCAACTCCTTACTGAAATGGATGGTTTTGAAGGTAATTCAGGGATAATAATAGTTGCTGCTACAAACAGACCTGATGTCTTAGATTCAGCTTTAATGCGTCCTGGAAGATTCGATAGACAGGTAACAGTAGATAGACCAGATTACGCTGGAAGACTACAGATATTAAATGTTCATGCGAAAGATAAAACGCTTTCAAAAGATGTTGATTTAGATAAAGTTGCTAGAAGAACACCAGGATTTACAGGTGCAGATTTAGCTAATCTTTTAAATGAAGCAGCAATACTAGCAGCTAGAAAAGATCTAGATAAAGTAAGTAATGATGAAGTTGGTGATGCTATTGAAAGAGTTATGGCTGGTCCAGAAAAGAAAGATAGAGTTATTAGTGACAAGAAAAAAGAATTAGTTGCTTATCATGAAGCTGGTCACGCACTTGTTGGCGCTTTAATGCCTGATTATGATCCTGTAGCAAAAGTTTCAATAATTCCTAGAGGTCAAGCTGGAGGTTTAACCTTCTTTACTCCAAGTGAAGAAAGAATGGAATCAGGTCTTTACTCTCGTTCCTACCTCCAAAATCAAATGGCTGTTGCTTTAGGTGGAAGAGTTGCTGAAGAAATAGTCTATGGAGAAGAAGAGGTAACAACTGGTGCGTCAAATGATTTACAACAAGTTGCCAATGTAGCAAGACAAATGATTACTAAATTTGGCATGAGCGACAAAATAGGGCCAGTTGCTCTAGGACAATCCCAAGGAGGAATGTTTCTTGGAAGAGATATGAGTTCTACAAGAGACTTTTCTGAAGACACTGCTGCAACAATTGATGTAGAAGTTTCAGAACTTGTTGATGTTGCTTATAAAAGAGCTACAAAAGTTTTATCTGATAATAGAACTGTACTGGACGAAATGGCGCAAATGCTAATTGAAAGGGAAACTATAGATACTGAAGATATTCAAGATTTGCTTAACCGATCAGAAGTTAAGGTAGCAAACTATATCTAATATTAAAAATTTAAATACTTAATGAACATTAAGGAAGATTCTTTTTCAGATTTACTGCTAAAAGAATCTTTTTTTTTATTGATAAAACCTGATGATAATATTTACTCAAATACATTTATAAGGAATTCATTTTTTGAAGAATTAGAAAGCTTAGTAAAATTAGGATTAAAGAATATTGAAATAAGTTGGTCAAATAACCAAAATTGGTTTGATTTTGTATCCGAAATCAAACTCAAATATCCAAAAATTAATTTAGGCTCTGCCTCCATATTTAATAAGCAATCAATAGAAGATTCATTGAAAATTGGACTAAATTTTTCGATGATGAAATTTTGGGATAAAGATCTTTTCAATTATGCAAAGTCAAAAAATTATTTATTAATTCCCGGAATTAAAAATTTAAAAGATCTTGAGGAAGCGATAAATTTAAATTGCAAAATTATCAAAATTTATCCAATAAAAAGTAAAGAAAATTCGATAGATGTACTCAACTTTAAAAAAATTAATTTCATTGCTGCTGGAGGCCTATCAATCAATGATGTAAAAACTTATAAATCTTTAGGATATAAAGCAATCGTGATTGGAGATAAAGCGATTATAAACAAAAAATTTGATCCAAAAATATTTGAACTGCTCAAAAATAATTAAATTAAAGAAAAATATAATTTATTAACAAAACTACTAATTACTCATTAAGCCACATTGAGCTTGATTCAAAAGTAAATGATCAGCAAGTACTAAAGCTACCATAGCATCAACCATAGGAACTGCTCTTGGTAGAACGCAAGGATCATGTCTCCCTTTTGCTTTCATCAATACTTCTTTGCCTTCAGCATTTACTGTTTTCTGTTCTTTCCCTATTGTTGCTGTAGGTTTAAAAGCTATCTTCATCTCTATATTTTCGCCATTACTTATTCCTCCCTGTATACCTCCTGAATTGTTAGATATTGTTCTTAACTTGCTAATATCATCAGACTTGATGAAGGCATCATTATGTTCGCTTCCTTTCAAATAAGTTCCTGAGAAACCTGAACCTATTTCAAAACCTTTCGTGGCAGGCAAAGACATCAAAGCCTTCGCTAAATCAGCTTCTAATTTATCAAAAACTGGCATCCCAAGACCAGACGGAACATTTTTTACAAGACATTCAATAACACCTCCACAAGAGTCTCCTTGACGCTTTAATTCCTTAATTCTCTCGATCATTTCTGCTGATGCCTTTTCATCAGGACATCTAACAATATTAGAATCTATTTTATTAAGTGAAATCTTCTCTTTATTTATATCAGAATCAATATCATGTATACGCTTTACCCAAGATAGTATTTCAGTATTACAAAAGTTTTTTAATAATTGTTTTGCTACAGCACCAGCTGCCACTCTCCCAATTGTTTCTCTTGCAGAAGCTCTTCCACCACCAGAACTTGCCTGAATTCCATATTTCAAATGATATGTACCATCTGCATGAGAAGGTCTAAATACTTGCTCCAAATTATCATAATCTCCTGGTCTTTGATCCTTGTTTCTTACCATCATCGCTATTGGAGTTCCAAGAGTTAATCCTTCCTTTATCCCACTTAATATTTCAATTTTATCTTCTTCATTTCGGGGTGTTGTAATGTCACTTTGTCCAGGTCTACGCCTATCTAAGTCATTTTGTATCAGATTTATATCTACTTCTAACTTTGGGGGACATCCATCAAGGATAACTCCTACTGCACCACCATGTGATTCTCCAAAAGTACTAACACGAAAAATTTTTCCAAAACTACTACTCATAAAAATATCAAATGTTTTATCTATATATAAACATTATATGAAACCAATTGAAAATTAAACAAAAAAAAGCCCCCAAAGAGGGGGCTTGTATATTTAAGAACTTTAAGCTTAACCGATAGCTGGAGCTGAAAGAGCTACTGTTGTAGACTCAGCTGCTGCTAGATCAAGTGGGAAGTTGTGAGCGTTACGCTCGTGCATTACTTCCATACCTAGGTTTGCTCTGTTAAGAACGTCACCCCATGTAGGAACAATCTTACCGTTTGCATCAACAACTGACTGGTTGAAGTTGAAACCGTTAAGGTTGAATGCCATTGTGCAGATACCCATTGAAGTTAACCATACACAAACAACTGGGAATACAGCTAGGAAGAAGTGAAGACTTCTGCTGTTGTTGAAACTTGCATATTGGAAGATCAAACGACCGAAGTAGCCATGAGCTGCAACGATGTTATATGTTTCTTCTTCTTGTCCGAACTTGTAACCATAGTTCTGAGATTCTGTCTCAGTTGTTTCTCTGATTAGAGATGAAGTAACAAGTGAACCGTGCATAGCTGAGAATAAAGATCCTCCGAACATACCAGCAACACCAGCCATATGGAATGGGTGCATAAGAATGTTGTGCTCTGCCTGGAAAACAAACATGAAGTTGAATGTTCCAGAGATACCTAGAGGCATTCCGTCAGAGAATGAACCTTGACCGAATGGGTATACAAGAAATACTGCGAAAGCTGCTGAAACTGGTGCAGAATATGCAACGCAGATCCAAGGACGCATACCTAAACGGTATGAAAGCTCCCACTGTCTTCCCATGTATGCTGAAATACCAATTAGGAAGTGGAAAATTACAAGCTGGTAAGGACCACCGTTGTATAACCACTCATCTACAGTAGCTGCTTCCCAAATTGGGTAGAAGTGTAGACCAATAGCGTTAGATGAAGGAACAACTGCACCTGAGATGATGTTGTTTCCATATAGGAATGAACCAGCAACTGGCTCTCTAATTCCGTCGATGTCTACTGGTGGTGCTGCGATGAATGCAACGATGAAGCAAGCCGCTGCTGTAAGAAGGCAAGGGATCATTAAGACGCCGAACCAACCAACATAAATTCTGTTGTTAGTTGATGTTACCCACTCACAAAACTGTGGCCAACCTTTTAACAGCGAAGAACGCTGCTGCTGAATAGTTGTCATGAGTTCGTGAAATATGTCTCTTAAATGAGACGTGTAAATAAAAACGGAAAAAGTTTCCGCTTCGAAGATTTTAGACCAAAATTGCTAAAAATGTGTAAATATTTTTTCTTTAAGTAAACTTATAACTTGAAAAACGGAAGAAAAGAGCTTCCATGTCTTAATATTTTCTTTGTTATTGAGGATTCAACTTGGTAATAATCGAATGGCTTCTTAACGGGAAAAGATCGAGAGAGGTAGTTTCCTTAAGAGAGGCTAAGCATAGACGACTGCAATTAGAGGCTTTTGGAGCTGTTATTTATTGGAGCGAAAGAATTTAGGTTTTTAAGGTTTAAAAATTAAAAAAAAAAATCAAATTATTAAATATTAACTAAACTTATCTATAAAATAAAAAATCCTTATTAGATTTCAACGATTTATTGTTCCGGTTTCATAATTTAAAAACTTTCAAACTCTTGAACCCATTTTTTTTGGGAACAAATCACTTCTTTTTTTGTATAACTCATGGCAATTTTTTTTTCCTTATAGGCAACTTCTCCGATAAAAACAGGCCAAATCAATTGGTCCCGTTCATACTTGTGGATTATCCCTTGGCTATCCAGAAATAATGGATCTCCTTTTTTAATCATTTTCCAATCTTGGTTTATTCTCTCAGGATGAATTATGCCATCAATATCTCCCTTTTCATCTCTTGGATAATCTATACTCCCTTGATGAACGTGGACCAATAATTCCTTTGGAAGTTCTATAAGTTTATTTTTTAATTTATCTATCTCTTCCCTTAGGGAGCTAATTATTAGAGAAAATCTATTTATAATATTTTGATCATAAAAATTTTGTGCGACAGCTCCTATCTCAATAACTAAACCACATGGCCAAGCTTCTACAAGAAAGCCTGTTTGGGCTTTATCTTTTTCGTGCAAATAAATAGGCAATCCAAATTTGTTCTGCAGTAATGCAGCTAAACAAAAATCTTTGGATCTCCTCCCATACATAACAATGCTTGTTCCCATATTTGCAGTAGTAGTGTGCAAATCGATTGCAATTTGACAGGGTTTAGATCCGTTAATTCCAAATTCATCTACTAAAAAATTGGCTCTATTAGTTTCATAGAAGCTATCCTTGTGTCGGTCAAAATTCTCACTTTCATTAAAAGATCTATTTAAATCTACATCTATATATCTGCAACCTTTTTCATAGGCAGCAGGATTACCTATGATGTACTCATACTCAATACCATTATTTACACTATTTTCCTTTCTATTAAATTGCTTAACAGCCCAAACAGGATTAATTTCATTCCCATGAGTGCCTGAAACGATAAGTATTCTTCGAACAGTCATTTTTTCTTTAAAAATAAAATTTTATGCAAAATAAATACCTTATAAAGGCCTCCAGAAAATTCTGGTTTTGGTTCTGGACCCAATTAATGAATGGCTTCGCGCCATCAGACTTACATGGTAATTATAAAAGGCCTAAAGGTATAACAATTAATAGTGAATACGATATTAATAATGAGAATGGACAAATTTATTTATTAGTAGGTCATTCTTGTCCATGGTGTCAAAGAACTTTACTCTTACACGAAATAAAAGATTTATCTAAAAAAATTAAAGTAATTTTTTTAAAGGCAGATGTTGAGCATGGCGAATGGATTTTCAATACAAAGATTAAAGGATGTATAAGACTTTCAGACCTTTACAAAAAAGCTAATAAAAAAATTATTTTTAGAGCGACATTACCTCTTTTAATAAGCTTTGTAAAAGATGAAGTAAATATTCTGTCTAATGAAAGTTCACAGATTTTAAGACTACTCAATTCAATAAAAAGTGAATCGAAATACCAGGCATTAAGTATTAAAAATGGTAATCAAAAATTTTTAGATTTAATTAATAAAAATATTAATGATGGCGTATATAAATGTGGTTTCGCCAGAAACCAGTCAGCTTACGAAAAAGCAAGTAAAAATCTTTTCGCAGCTATAAATGAAATTGAAAATTTACTACAGAAAAATAAAGGGGACTGGATATTTGGAGAAGATTTAACCTACGCAGATATTTACCTTTTTCCAACGCTCATAAGATGGGAATTGATATATAGCAAACTTTTCAAATGTACTGAACAAGAACTATCAAGTTTTGAAAAGATTATTGAATGGAGATTAAAATTCTTTAAATTATCTAACGTACATAGGACATGCTTTGACAATGAATGGAAAAAAGATTACTACAAAGCTTTATTTCCTTTAAACCCAAATCAAATAATCCCAGTTTTACCATCGCTAAAGGAAATAATGAAAGTGGAGACCTAAAAAAATAAATAAATTAATTTCAAAAAAAAATGATGTTGTAATGAACACTTATTTAGTTCATAGATAATGCAATTTCATTAGAAATTAACTATGTTATGTATGTCTACTAAAGTACGAAAAGCTTAAAATGAAATCCATTGACGAACACATCCAAAAAGATCAATCGGAAATCGAATCTGCAAAAGCAGAGGGCAATCTTCCAAAGGTCAGACATTTAACTGAAGAACTAAAAGAACTCGAAGAGTATAAGGATCATCATCCAGATGATAAACATGACCCTAATGCTTTGGAACTATTCTGCGATGCCAACCCGGATGAACCAGAATGTCTTGTTTATGATGATTAAGTTTTCTTTTGATAGATAATGCACAATAAAAAAGGGGCTTTTGAAGCCCTTTTTTATTTATTAATTCTTTTAATAATCTCTATTAAAGTCGGATGGACTTCCTGTAAGTGAACATACAACCGACTCTTCATTTTTCATTTCCTTGACTTCTACAATTGGTCTTCCCATTTTCTTCAAAACCTCAATATCTTGAATGGTTTGACATCTAGCTATTATTTTTCCTTGTTGATCAAAGCAAGTATAGAAATTCATATTGTATTTAAAGAGGTATCTTATTTATGACTAATTTTCATTATTAAATCAAGTATTTTTTTTATAAAAAAATTTTAAATTTAAGTTAGATCCTTTTCCATACTTCAGAAAGCAGTGAAGATAAACCTTTTTTTAAAGATGAAGAAATAACAAAAACTTTCTTTTTAGATAAATCTTCTAACTTTTTAGAAATTATTTTCAAATAATCATCATCTACCAGCTCCATTTTATTCAATACTATTATCCTCTCTTTATCTAAAAGACCTTTTCCATATTTTTTTAATTCCTGCTCAATTATCTCAAAATCATATAAAGGATTTTCTGCAATTGCATCAATTAAGTGAACAAGTATCTTCGTTCTTTGGATATGCCTTAAAAAATCATGGCCTAAACCTACTCCATCAGCTGCCCCTGATATTAATCCAGGAATATCCGCAAAAAGGCAACCATTCCCATCAATTTTTCTTACTACACCTAAGTTAGGTATTAAAGTTGTGAAAGGATAATTTGCGATTTTTGGACGGGCAGATGATAAAACAGAAATCAAGGTACTTTTCCCAGCATTTGGAAGACCTATAATCCCAACCTCTGCAAGAAGTTTTAGTTCTAATTGAACCTCCCATATCTCACCATCTTTTCCTTCAGTGAATGATTCTGGGGCTCTATTTTGATTACTTAAATAGTAAGCATTACCATGTCCACCTCTTCCTCCAATGGCAATAGTTAAACTCTGTTTATGTTTAGTTAAGTCTCCTAAAATAATGCCGGTTTTAATATCCCTTATTTCTGTACCGCAGGGTACTTTAAGGATTGTATCTTCACCTGAAGCACCTGATCTCTTATTAGGACCTCCTTTGCATCCATCTTCAGCGATTATTTCACGTTTGAAGTTGAAATCTAATAATGTTTGAAGATTATTATCAGCCATCAAAATAACTGAACCCCCTCTGCCACCATTTCCCCCCGAAGGTCCTCCCGCAGGAACGAATTTTTCTCTTCTAAATGAAACTATTCCATTTCCCCCTTTTCCAGCTTTAAGAATAATGTTGGCTTGATCAATAAATTGCACTTAATACGTTTATTAAATTGTTTTTTAGGTATTTTAAATTTTATTTTATCCACGCAATACTGCAACCAGGGCCACCCTCGTTGTTGGCTGCATCTTCAATCTTATCAACATAATTTAAACCTGATAACCAATTTCTTAGTCCTTTCTTTAATTTCCCTGTGCCAATTCCATGAACAATCCATAACGGTCCATGAAATTTTCTAATTTTCTCCTCAATAATTATTTCGGCTTCATGAACTCTTAACCCTCTTACGTCAATTGTATTTTTACTCGTTCTAATTTTAGAAAAAGAAAAATCTTCTCTTGTAGAATTGATCTCAATTTTTGACCTTTTGAAATTAGGCTTTTCTCCATTAATACCTTCAAATTCATTTGCAGATAAGGTGCTTCTAAATGAACCACATTTAATTTCATAAAAACCACCTTTTTTATCTAAATCTACAATTTGTCCCGTACTATTTAGACTTTTAATCTTTACAAAATCGCCTACCTGGGGGTTCCATGATATTGACTTTTCAGATTTTTTTTGGGTTAAATGTTCCGTCTCAATTTCCTTTAATCTTTTTCCAATAATTCTCGTATCCTCTCCATTCACATTTTTATCTCTTAATTTTTTAATCAAATCTATCACCTCTTTTTTAGCGGATATAATATGTTTTGATAATTTAGACCTTTCAATTTCCTGGATTTTTTGAGCATTTATTTTTTGATATTCATAATTTCTCTTCAGTTCATCATGTAATATTTCAGTCCTTGCAATCAATTCTGCAGCAGCTTCTGCAGAATTTTGTTGTTTAATCCTCTCTTCCTCAAGTCCTTTAATAATACTGTTAATATTGTCAACTTCTTTTGGCTTTAAATAATTTGCAGCTTCATTGAGTATGCTTTCATCGAGACCAATTCTCTTTGAAATTGACAAAGCATTACTTCTCCCAGGAATACCCCAGTTGAGTATATATTTTGGCTTCAAAGATTCCTCATCAAAGGCAACTGATACGTTTTCAAATCTTGAGTCGTTATATTTTAAAGCCTTAATATCTCCATAATGTGTAGTTGCCAAAGTGATATCGGATTTATTTGCAAATTCTTTTAATAAAGCCATCGCAAGAGCACTTCCTTCAACAGGATCTGTGCCAGATCCAATCTCATCTAACAAAACAACTGATAATCCTTTCTTATAATCAAGTGAATCTAATATCTCTTTTATACGGGATATATGCCCACTGAAGGTAGATAAATTTTCTTCTAATGATTGATTATCTCCTATATCCACATATATGTTTGGACAAAAAGGGATAATAGGATTATTAGTTGAAGGTATCAATAATCCTGCTCTAGCCATAAGTAAAGACAAGCCCAAACCTTTTAAAGCTGCTGTTTTACCTCCAGTATTTGGACCTGTAATAGCTACAACCTTAATATTTCTATTTATATAAAAATCGATAGCTACTGGTGGAGGGGCTCCTTTTTTCTTATGTTCCCAAATCAATAATGGATGAGAAAAACCAATTAAAGAAATAATAGGATTTTTCTCAAATGTAGGAGTTTTACCTCCAATCCATTGCGAATATCTTGAACGAGTTAGGGCATTTTCTAATCTTAATAAAATGGATGCCATTTCAATAAGATTTTTTGAATTATCACTAACAACCTGAGACCATTTCTTAAGTAATTTAAATTCTTCTGCTGTGATCCTAGCCTCTAAAGAAGCAATCTTATTACCTTTAGTTACTACACTTTCAGGCTCAAAATATACTGTATTCCCTGAAGATGAAGAGTCATGAATTATTCCTTTAAATTTCTCTACATAATTAACTTTCACTGCTAAAACAGGCCTTCCATATCGATCTCCAATAGTAGTATCTTGCAAATAAGCTAAATTCTTTTGAATAAATTTCTCAACTAATATTTTTCTTTCAAGTTTCTTAGATAAAAATTCTTTTCTAAGAATAGATAGTTCATTACTAGCATTGTCTGAAATCCTTCCATTCGATTCAATACCTTTTTTAAAGATAGTTTCAATATTTTGATGGTCAATTAAATTTTTTGTGAATGATGAAATATAAGGCCTTTGTTCAAAATCTAACAAGATTTTTTTTAAATTTCTTGCTGAAGCAATTGTTTTCGCTATTTCTAAGAATTCATAAGATGAAATTACACCTCCCTTCGAACAAATTTCAATATTTCTACTAATATCAAAAACACCAGAAAAACTAATTGATTTATCTAAATTTTTTTCTAGCTCGTTAATTTCGACAGTTTCATTCAAAAGTCTTTTAGAAGCATCGTAATCTGAAGGTATAACAAAACTTAAAATTGATCGTTTACCCATTTCCGTTGAGGCGAATGAAGATAAATGCGTTTTTAATAAATCCCACTCTAAAAGGTTTATAGCTTCTTCTTTTAAGGTGTTATCTGAATATGATTTTTTAGAATAACTTTTCTCTTGCATACAAAAAAAAAGAATCAAACATTCGATTGAATCCCTTCAGGAGGAACATAAAGCATCTCAAGCCAGTTTCCTTCAGTATCCTTCATATAAAAAGATGCTGTTCCATCTCTATGCTCATGTAAAGGACCAACTTGTACACCAGAATTTCTTAAATCATTTTGAATATTTTCCACTTCTTTTTTATTTTCAAAATGGAAAGCAAAGTGAGGTCCCGCAGCTTTGTAGCTGGGGCCTAACAACGCAAGTCCATCTTTCCCTTTACCTGCCTCTAAATAAGACCAATCTTTATCATCCCAAACCAAATTCATACCCAGCTTAATATAAAAAGATTTCGCCCTTTCGAGATTCTCTACTCTAAGTGCAATGTGACCAATCCTATTTACTCCTTGTGAAAACTTCAAAACAAAGCAATTAATTTATTACTTATCTAAGAATAAACCAAATTTTTGTTAATAATGAGTTTTTAAGTATCCTGCAACCATTGTGATGCATCACAAGCATGATAAGTGAGTATTAATTTTGCTCCTGCTCTTTTAAAACTAAGCAATGTCTCTAAAACAATATCTTTTTCGTTAATCCAGTTCTTCATAGCAGCAGACTTTACCATGGAATACTCCCCACTAACGTTGTATGCAGCTATGGGCTTATTTGAAAATGCGCTTAGTCTATAAACAATATCCAAATATGAAATTCCTGGTTTTACCATCAAAATATCAGCTCCTTCATACTGATCCAATGCAGATTCAATTAAAGCCTCTTTTGAATTGGCAGGGTCCATTTGATATGTAGACTTATTATCTGGAATTACTTTCTTACTATTTTCTCTAGGAGCCGAATCTAAAGCAGTTCTAAACGGACCATAATAAGCAGATGAATATTTAGCTGTATAACTAATAATACCTACATCACTATATCCTTCACTATCAAGAGCAGTCCTAATTGCACCAACTCTCCCATCCATCATGTCACTAGGGCCAATAAAATCTGCTCCAGCTCTAGCTTGAGTTAAAGCTTGTTTTTTTAAAATTTCAATCGTTTCATCATTCAATATTTTTCCAGTTTCATCAACTAAGCCATCATGTCCATCACACGAGTAAGGGTCCAAGGCAACATCTGTCATTATTGCCATTTCTGGAATCTCTTTTTTTAACATTCTAATAGCTTTAGGTATTAAACCGTCCTCATTAAAACATTCTGCTCCATCTTCAGTCTTTAAGCTATCGTTAATTTTTGGGAAAAGAACCACACATCTAATTCCCAATTCCCATGCCCTAGTAACCTCTTTTAATAAGCCATTAAAATCCCATCTGTAAGTTCCGGGCATCGCGGAAATTTCCTCTTTAAAATCTTTTTCATGAATAAATAATGGATAGATAAAGTCCGATGCCGCCAAATGGTTTTCTCTAACCATTTCTCTAATTGCCTCAGTTCTTCTTAATCTTCTTGGACGAATAATCGAATTCATTTGAATATTATTAAATTGAAAAATATTTATCTAATACATTAATCGCTTGCCTCGCACATAAATCAATCAGAGACTACTTTTGTTCAGGAAAAGTAACTAAAATTTATTTTAAAAAAGCAAAAAAAGTTACAAAAATATTTTGCACAAACTTCATTTTTCACAAATTTACGTCATAAAGAGATAATATCTTTTAGTTAAGTATTTATTTTAAGGAGAGTATCTTTGAAAATAATTAATGGATTTCATTTAAAGAATGTAAGAGGAGATATTCTAGGAGGGATCACAGCCGCAGTGGTGGCTTTACCTCTCGCTCTTGCTTTTGGTAATGCTGCGTTAGGACCTGGCGGAGCAATTTATGGACTATATGGGGCAGTAGTAGTTGGTTTTTTAGCCGCATTGTTCGGTGGGACACCTGCTCAGGTTAGCGGACCTACCGGTCCCATGAGTGTAACTGTTGCTGGCGTAGTAGCAGGCTTAGCAGCAGTGGGGGTTCCAAGAGATCTCTCTGCAGGACAAATTTTACCTTTAGTGATGGCAGCGGTAGTCATTGGAGGCTTACTGCAAATATTATTTGGGATTCTAAAACTAGGAAAATACATTACTTTAGTTCCATATTCTGTTGTGTCAGGATTTATGTCTGGTATTGGAGTCATAATCATTGCACTTCAGATTGGACCATTACTAGGTATTAGCACTCGTGGTGGGGTAGTCGAATCTTTATCTACTGTATTTTCAAATTTCCAGCCAAATGGTGCTGCTATTGGAGTAGCAATAATGACTCTAGGTATAGTATTTCTAACTCCTAGAAAAATAAGTCAATGGGTTCCTTCTCCTCTATTGGCCTTATTGATAGTAACTCCTATATCAATTTTAATTTTTGGAGACGGAGCTATTGATAGAATTGGAGAAATTCCGAGGGGAGTTCCATCTTTAAATTTCCCAAGTTTTAATCAATATTTCCCAATTATTTTCAAGGCAGGATTAGTCCTAGCAGTACTTGGAGCTATTGACTCCTTACTGACATCTCTAGTAGCAGACAATATCTCTCAAACAAAACATAATTCTGATAGAGAACTTATTGGTCAGGGAATAGGAAATGCTGTAGCAGGTCTGTTTTCAGGTTTACCTGGAGCAGGAGCAACCATGAGAACAGTTATAAATGTTAAATCTGGAGGATCAACTCCTATATCTGGTATGGTTCACTCAGTTGTATTGTTGATAGTTTTAGTTGGTGCTGGACCTTTAGCTGAGCAAATACCAACTGCATTGCTAGCAGGAATTCTTATAAAAGTAGGTCTAGATATTATTGATTGGGGATTCTTGAGGAGGGCTCACAAATTATCTTTAAAAACATCAGTAGTAATGTACGGCGTACTTTTAATGACAGTTTTTTGGGATTTAATTTGGGCAGTTTTAGTCGGTGTATTCATAGCAAATATGCTCACTATTGATTCAATAACCGAAACTCAACTAGAAGGTATGGATGAGGATAATCCTTTATCAAAAGATGATCAAGCAAAAAATGCATTGCCTGCTGATGAAAAAGCACTTCTGGATAGATGTTCAGGAGAAGTAATGTTGTTTAGACTAAAAGGACCACTTAGTTTTGGAGCAGCTAAAGGAATATCTGAAAGAATGATGCTTGTAAGAAACTACAAGGTTTTGATATTAGATATCACTGATGTACCAAGACTTGGAGTCACGGCGACTCTCGCAATAGAGGATATGATGCAAGAAGCAAAAAATAATTCCAGGAAAGCATTTGTTGCTGGTGCAAATGAAAAAGTGAAGGATAGATTGGCTAAGTTTGGAGTTGAAGGCATTATTGAAACAAGAAAAGAAGCTTTAGAAACTGCTCTAAATGAAATAGCTTCGTAATTTATGGAAATAAATCCAATTCTGCAAAATGTATTAGCCCCGCCAGTTCTTTTCTTTTTGATTGGAGCAACATCAGTACTCTTTAAATCTGATTTAGAAATACCAGCTCCATTACCTAAACTCTTCTCCTTATATTTGTTATTAGCTATAGGATTTAAAGGAGGTATAGAGATACAGAAAAGTGGGTTTACAAATCAAGTATTGCCTACTTTAAGCGCTGCAATACTGATGTCACTGGTAATCCCTCTGATTGGATTTTTAATTTTAAGATTTAAGTTTGATGTCTTTAATTCAGCCGCAATAGCAGCAGCATACGGTTCAATTAGTGCTGTTACATTTATTTCCGCAGAAAGTTTTTTAGAAAGTCAAAAAATAGCTTTTGATGGATTTATGGTTGGCGCCTTAGCTTTAATGGAATCTCCTGCAATCATTGTTGGATTATTACTTGTGAAATTTGCAGCTCCAAAAAATAGACCAAAATCAAGAAAAATGCATCTAAGCGCAATATTACACGAATCACTTTTGAATGGATCAGTTTATTTATTGCTTTCAAGCTTAATTGTAGGATTTCTGACTGCTTCCAGTAATCCCTCAGGAATTGCAAAAATGGAGCCTTTTACTGGACAATTATTCTATGGAGCAGAATGCTTCTTCTTATTAGATATGGGAATAGTCGCTGCTCAAAGATTACCAAGATTGAAGAATGCGGGTTCGTTTTTGATTGGGTTTGCTATTTTCATGCCTCTATTTAATGCATTTATTGGTGTTTTCGTTGCAAGATTTTTATCTTTAGGACCTGGCAACGCACTTTTATTTGTGGTTTTATGTGCAAGCGCCTCTTATTTAGCAGTTCCTGCAGCGATGAGGATGACGGTTCCAGAGGCTAAATCTAGTTATTATATTTCAACTACACTAGGTCTAACTTTCCCATTCAATATAGTTCTTGGCATTCCCATATATATGAGTTTAGTAAATACCATTATCCCACTTTCCCCTCTATAAAAAATGAAAAGATTAGACTTGATATTTAGTGAAAGAGAACTAGATGCAATCATTAAAACATTAGAAAAAGCTAATGTTCCTGGATATACCGTTATGAAACACGCCACAGGCAGAGGTCCTGAAAGAGTTGTTACTGAAGATATGGAATTTACAGGATTAGGAGCAAATGCTCATGTAATTGTTTTTTGTGAGCAAGAATTAATAGATAAAATGAGAGATAACATCAGGGACGATTTAAGCTACTACGGAGGAGTAGCTTATATTTCTGAAGCAACACCTCTTTAAATTTAAGCAGAAATATTTTTAAGAATGAATCCAATCTACTCTTATATTTTTTCTACTATTTAAATATCTATCAATTGACATCGCGGCGATACATCCATCAGAAGCCGCAACTACTGCTTGCTTAAATGGGGTATTTCTTATATCTCCAATAGCCCATACTCCATCAGAGTTTGTAGACATGAAGTCATCCACAATTACTCCTCCGTCTTCTTTTAAAGCAATTTGATCACCTAAAAAATCAGTAATCGGCTTTGAACCACTCATATAGACAAAGACTCCATCTAAATTTAAATTGATAGGATTTTCTTCTTGCTTATTTTTTACAACAACCCCATTAACACCCATTTCATCACCCAATATTTCCAATAATCTTGTTCTACTCCAATGTTTTATATTTGAATTATCCATCAATTCCATAGCTTCCTCATTATCTGATTTTGGGTCACTTGATGTAATCCAATGCACAGTTGATGCAAATTTAGTTAGGACAGTTGCCTCTTCAATTGCCTCCTTGTTCACTCCAACAACGGCAACTTCTCTATTTTTATAAAAAGCCCCATCACATGTAGCACAATAACTTACTCCTTTACCAAGAAAATCCGCTTCGCCCTTAAATGATGCAGGCCTACCCATTGCACCACTTGCAAGTACAAGTGCTTTGGCTTTGAAAGTGCCTTCGGGTGTATAAACCATTTTCCATTCTCCACTAGCGTCTATTCCAAACACTTGTGCTCTTCTATAGTCTGTACCATATTGCACAGCCTGTTCTCTCATTAGAGTAAGTAATTTCTCCCCACTTATATCAACCGGAACACCTGGATAATTAGCTATTTGATGGGTTATTGCTAAGGCTCCAACAGATGGATTTTTATCTAAAATAACTGTCTTTAAGTTTGAACGAGATGTATAAAGTGCGCAAGTACATCCGGCCGGGCCTCCTCCGATAATAACTACATCTGACTCAATAATTTCCAATTTAATAAAACTCCTTTTTAGTAGTTAATTAGATGAGCTCTTGGTTAGAAGAAATCTTTAATGTAAATACCTAACCATGTTTATAAATATAAGTTAAAAGAAAAAAGAGAAAAAAGCATAATATAGAAACAAACTTACATAGGAAAAGCATAAAAAATTAATTATCAAAATGATCAGTTACGTGAAATGTTCTGTATTGATCTATTATTAGTTCATATCGAAAAAAAAATTACCGTAGAAACAATATATTTTTTATGACCAACTCTGACTACCTTTTAAAAGCTGCCATCAAGAAAGTAACCGAAAAATTAAACGAGATATTAATTGAAAAAATTGAAGAAGCAACAAATATTGCTCAGGATGCTCCAGAAATTCTCAAAAAAGAATTTGATAGTTTAAAAGAATCCATAATCGAAGAAGCCTCAAGAATGAAAAAAGGGGTAAATATTCAAGAAAATGAGTCCTCAAATACTTATCAAGATTCCAAAATAAAAAAAGCTTTAAATGAAATTGAAGGTATCAATAAGCAAATTGATCTGTTTAATAAAACTTTAAATAATCAAATTAAATGAGTTATCACATTTTTCATTATCGTTTAAAAAAATTGAAGAGGGCCTTTCTTATTTGGATAACTCTGATTTCGCTTTTAATAAATTTATGGATAGATAATATTAGATTTACAATTTTCCAAACTAAGAATAATGAAAAAAGTAGGGTTCAAATTAAAAGAGCTAGGTGGTTTACTAATCAATTAATAAAGCTTGGATCAGCATTTATTAAAATTGGACAATTATTATCAGCGAGACCTGATTTAATTCCTAATACCTGGATACAGGAATTGTCTAAATTGCAGGATCAAGTTCCTAATTTTTCATTTACGCAAGTTGAAGAGACTATTAGAAATGAACTAGGGTCTAAGTTTAATGAAATAGATCAAATAATATGTGATCCGGTTGGATCAGCATCACTAGCTCAGGTTCATAGGGCGACTCTAAAAGATGGTAAGAAAGTAGTTTTTAAAGTTCAAAGACCTAATTTAAAAGAATTGTTTATTATCGATTTGGGCATAATGCAGCAAATAGCAGGATTATTGCAGAAAAATAAGAATTGGAGTAGAGGTAGAAACTGGGTTGAGATTGCTAAAGAGTGTAAGAAAGTTCTGATGAAAGAACTTGATTTTAATTGCGAAGCGCAATATGCAGCAAGATTTAGGCAGCAATTTCTTGATGATGAAAATGTTGAAGTTCCTGAAGTAATTTGGGATATGAGCAGTGAAAAAGTGCTTTGTTTAAGTTATGTAGAAGGGACAAAAATAAGCGATTTAGAAAAATTAAAATTACAAGAAATTGATTTACCTAAAATTGCAGAGATAGGTGCAATCAGCTACTTAAAACAACTAGTAAATTATGGTTTTTTTCATGCAGATCCTCATCCAGGGAATTTAGCAGTTTCAAGTGAAGGTAAATTAATTTTTTATGATTTTGGAATGATGGGGAACATCTCAAATAATCTTCAAACAAGATTAGGGGGGATGGTTAAGGCTGCTGCTCTTAGAGACGCCTCATCACTAGTTAGTCAATTACAACAAGCTGGGCTAATTTCAAAAGATATTGATGTAGGGCCAGTCAGAAGATTAGTCAGATTGATGCTTAAAGAAGCCTTAACTCCTCCATTTAGTCCTAATATTATTGAAAAATTATCTGGAGATTTATACGAACTGGTTTATGAAACGCCATTTCAACTGCCAGTAGATTTAATCTTTGTGATGAGAGCTTTATCAACTTTTGAAGGAGTTGGTAGAATGCTTGATCCAGGGTTTAACCTTGTATCAGTTACCAAGCCTTATTTAATAGAACTTATGACTTCAAATAATCAAAGTCCCAACGATTTAATTAACCAATTTGGAAGGCAAGTTGGCGAACTAGGATCGAAAGCTGTTGGAATTCCCAAAAGAATAGATGAAAGTTTAGAAAGATTAGAACAGGGAGATTTACAATTGCAAATAAGAATGGGCGAGTCTGATAGGCAATTCAAAAAAATGTTTACGGCTCAAAAAACTTTAGGCCATTCAATTCTCATAGGAAGCTTATCAATTGCATCCGCTTTACTTGTATCCAATAAACAAAATAATTCTGCATTGTTGCCACTCTTTTTTGCACTACCAATAAGTATTGATTGGATAAAGTGCCAATTAAGTATGAGAAAAGGCTCACGTTTAGAAAAACTTAAGCGCTAAAAAAACTATATATTTTTAGGACCTAAACCTATAGCTCCAGCGAATCTTGCTTGATTTCCTAATTCCTCCTCAATTTTTAAAAGCCTATTATATTTTGCAATCCTTTCACTTCTGCTCAAAGAACCAGTCTTGATCTGACCCGATCTAGTGGCGACAGATAAATCTGCAATTGTTGTATCTTCAGTCTCACCACTTCTATGACTTATAACACTTGTGAAACCAGACATTTTAGCTAACTCAATAGCTTCCAAAGTTTCAGTTAATGTTCCAATTTGATTTACCTTTATTAGGATTGAATTGGCAGATTTTTCTATAATCCCTTTCCGTAATCTTTCTGTATTAGTAACGAATAAATCATCACCTACAAGCTGAACTTTATTCCCTAATTCTTTGTTTAATTCTGACCAACCCTCCCAATCATCCTCAGCTAAACCGTCCTCTATTGAAACTATGGGATAATTAGAAACTAATCTTGAAAGATATGAAATCATTTCAGAACTATTTAAACTTTTACCTTCATATTTATAAATACCATCCCTATAAAATTCAGTACTAGCAGCATCTAAAGCTAAAGATACCTGCTCACCAGGCTTAAATCCGGCTTTTTGAATTGCTTCTAATAACAAGTCCCCTGCTTCTTCGCTTGATGACAAATTCGGGGCAAATCCACCCTCATCGCCTACAGCAGTAGATAGACCTTTTTGATCAAGTAATGATTTTAATGAGTGAAAAATTTCAGTACCCATTCTTAATGATTCACTGAAATTATTAACTCCATGTGGAACAAGCATAAATTCCTGAAAATCAAGACTATTTGGTGCATGAGCGCCACCATTTATTACATTCATCAATGGGACTGGAAGAAGATTGGATAATGGATCTCCAAGATATCTATATAAGGGAATGTCTAAAGCATTTGCTGATGCTCTAGCAGTCGCAAGACTTACTGCAAGGATTGAATTTGCTCCAAGGTTAGACTTATTAGGAGTTCCATCAATTTCAATCATTAATTTATCTACTGCAGTTTGATCTAAAGATGACAAACCACATAAAGCCGGCGATATTGTTTCATGAATTTTATTAACAGCATTCAAAACGCCTTTCCCCATATATTTCGAACCACCATCTCTTAATTCATGTGCCTCATGAGCACCAGTGCTAGCTCCGCTGGGAACAATTGCTCTACCACTTGCACCACATTCCAAAAATACTTCTGCCTCTACAGTTGGATTACCTCTTGAATCAAGGACTTGCCTTGCTTCAACAGTATCAATAAGAAAATCAATAGTTTCTTTCACAATTTAATTATTACTATTTAAATCCTATTAATAGCTGAACTATTTGGCTAATATCTGAAATATATTTGTTAACCAACTATAATTTTTAATTTTGTAAGAGCTTAGATATTATTTAAACTTTTTTTTCATTCTAAAGTCCCCGCAAATCCTTTCATCTAAATAATTTTCAAATTCATCTTACAATTTGAAAATTATTGGATGATTATTAATGCAGATCCTATTTAGAATATTAATTAATAATCAACTATAGTTTTTATAGTTTATGAGAGAAACACTTACATCCAGTCCTGAACTATTTAGCGATATTAGTTGGAATCTTCTTTTATTAGGGGAAGAAACCGCAAAAAAATGGGATCATAGCGAATTTAATATTGAACACATAATTCATACATTGTTCTCATCAAGTGAATTCTTTGCCTTCATTGAAAAATTATCAATCGACCAAGATACAGTTTTAGACATAACAGAAGATTTTTTAGAAGAGACACCAACAAATGAGTCAGATATTTTTACTATCGGAGAAGATTTAGAAATTTTATTAGATAACGCGAATCAGATTAAAACTCAATGGGGATCGAGATTAATAGAAATCCCTCATTTACTAATTGCTCTTGGAAGAGATTTAAGAATTGGAAATTATGTTTTTGAAGAAGGAAACCTTTCAATGGAAAAATTAGAGGAAGAATTAAAGTTTTTCCCAAATATTAATCAATCAAAAGATTCTTTTAATTATGGGAATGTAATTGAAATAAATAATCAATCTAATTTTGAATCAAACAACGAGACTAACGAGACTTTTGTAAAAGAAGAAAAATTTAAAAAAGCTATTGTTCCATTACCAAAAAGTGAACTTCAAATTGAAACCAAAAAACAAGTTGGAAAAGATGAAAATGCTCTTTCAATTTATGGAAAAGATTTAACAGAATCAGCTAAAAAAGGGTTACTGGATCCCGTTTTAGGAAGAGAAAATGAGATCAATAATTTAATGAGGGTACTCTGCAGAAGAAACAAAAATAACCCTATACTTATTGGCAATCCTGGAGTTGGTAAAACCTCAATTGCAAAGTTACTTGCTCAATTAATTGTAGACAAAAAAGTTCCTGATACTTTAAAGGACTTAAAAATTATTTCACTTGACTTAGGTGCATTAGTCTCTGGGACTAAATTTAGAGGTCAACTAGAGGAAAGACTAAGCTTAATAATGCAAGAACTAAATAATCCAAACCAAGGAATGATCCTATTTATTGATGAAATTCACTCAATATTAAGTTCTGACAGATCTTCTACCGACATCAGTAATATCCTAAAACCTTTACTAGCTGAAGGAGAACTTAGATGTATCGGTACAACAACACCTGAGAAATTTCGTGAAACTATTGAAAAAGATCAGGCATTAAATAATTGCTTTCAAAAGATAACTGTTAATGAACCCTCAGTAGAATTAAGCGCAAAAATATTACAAGGGATAAAAAAGAAATATGAATCACATCATGGCATAAAAATTTCTGAAGAGGCTGTAAACTATTCTGCAAAATTGGCCGATAGATACATCAGCGATAAATGTCTCCCTGATAGTGCAATAGATTTAATTGATGAAGCAGCTGCACAGTTAAAAATCGAGTCTAATAATATGCCTCAAATCATTCTCCAACAAGAAAACAAACTTCATACTATCGATGAAAAATTGAATAATTTGCAAGGAGACAATATCGAAGCTCAAGAAAAACTATTGAATAATAAACAACAATCAGAGGCAAAATTGAACGTTCTTTTAGAAAATTGGAACAATTTACGTGAAGAAATGGAGGAATTATCCATTTTAATGAAAGAAGAAGATAAGCTAACCAAACAAATTAAAGATAAATCAAATCGCGAAATTGAAAATGATCTAGATTATTTAGAAAAGCTTGAAGAAGAGTTAAGTAAAATAGAGAATGACATACAAAAACTTGAAGAGAACTTTACTAAAATAAAGAAAAATAGAAATTTCCCTTTTAAATATCAAGTTGAACCTGATGATATTGCAGATGTTATATCGAAAATCACAGGTATTCCAATTTCTAAAGTAGTTTCAAATGAACGTAAGAAATTAGTCAATCTAGAAACAGAACTAAGTGAAAAAGTTATTGGACAAGAAAAAGCCATAGAAGTTGTTTCTGCTGCAATTAGAAGAGCTCGAGTTGGTATGAAAAGTCCTAAAAGACCTATTGGATCTTTTTTATTTATGGGTCCTACTGGTGTTGGTAAAACAGAATTAGCAAAATCTCTTGCAACAGTTTTATTTGATGAAGAAGACGCACTTTTAAGATTAGACATGAGTGAATATATGGAGAAAAATGCCGTAGCAAGACTTTTAGGAGCTCCCCCAGGTTATGTTGGTTATGAAGAGGGAGGTCAATTAACCGAAGCTGTAAGACGTAAACCCTATTCAGTAATACTTCTTGACGAGATAGAAAAAGCTCATGCAGAAGTATTTAATATCCTTTTGCAAGTCTTAGATGAAGGAAGATTAACGGACTCTCAAGGAAGGACCGTAGATTTCAAAAATACGGTAATCATTATGACAAGTAACCTAGCTGGTAAATCTATATTGGAGTATTCACAAAAAATTTCTAAAAGTGAGGAAAAGTTAGAAAAAGATCAACAAACCCTAGATGATTCAATTAGTAATGCATTGTCTTCAATTTTTAGACCTGAATTTTTAAATAGAATTGACGAAGTGGTAAAGTTTGATCCACTATCTATTGATGAACTTCAAAAAATAATCATTCTACAAACAGAAGATTTAAAGAACCTGCTACTTGAGCAGAAAATAAATATCGCTATAGACAAAAAAGTTATCAACAAAATTGCAAACGATTCTTACGAACCTGAATATGGTGCTAGGCCACTTAGCAGGGAACTTAGAAGACAAATAGAAAATCCCTTGGCTGCAAAACTTTTAGAGGATAATTTCAAAAATAAAAAAAATATAACAATTAAACTTAACCCTACTAAAAAAGATGAGATCGTTTTCAAACCTAGCTGAGGAGTAAATCAATAAGCTAAAATAAAAACTAAAGCATAAAGCTTAATTTCAAAAAAATTTTGTGACAAGTCCTACTACTAATAAAGAACCTCTTAAACAGGATTCTCCTGAAGTTGAAGAGCCTAAAAAAAAGAATAATTTTTTTAGATCTACCTACGATGAGCTTAAACTTGTCGTGTGGCCTAACAAACAACAACTTTTTAGCGAATCAGTAGCAGTTATAATTATGGTATCTTTTTCTGCTGCAGCCATTGCTTCTGTTAGCAGATTCTATGGATGGGCAGCCTCGCAAATTTTTGGTTGAATTATCTCCCGAATATCCATTAATAAAGATCTTAATTAAGCTTCCAGAAAAATGAGTAATGAATTAACTACAAACCTTGCTTCTTCAAAAGCAAATACAAGCATCGCAAGATGGTATGCAGTTCAAGTAGCATCAAGCTGTGAAAAAAAAGTAAAAGCGACTCTTGAGCAGAGATCGGTAACTTTAGGTGTTAATAATAGAATCATTGAAATTGAAATTCCCCAAACTCCAGGAATTAAATTAAAAAAAGATGGAAGCAGACAAACTACTGAAGAAAAAGTTTTCCCAGGTTATGTCCTCGTAAGAATGATTTTGGATGAAGATACAATGATGGCTGTTAAAAGTACTCCAAATGTAATTAACTTTGTTGGTGCTGAAGACGGAAGAGGCAGCGGAAGATCGCGAGGTCACATCAAACCTCGACCATTATCAAGACAAGAAGTTAATAGAATCTTTAAGCGCGCATCAGAGAAAAAAGCTGTAATCAAATTAGATATTGAAGAAAAAGATAGAATCATTGTAACTAGCGGTCCATTCAAGGATTTCCAGGGAGAAGTTATAGAAGTTTCTGGAGAAAGAAATAAATTAAAAGCATTACTTTCAATATTTGGGCGCGAGACTCCTGTAGAATTAGAATTCTCCCAAATCAATAAACAAAATTAATTTCTAATTGTTCTTGTTTATCGAGTAAAATTATGATTTTCTACTCCAGCTTAAATTCTCTAATCTAATGGCAAAAAAAATTGTTGCAGTTATCAAGCTTGCTCTACAAGCAGGCAAAGCAAATCCTGCTCCTCCTGTAGGGCCAGCTTTAGGACAACATGGTGTCAATATCATGGCATTTTGCAAAGAATACAACGCAAGGACACAAGATAAAGCAGGTTTCGTAATTCCTGTAGAGATTTCTGTTTTTGAAGATAGAAGCTTTACTTTTATCACAAAAACACCTCCTGCTTCCGTCTTAATAACAAAAGCAGCTGGTATAGAGAAAGGTTCAGGTGAATCCGCAAAAGGCTCTGTTGGGAATATAAGTAAAGCTCAATTAGAAGAAATAGCCAAAACTAAGCTTCCTGATCTAAACTGTTCTAGTGTTGAATCAGCAATGAAAGTAATTGAGGGTACTGCTCGTAATATGGGCGTCTCTATCACTGATTGAGTTCAATACACAATTTCTCACTATTTATAGGGGAGGTTAGTTAATAACCGTTTGCACCCAATATTATTATGAAAAAACTATCTAAAAGAATGGCGGCTCTATCAACAAAGATAGAAGATCGCATTTACGCACCACTTGAAGCTCTTAGTATTATCAAGGAAAATGCTAATGCAAAATTTGATGAAACTATTGAAGCACATATACGTCTAGGTATTGATCCAAAATATACTGATCAACAATTAAGGACCACTGTTGCATTACCACATGGTACTGGCCAAAGCATCAAAATTGCAGTAATTACAAGCGGTGAAAATGTATCGAAAGCTAAGGCTGCTGGTGCAGATTTATTTGGCGAAGAAGATCTTGTAGAAAGCATCAATAAAGGAAATATGGAGTTTGACCTACTTATTGCAACTCCAGATATGATGCCAAAGGTTGCAAAATTAGGAAGAGTTTTAGGACCTAGAGGTTTAATGCCTAATCCTAAAGCTGGGACAGTAACTAATGACATTGCTAATGCAATAAAAGAATTCAAAGCCGGTAAACTCGAATTTAGAGCAGATAAGGCTGGAATCGTTCATGTCCGCTTTGGAAAAGCAAGTTTCACAAAAGAGGCTCTATTTGACAACTTAAAAACCTTACAAGAATCAATTGATAAAAATAAACCAAGTGGAGCTAAAGGAAAGTATTGGAAAACTTTTTATGTAACTTCAACAATGGGGCCTTCAGTTCAATTAGACATAAATGCTGTACAAGATTACCAACCTGAAGGTTAACGCTTTGTAGTATAATTTAAATTGCAATAATACGGCCAAAGAAAGTAGGTTGATTTAGTTATTCTAAATTTCTAATTCCTACCGAGGACTCGTCTTAAATTATTTCTTTTTGGATCTAATAAAAGCGGCCTCTTTAAAAGAACTTTGCCGCATTTCCTGCTCTCCCTAAATTACGATCCAAAAAACATCAATGGGCCGAACACTAGAGAATAAGCAAAAAATCGTTACTGAGATTAAATCTCTTTTAGACGACTCGGAAATGGCTGTGGTTCTTGACTATAAAGGTTTAACTATCAAAGAGATGTCAGATTTGCGATCTAGATTGCAAACAACTAATGGCATCTGCAAAGTTACTAAAAATTCATTAATGCGCAAAGCTATTGATGGAGATAGTAATTGGAACGATCTTGAATCTTTACTGACCGGAACGAATGCTTTTGTGTTAATTAAAGAAGATGTTGGTGGTGCTGTAAAAGCAATCCAATCTTTTCAAAAAGACACCAAAAAATCCGAGACCAAAGGAGCTTTATTTGAAGGCAGACTTCTTAGCGATTCTGAAATAAAAGAAATTGCAAGTCTTCCATCTAAAGAAGTATTGATGGCAAAAATTGCTGGCGCTCTAAATGGCGTAGCAACAAAAATTGCGATCTCTATCAATGAAGTGCCTTCTGGACTTGCTAGATCACTTAAACAACATTCTGAAAAATCAGAATCTTAAATCAAAACCCTAATTAACTTTTAAGAAAATGTCCGCAAAAACTGAAGAAATTCTTGAATCATTAAAATCTTTATCACTTTTAGAAGCATCTGAGCTTGTAAAGCAAATTGAAGAGGCTTTTGGTGTATCTGCTGCAGCTTCTGCAGGTGTAGTAATGGCAGCTCCAGGAGCAGCTGGCGGTGACTCAGATGGTGGCGCTGCTGAAGAAAAAACTGAATTTGATGTAGTTCTCGAAAGCTTTGATGCAGCTGCAAAAATCAAAGTACTTAAGGTTGTAAGAAATGCAACTGGTCTAGGTCTTGGCGATGCAAAAGCACTTGTTGAATCTGCACCAAAAACAGTAAAAGAAGGAATTGCCAAAGCAGATGCTGAATCTTTAAAGAAAGAGATTGAAGAAGCTGGCGGTAAAGTTACACTTAAGTAAGAGTACATTTTTTCAAGCCGATAACCTTAATATCGGCTTCAAAAATTATGAATAGTGATAGTATTGCGATTGAAGCCGCAACAGATGGAGCCTGCAGTGGTAATCCAGGCCCAGGTGGATGGGGCGGTTTAATAATTTTTGAGGATAACAGCGAATTAGAAATAGGTGGTTCCGAGCAAAATACTACTAATAATAGAATGGAACTCACTGCGGCTATAAAAACTCTTGAGAAATTAAAAACCTACAAATTAAAAGAGAACTTTAAACTAAGAACTGATAGTAAATATGTCATAGAGGGTTATACAAAATGGATTATTAATTGGAAGAAAAATGGATGGAAAACAAGTTCAGGAAAACCAGTTCAAAATCTTGATCTATGGCAAAAAATTGATCAATTAAGAATTAATGGCCTAATAATGGAATATGTTAAAGGTCATAGCGGGGATAAACAAAATGATAGGGTTGATAAAATTGCAACTAATTACAGCAAAGGTATATCTATAGAAAGTAACTTAAAAAAAGTAGAATCCTCAGTTGATTTTTTTGAAAAAAATGCACCTGCAGAAATTCAGGAATTATTTTCCCGCAATGAATTAATTCAAAAATTTGCAGAAAAAAAGTACCTGTTAAGTTCACCTGAACTAGACACCTTATTAGGTGATGAAAACCACTTAAAGATAAAACAATATTCACTTTTTGAATGGCGTAATTGGAGATTGATTCCTAAAGATAAAAAATATTGGATAATAGAAAAAAAAGAAGCTTAATTTTTTATGAGTGAACAGAAGGGGGGATTTAAAAATCTTTATAAAAACTTGATTACCCCTGTATTAAAAAAAGACTCTGGAATTGATGCAGAATACTTAACAAATTTATCTCTTAGTCTCCTATCATTCAGTTCAAGAAAATATAATTGGCCTATAGTATCTTCTATCTTAAAAAATCTAAATGAAGAATTTTCTGTAGTTGATAAAAGGTTAACTCAGAACATATGTGGAATAAATTTTTGTAATCCAATTGGTTTAGCTGCGGGTTTTGACAAAAATGGAAATGCCGCAAATATATGGAAAGATTTTGGTTTTGGATTTGCTGAGCTTGGTACAGTAACTAAATTTGCTCAGAATGGAAATCCCAAACCAAGGTTATTTAGATTGGCAGAAGAAGAAGCAGCATTAAATAGAATGGGTTTCAATAATAATGGCGCTGAAAATCTAGTTAAAAACTTTGTCGAACAAGGTATTGAGTTTAAAAAAAACAGGGAGAATATTTGTTTAGGGATAAATTTCGGGAAGTCAAAAATTACAGGTTTATCACAAGCAAAAGATGATTATTTAACTTCTCTAAAATTATTAATTCCATATTGTGATTACGCAGCAATAAACGTTAGTTCTCCAAATACTGAAGGACTAAGAAAATTGCAAGATCCAATTCTTCTAAAAGAACTTCTGAGAGAAATTAAAAACTTACCTAATTGTCCACCATTATTTGTAAAAATTGCGCCAGATTTAGGCCTTAAAGATATTGAAGATATTTGTCAATTAATAATCGAAGAAAACATCGATGGAATAATTGCTACAAACACCAGCATTGATAGATTAGGTCTTGAAAATAGAAAGATCAGGCAAACTGGATTATTACTCTCTCAAGAGAATGGAGGATTAAGTGGAAGGCCTCTCCAAAAAAAAGCAAATCAAATAATAAAACATATACATAATATTGATAAAAAGATTATTTTAATTGGCGTTGGTGGAATAGATAGTCCTGAGTCAGCTTGGGAAAGAATTTGTTCTGGAGCATCATTAATTCAACTTTATACAGGATGGATATATAAGGGTCCACAATTAGTACCAGATATACTTGAGGGAATTATAAAGCAACTCAACAACCATGAATTAACAAGTATAAAAGATGCAATTGGATCAGAGTTAAAATGGGTTGAATAAAATTAGAGAATGAACAATGAACCTCATGATTACTCAAAGTTAGCCATGCAAGGATCAAAATTGAAGCACGGTGGAAATGTATATGCAACTGCGAAAAAATTAAATTTATTACCCTCAGAAATCATTGATGCAAGTGCATCATTAGTACCCTTTGATCCCCCTCAGATACTAATAGATTCAATAAATGCGGAAATTAAAAATCTTGGCTTTAGATATTACCCAGAAAGAAACTTGAGTGATCTGAAAGAAATAATCGGCAAATTTCATGGGATAAATCCAGACAATATATTACCTGGAAATGGAGCTTCTGAATTAATAACCTGGGCAGGTTATGAAGCATCCAAATTCGGAATAAGTTGTATTCCTTCTCCATCATTTGTTGATTATGAAAGATCTTTAAATTGTTGGAATAGCAATTTCATACATTGCGAATTACCTAAAAACTGGAATGATATTTTTCCTCAATCATTTCCGCTTCATCCAAAAGGTGATGTTATTTGGATAACAAATCCACATAACCCTACCGGACAATTATGGGAAAAGAATTCATTGGAGGAAGTTGTGAAAAAATATAAATTAGTTATCTGCGATGAAGCTTTCTTATCGATAACACCTAATGGAGACAAAGAATCTTTAATACCATTAACCAAAAGATTTGATAATTTATTAGTCTTGAGAAGCTTGACCAAAATCTTCAATATTCCTGGTCTTAGATTAGGTTACGTTATTGGCTCATCGAAAATACTAAAAGAATGGGAAATAAATAGAGATCCTTGGCCTTTAAATTCATTTTCTATTAAAGCCGGAATTGATCTACTAAGTAATAAGAAATTCTATGAACAGTGGACAAAACAGATTCACAGTTGGATAAATATAGAAAAAAAAAGAGTATTTGAAAAATTATCAAAAATAGAGAACCTTAAAGTTCATAACTCTTCAACCAACTTTTTTTTAATAGAAAGTAAAAAATCCTTGTCGCCTAATATAAAATACTTAGAAAATAAGGGAATATTGCTTAGAGAATGTACTTCATTTAGATTTCTGGATGAAAAGTGGGCAAGAATAAGTTTGCAGAGTAGGAAAAATAACACTCTTTTATGTAAAGAAATTCAGAATTCCTTTAAAAAATAATTAAAAAATTTCCTAATCTCAATTTTAGATTTGATTTTATTATTATTTTCCATATTCTTCTTCATAATATCTAAAATTTCATAGTAATATTTTCCGTTTTTTGATTTTCTCTTAAAAATTCTTTCTATAGTTTCTTCAAAAACTTCTTTAGAAATTTTACTTTGATTCATTAAAACTGATCCTCCACTTTCAGCAAGAATCATTGCATTTTTTTCCTGGTGATTATTTTTAGAATAAGGAAATGGAATTAAAATTGAAGGTTTTTCAGTTTCTATAAGTTCATTTATTGTTCCTGCACCAGATCTCGATATTACAAGATCACAGTTTTGAATCAAAGCTGCGATTTCATTAGTAAATTTCTTTTGAACATAATTATTGAAATTTTTTACATTAAAGGATTGTTGATTACATTCGCCAATAATATGAACTATCCGAAACTGTTTTTTCATTAAAAATTCAAGAGATTCGTTAAGAATTTGATTTATAGCTTTTGCTCCTTGGCTACCTCCCATAACAATCAAAAGAGGTCCTTTTCCTTTTGGGACCCATTCTGGCAAGGGATGGGATTTATAGAATTGATCTCTTAAAGGAGTCCCAGTGAAAATAGTTTTACAATTTCTTAAATAAGAATTTGTTTTCTTAAATCCTATAAAAACATAGTTACACAAAAAACCAAAATATTTCGTGACCATTCCTGGAATTAAATTTGATTCATGAATAATGACAGGTATCCTGAGTAGTTTTGAAGCAACAATAGTAGGGGCAGATATATAACCTCCAGTCGTAAAAACCAAGTTAATTTTTTTTTCTTTTAAGATCCTAATTATTTGGAAAGTTGACATTAAAATTTTTATATATTGATAAAACAAAAAAATATTTTTTCTTGGTGTCTTTAAATTCAAAGTCTTCAAATTATATTTTTGGGGAATCAAATTTGCATCAAGTCTTTGCTTAATACCCAACCAATGAATATTCCACTCATCCTCCACCTCTTTAGAAACTGCTAAAGCTGGAAAAATATGGCCTCCTGTTCCACTAGCTGCAACTAATAAATTATTTTTTTTAGACATAAAAACTTAAATTAGTAGAATGAAAATAATAAATGATAAATATGTTGAATTTAAACTTATTCAGAAATATAGGATTCCCTCTCTACTTATTTATTTATCTCATTCTCCCCTATTCAGCAATAACGCAAACTTTAAAAGTTGATTTTATAAGAAATTTAGAGACCTCATTAAATAAGCGAGACTTAGAGTTTATTAAAAAAAATTTTAGAAATGATGAAAACCAAAATATTCCAAAACAATTTTCAAAGATTATTAATGATTTCCCTAACAGCAAATGGAAGATCAAAAGATTAAAATCTAATATTCCAGATGAAGATATTTTGCGAATAAAAGTTTCTGGGGAAAAAATAGTTAACGGAGAAATATATATACTCGAATCCAAATTTGATTATTTATTTTCAATCGTAAATGGAAAAATAAGTGAAGGGATTATCAAAAATTTATTCACCACAATAAGAAACGATAATAAAAAAATAGATATTAGTTTTAAAATTCCTGATAGAGTTCTTACTGGTTCAAAATACGATATCGATATAATTCTAAATAAGCCTCTTGAAGAAGTGATTATTGCTGGATCTATAAAACCTCATCAAGTTAATTCATTGTTTGAACAAGAAATATTATTGGAACCATTGGCGTCTGGAGGGATTTTTAAAATTACAAGAGCCCCTTCAAAACCAGGGATGCAAATTTGGTCAGGAATCATAGCTCATCCTGATGGAATGATTACTTTCACAAAGAGCATTGATATTGTTGATGAGATATAGCCTAAGCGTCGTTTAAAGCAGCCACACCTGGTAAAGTTTTACCTTCTAAAAGTTCCAAACTAGCCCCACCTCCGGTAGATATATGAGACATTTTCTCAGCTAATCCTGCTTTCTCAACTGCTGCAACTGAATCTCCACCACCAATTATTGTACAAACTTCAGAAAAAGCACTTAAGTCCGCAAGAGTCGTAGCTATTGCATTTGTCCCATCTGCAAATTTATCAAATTCAAAAACTCCCATTGGACCATTCCAAATAATTGTCTTACATTCTGCAAGAGCATTCTGAAAAACTTTAATGGAATCTGGACCAATATCTAGACCCATCCAATTCCCACTAATTGCATCAATTTGAGATATTCTACTATTGGCTTCAGGAGAAAATTCATCAGCCAAAACTACATCAGTAGGTAATAATAACTCTACTCCTTTTGCTTTTGCTTTTGCTTCTAAATCTTTAGCAAGCTCGAGTTTATCTTCTTCTACAAGGCTCTTTCCGACATCTAAACCTCTAGCTTTATAAAAAGTGAAAATCATACCTCCACCAATCATGATTTTGTCACACTTATCTAGTAAAGAATCAAGTACTCCTATTTTGCTACTAACCTTTGACCCTCCAACTATTGCTGCCAATGGACGATTTGGGGAATCTACTGCTCCTTGTAGGTATTTCAATTCTTTTTCTAAAAGGAATCCAGCTACTGAGGGACTTAAATAATTTGTAACACCCTGAGTTGAAGCGTGCGCTCTATGAGCAGCACCGAAAGCATCATTTACATACATATCTGCATGTGATGCTAATTTTTCAGCAAACTCCAGGTCGTTCTTTTCCTCTTCGCCAAAAAAACGAACATTCTCAAGTAAAAGAACATCTCCACTAGATAAGCTATTTGATTGTGCAACTGCTTCATCACCAATACAACTGTTAGTAAGAGCAACATTTTGCCCCAACAATTCACTTAATCTTGCTGCTACTGGAGTTAATCTCATTTTTTCATTTACCTGACCCTTCGGTCTACCAAAATGAGCAGCTAAAATGACTTTTGCAGAATGATTAATAAGATATTCAATAGTTGGGATCGCTGCACGAATACGCGTATCGTCGGTTATTTGACCGTCTTCATTTAATGGAACATTAAAATCTACTCTTACAAGAACTTTTTTTCCTTCTAAATGTGTCTTATCAAGACTGGAAAGAGATAATTTTGACATTAAACAAGCTATATTTATAATCTCAAGACCCTAACGTTAATTTGGGCTTATTGGGTTAAAAAGTAGTTACTGTTACCTATGCCTTAATAAATTTTAAGAATTAACGATTATAAAAATTTTTAGTTATTAAATTTATACTAAAATTTAGAAGTAAATACTTTTGAAAGTTATAAAAACTAAAAGGAATACAAAATTTTATTTGATTTATTGAAGTGGACATACCCAAAATCCAATGGTACCCAGGCCATATCGCAAAAGCAGAAAAGAAATTATCTGAAGTTATCAATAAAGTAGATTTAGTTATAGAAGTTAGAGATGCACGAATTCCTTTGTCAACAGGACATCCACACTTAAATAAATGGATAAATAATAAAAAACATATTCTTGTTATTAACAGATCAGATATGATCTCCCCGAATACAATCAATAGTTGGAATAAATGGTTTAATTCTAAAGATCAATATCCTCTTTGGTGTGATGCTAAAAGAGGAATAGGGATTAAAGAAATTTGTAAGTCAGCCAAAGATTCTAGGTCGTCAATCGACGATAGAAGACTCTCTAGAGGAATGCGAATTAGGCCAATTAGAGCCCTTACACTTGGTTTTCCAAACGTAGGAAAGTCGGCATTAATTAATAGAATCGCAAAAAAAAGAGTTGTAGATAGCGCTAGGAAAGCAGGCGTGACTCGTAATTTAAGATGGATAAAATTAGAAAGTGGTATAGATCTTCTAGATGCTCCTGGTGTTATACCTCCAAATTTAGAAGATCAAAAATCAGCACTTAATCTTGCACTGTGTGACGATATTGGAGAAGCTGCTTATGAAATAGAGAGTGTCGCAATTGGATTTATCAAAATTATATCCACTCTCAATAAAGATAAGAATGCGAATATCTCAGTTAAACAAATATCTAATAGATATGGAGTTGATATTACTAAAGGCTTTAAGAGTCCTTCTGCTTGGATCGACGAAGCAGCTTCAAAACATACCTCAGGCGATAAAAGGAGAATGTCTCATAAGTTATTGGAAGATTATAGAAATCAAATGCTGGGTAAAATTGCTTTAGAAGTCCCACTATGGAATTAAATAATCAAAATTCTTTCGGCATTGGAGAAGGTGAGCTTATAGAAATTATTTATGAGCTACCTCTTCCTATGAGGCTAGACAGATGGTTGGTAAGTAAAAGGCCAGAACAAAGTAGAGCAAGAATTCAACATTTTATAAATTCAGGTTTAGTACTTGTAAACTATAAGACTGCGAAAGCAAAGACCCCATTAAAAAATGGCGACAATATTCAAATATGGATGCCTCCTCCAGAACCTCTTATTTATTTGAAACCTGAAAAAATAGATTTAAATATCCTTTTTGAAGACGAGCACATCATAGTAATTAATAAACAATCAGGACTAATTGTTCATCCAGCACCTGGACACAAATCTGGAACTTTAGTGAATGGATTACTTTTTCACTGTAAAGATCTACCTGGAATTAATGGGAAACTAAGACCTGGGATTGTTCACAGATTAGATAAAGATACCTCCGGATGTATGGTTGTTGCAAAAAGCCAAGAGGCATTAGTAAATCTCCAGAAACAAATTAAAGAAAAAATAGCATCGCGCGAATATATTGCAGTAATTCATGGAGCACCGAATTCTGAAGAAGGCCAAATAGTGGGAAACATTGGCAGAGATAAATTAAATAGATTGAAATATAAAGTAGTTGAAGAAACCTCAGGAAGGTATGCCTGTACCTATTGGAAATTAGAAGAAAGATTTGGCAATTACTCATTAATGAGTTTCAAACTAGATACGGGGCGAACGCATCAAATAAGAGTACATTGCGCTCACATTAATCATCCAATTGTGGGTGATCCGTTATATGGAAGATGTAAAAAACTACCCTGTAAATTAGATGGCCAAGCTTTACACGCCATTAAGCTTGGACTTATACATCCAATAAATGGTAAAGAAATGATATTTGAATCAGAATTACCATTAGATTTTCAAAAATTACTAAGTGTTCTTAAAGTTAAATAAGATTCAAAGAGGAATTTAGAAGCGATTTTGTATACGTGTTTTGAGTTTTAGTGAATATTGTAGAACTTTCTCCTTCATCAACTATCTTTCCGTGATTCATAACTAGCAACCTATCACAAAATCTTTTAGCAATGCCCAAATCATGAGTAATAAAGATAATCGTTAAATTCATTTTTTCTTGCAAGACTCTAAGTAATTCAAGAATCTCTATTTTTACTGAAGCATCCAACATATTAACGCTCTCATCACAAATCAAAATTTTTGGTTTCAACAATAGCGCTCTGGCTAATGAAATTCTTTGCAATTGACCACCAGATAATTGGCTAGGATAAGAATTAAAAAAATCATTATTTAAGGGAAGATTCAAATTTTTAAACATTAATTTTATTTCTTTTTCGATTTTTCTTTTATCTGAAATTTTTTGAATAAAAAATATATCTTCCAAAATACTTTTAATTGTCATTTTAGGGTTCAAACTTGAAAAAGGATCTTGAAAAATAATTTGCACTTTATTGTTCTTTTTAAAAGATTTATTTTTTTTCAATGCATGATTTTTATCATAAATTTTGATTTCACCACCTCTTACTTTAAGAAGTCCAATTAAAGCCCTACATAATGTACTTTTACCACTCCCTGAAGAACCAACTATTCCAAGAGTCTCATTCTCATATAACTTGAAACTAACTTCATTTAAAGCCTTATTCCATTTATTAATGAAAATTGAAGAATTTAATTTATACCAATGTCTTAGGTTATTTACCTCTAGAACGACCTTATCTCGAGCATTATTTTTAGTATTTGGTTCTAATACTATTTTTGAAGCATTTACTAACTTTTTCCCGATATCTGATTTTGGTGATTGAAAAATATCTAATATATTCCCTTTTTCAACAATCGATCCCTTTTCAATTATTGCAACTTTTTTACACCACTTTGCTGCAAGATTAATATCATGACTAATTAAAATTAAAGTTGTATCAAATTCATTACATAGATGAATTATTTCTTGCATAATTTCAAAACTTGTTTTGGTATCTAAGCTTGTTGTAGGTTCATCAGCTATTAATAATTTAGGTTTCAAAGCAAGTGCCATTGCTATAGAAACTCTCTGTCTCATTCCGCCGCTAAATTGATGTGGGAAAGAATCAAGTCTACTTTCTTCAATTCCGACTTTTTGAAAAACTTCTCTTACTAATTTTTTAATAGCTAAAGATGATTGAGTTTGATCATGTGTTTTAAATAATTCATATAAATGATCCCCAACTCTCATTAGCGGATTAAGTTTTTTTATAGAGTCTTGATAAATAAATCCAAAATTCTTTCTTCTAAATAATTGTGCATCTTTGTTGTTTATTTTCCTAGGATCTACATTAGAAATAGATAGATACCCTTTAGAAGTGGCCTTTGCAGGCAATATATTTACTAATGTTTTTGCAAAAGTGGTCTTTCCACATCCAGAAGGTCCTATTATGGCCAAATGATCTCCACTATCTATTTCCAAATTAAAATTTTTGATAATAGGTTGCTGTTTTAGACCATATTTAACAGTAAGATTTTTAACTACAATAATTTTTTCTTTATTTTTTTCCATGATTTATAGCAAATTTTTCTAGACATAAATAAAATACATCTAAAGCAATATAAAATGTCCGAGGCAGCTGCAAATTCAAAAGAAAAAAACGAAATTGAAGTTTCCAAAACTATTTTGCCTGAAAATAAAAAATATGAAAGTGAATCTTTGAATTATCAAATAAACATTCCTGATTGGCTTCTTAAAGATATTCATAATTTTGAAAAATCAAATAAAGAAAATGATGAGAATAAAAACCTTATAGTAAAGGCTTTTAAACTTGCTTATAAAGCTCATGATGGACAATTCCGTGCGAGCGGCGAGCCATACATTATCCACCCGGTTGCTGTTGCAAATCTCCTTAAAGAAATAGGTGCTAGTTCATCTGTTATTGCTGCAGGCCTTTTACATGATGTAGTTGAAGATACTGGCATTGATTTATCCGAAATAGAAACAAATTTTGGATTAGAAGTAAAAATACTTGTAGAAGGTGTAACAAAATTAGGCGGCATTCACTTTAACAACAGGACTGAAGCACAAGCTGAAAATCTCAGGAAAATGTTTTTGGCTATGGCCAGCGATATCAGAGTTGTCTTAGTTAAACTTGCAGATCGACTACATAACATGAGAACAATTGAATGGCTAAATGATGAGAAAAAACTAAGAATAGCGAGAGAAACAAGAGAGATTTATGCACCATTAGCTAATCGACTAGGAATAAACAGATTTAAATGGGAATTAGAAGATTTAGCTTTTAAATTCCTAGAGCCTAAAGAATATCTAGATCTTAAAGATCAAATCGCCGTTAAAAGAAGTGATAGAGAAAAAAGATTAAAAGTAACTTTGAATCTTATGAAGGAAAACTTGATTTCAGCGGGTTTGAAAAATTTTGAAATAACAGGAAGGCCAAAACATCTTTATGGCATCTGGAGCAAAATGGAAAGACAACAAAAGCATTTTCACGAGATTTATGATGTTGCTGCCCTAAGAATTATCGTGGACAATTCAGATAGTTGTTATAGAGCTTTAGCAGTTGTTCATGATACTTTCAAACCAATTCCAGGTAGATTTAAAGACTATATAGGATTACCAAAACCCAATGGATATCAGTCCTTACACACTTCTGTGATTGGAAGACATCGACCTATTGAAGTTCAAATTAGAACTACTTCGATGCATCAAATTGCTGAATATGGTATTGCCGCTCATTGGCAATATAAAGAGGGTGGTTCTCCTGCTAAAAGTAATGCCGAGAGATTTAATTGGCTAAGACAATTAGTAGAATGGCAACAAGAAGGTAATGAAAGGGATCATAATGATTATTTAGCTTCAATTAAAGAAGATTTATTTGATGAAGAAGTATTTGTAATAACTCCAAAAGGAGATGTTGTTGGTTTAAGGAAAGGATCTACCGCGATAGATTTCGCCTACAGAATCCATTCAGAAGTTGGAAATCACTGTAATGGAATAAGAATTAATGAAAAACTTTCTCCATTATCTACAGCACTTCAAAATGGTGACTTCATAGAAATTTTGACAAGTAATAATGCTACTCCAAGCTTGGATTGGCTGAACTTTGTAGTTACGCCAACTGCTAAAAATAGAATTCGCCAATGGTATAAGAAAAGCCATCGTGATGAAACGATTAAAAGAGGTAGAGATTTACTTGAAAAAGAAGTAGGTAGAAACGGTTTTGAAGCATTACTTTCTAGTGAAGCCATGAAAAAAGTTGCAAATCGATGCAATTTAAAAACTACTGAAGACCTTCTTGCATCTCTTGGTTTTGGTGGTTTAACTTTGCATCAAGTATTAAACAGACTAAGAGAAGAAATAAAATTACAGACAGAAGATGTAAAAAATGATTCTGACTCTGAAATAGCAAAATCTCTTAAAAGTAATAATAATTTATCCACTAATCAATCTAATACAGCAGCTAAATCACCAATTTCCGGGATAGAAGGTCTTGATTACAGAATAGGTAAATGCTGTTCCCCACTCCCAGGCGAGGATATTATCGGAACTGTGTCGCTCGGCAACCATGGGATAACTATACATAGGGAAGATTGTGAAAATGTAATACCAATTCCAATAGAGAGAAGATTACCTGTCGGTTGGAATCAAGATAATAAAACTGGTGATAATAAGTTTCCAATTCAGCTACGAATAGAAGTAATTGATCGAGTTGGAGTTCTTAAAGATATTCTTATGCGGTTATCTGATAAAGGTATAAACGTTAGTGATGCCAATGTTAAAACTGCTTATGGTAAACCAGCTATTATAAATCTTTGTGTAGGTCTTGAAAGTTATAATCAACTTCACAAAACAATTGAACAAATTAAATCAATGGCAGATGTTTTAGATATTGCCAGAGTTGGACAAAGTTAATTTTAAAATCAGATCAATCTATCTTTTACTTTTTATCTTGTAGATAAAGAAAACAATGCTGCCGCAAATCAAAGCTAATAAAATACCTACACAAGATGAACCTAAGAGTAATTTTAAGGAAAAAATTCTACCTTGTTTCCATAAGTCATCAATAACTAAACTTTTTTCAAGAATTTTATTAGAAGGATTATTTAAAAAAATCGAACCAACTTTATAGTTAAAATAATAAAGTGGAATATAAGTAAAAGGGTTGCTGATCCAGGTACCAATTGCAGCTAGAACAATATTTCCCTTAGCTATTTTCGCAAAAAATACTCCCATTAAAGTCTGAAAACCAAAAAATGGAAAGCAACCACTAAATACCCCAATAGCTAAACCTTTAGCATTAAAGAAAGGGCTTCCATTCTGACTCCTAAATAATGATAGAATTTTCTTATAGGTAATATCTCTTTTAAATCTCATTCAGAAAGAAAATTTCAAAATTAAATTCTTGATAATCTTACTTAATTATCCATAACAAAGCGAGAGATGGATTCAATAGTTACTACAGAAGATACGATAGCCGCAATTGCTTCAGCTATAAGTATTGGGAAGGGAGGAGTTGCGATAATAAGAGTATCAGGGAAAGACGCAATAAATTCTTGCAAAAAGATTGTTCAAACTAAATCTAAATATGCATGGGAATCACATAGGGTTTTTCGTGGTTTTATTCAGGAAAATAAACAAAATAAATTTATAGATGAGGTTTTAATTTTAGTGATGAAATCCCCAAATAGCTTCACAGGAGAGGATGTAGTTGAACTTCATTGCCATGGCGGAATTATCATAGTAAATAAAGTTTTAAAGATATTATTATCTAGTAATTCTAGAGTTAGACTTGCGAACCCAGGAGAATTTAGTCAAAGAGCTTTTCTTAATGGAAAAATAGACCTTACTCAAGCCGAGTCGATTAATCAATTAATTAATGCAAGCAATACCAGATCGGCAGAGTTAGCCTTTAGCGGGGTTCAAGGAGAAATAAAGAAAAAAATTGATGATATTAAAAATGACCTTATAAATCAACTTTGCGAAATAGAAGCGAGAGTTGATTTTGAAGAAGACTTCACAGATTTTGATTACAGTAAATATCTAAAAAACATTAAAAAAGTCAAAGAAAAAATAGAATTACTAATAGAAAATGCAAAAAGAAATTCATATATTCACAATGGAATATCCATTGCGCTTATAGGTAAAACAAATGTTGGTAAAAGCTCTTTATTAAATTTGCTTGCAAAAAAAGAGAAAGCAATCGTAACTAATATTCCTGGAACAACTAGAGATGTTATTGAAGTTAATTTAACTATTAATGATATTCCAATGAAAATAATTGATACTGCTGGCATAAGAGAAACTCATGAACAAATTGAAAGTATTGGAATTAAAAAAAGTTTTAGGAAAATAAAAGAGTCAGATTTTATAATTTATATTTATAGTCTTGAAGAAGGATTTAATGAAGAAGACAAAAAAATAATACAAGAAATTCCCAAAGAAAAATTAATTACTATTTTGGGCAATAAAAAAGATTTAATTGATTGCAAAAATATTAATTCAAATGAGTTAAAAAACACAATTCTTATGAGTATTAAGAATAATGATGGTGAAAAATTATTAATACATACAATCATTAAAAAATGCGGATTAAAACAAGTAGAAAATATTAATATATTTTTAAACGAAAGACATCTAACGAATTTGTCTGCTTGCTTATCTAATTTAAATGATACTGATGAAATAATTGAAAATAAATTGCCATTTGATTTGTTATCAATTGAACTGAGAGATGGAATTCAAAACTTATCTAAAATAACTGGTCAAGAATTAACAGAGGAACTTCTAAATAATATTTTTTCTAAGTTTTGTATTGGTAAATAAATTTGAGTTAAATTACATAGTGATATATAGTTGATTCTCTAACTTCAGTTTAATTTTTATTAATTAATTATTTATTAGTTTAGTGGATTTAAATACTCCAATAATAAGTAAAATCATTGATAATTGGATCAATGAAGATATAGGTAGGGGAGATCTTACAAGTCCCTCTATTACAGAAGAGAATGGTAATGCATATTGGGTTGCAAAAGAGGAGGGAATATTTTGTGGGGTTGAAATTATAAAAGAAATTTTTAGAAAAATTGATTTAAAAATCAGTCCAAAATTTAATATCTCTGATGGAGATAAATTTGTTAAAGATCAAAAACTCTTAGAAATATATGGACCTTCAAAAAGTTTACTCGCTAGTGAAAGGATCAGCTTAAATATAGCAATGCATTTATCTGGAATATCAACATATACAAAGAATCTTACAGATAAATTAAAAGGCACAAATATAAAATTAGCAGATACTAGAAAAACTACTCCTGGCTTAAGAATATTTGAAAAATATGCATTCAAATGCGGAGGTGGGGTGAATCATAGAATGGGATTATACGATGCTGCTATGATCAAAGAAAATCATATTGCATGGACAGATAATCTTAATAATGCAGTACAAAAAATTCGCCTAAATTCGCCTTTTACAACTCATATCATAATTGAAGCTGAGAATATCGAACAGGCAAAAGAAGCAGTATTAGCAGGAGCGGATAGTGTCTTATTAGATGAACTTAGTCCTGAAACAATCAAAAAAAGCGTTCAAGAATTAAGAGATTTATCAATAAATAGCTCAAAAAAAGAAGTCAAGAAAAATTTGATAATAGAAGTTTCTGGAATAAACCCTCAAGAAATTAGTAAATATCTAATAAAAGGTATTGATTTGATTTCAACAAGTTCTTCAATCACCAAAAGTAATTGGATTGATTTGAGTATGCGTTATATTAATTAATCATATAGATAAATAATTGAATAATTAATGCTAATCATTTTTAAAGAATTAACAAAACAATTTGAACAATCTCTTTTAGATAGTCTTGAAAGAAATGATAAAAAAGGAGAATTCGAAATTCTTAGAAAAAATTTAATTACACAATCATCAAAAGAGGAATTTGGTGATTATCAATGTAATGTTTGTTTAGGTTTATCTAAAATATATAAAAAGAACCCAAGAGATATTTCTCATGATTTTATTAACCTTTTAAATAAAAATAAAAGCATAGAAAAATTATGTAAGAGTCTAGAAATAGCTGGACCTGGATTTATAAATATAAAATTAAAAGATGAAGTTCTAATAAATGAAATTAAGTCAAATATTCAATGCAACAGGGCTGGCATACCTCTAATTAGAAAAGATTTAGATAGAGGTTTGTCTAATAAAGTTATTGTAGATTTTTCTAGTCCTAATATTGCTAAAGAAATGCATGTAGGGCATTTAAGATCAACAATAATAGGTGACTCGATATCTAGAATTTTCGAGGTAAGGGGTTATGAAGTATTAAGACTCAATCATGTTGGTGATTGGGGGACACAATTTGGCATGCTTATTACTCAGCTCAAAGATTTATATTCAAATGATCTAGAAGAAATAGGAAAGATCAAGATAAGTGATTTAGTTGAATTTTATAAAGAATCAAAAAAAAGATTTGATAACGAATCTGAATTCCAAAAAAGATCTAGAGAGGAAGTAGTTAAGTTACAAAGTGGAGATATTAAATCGATTAAAGCTTGGAAATTATTATGTGATCAATCAAGAAAAGAATTTAATGAAATCTATAAAAATTTAAAAATAAAAATAGAAGAAAGAGGTGAATCTTTTTATAATCCCTTCTTAAAATCAGTTATTGATGATTTGAATTTAAAAAAAATATTAGTAGAAGATCAAGGAGCAAAATGTGTATTTTTAGATGGGATGACTAATAAAGAAGGCAAGCCTTTACCGCTAATTATTCAAAAAAAAGATGGAGGTTTTAATTATGCCACCACAGATCTTGCTGCTATAAGATACAGATTCAATAAACCCCCTAATGGCGATGATGCTTCAAAAATTATTTATGTCACTGATCATGGGCAAGCAAATCATTTTGCTGGAGTTTTTCAAGTTGCAAAAAAAGCAAAATGGATCCCGGAAAATTGTCAAGTAGACCATGTCCCTTTTGGGTTAGTTCAAGGAATAGATGGCAAAAAACTAAAGACAAGAGAAGGTGAAACAATACGCTTAAAAGATTTATTAAATGAAGCAGTTAGAAGAGCAAAAAAAGATTTATTGAAAAGATTAGAAGATGAAGATCGTAATGAGACCGAAGAGTTTATAGCAAATACTTCAAGAATTATTGGATTAGGAGCTGTTAAGTATGCAGATTTAAGTCAAAATAGGATTACCAATTATCAATTTAGTTTTGATAAAATGCTTTCCCTTAATGGTAATACTGCTCCTTATTTGTTATATACACTTGTAAGAATTTTAGGAATTAAAAGAAAAAATGATTTTGTTTATGACTCTAAAGATTTTCAGTACTTTAATTATGAACATAAATCTGAGTGGAAACTTATCAGAAAATTACTTAAGTTCGATGAAGTCATAATTTCTCTTGAAAAAGACTTAATGCCAAATAGATTATGCAATTATCTGTTCGAGCTATGTCAGACTTTTAATAGATTCTATGATCAAGTTCCAATCCTCAAAGAAGAAAAAAATATAAAAATTTCTAGGCTTAATTTATGTGACCTTACTGCAAAAACACTAAAATTAAGCTTAGAGCTTTTAGGAATTGAAACTTTAGAAAGAATGTAATGAATGATTTTGATCTATTAAATAATCTTTTCCCAAAACCAAGAGAAGAAATAATAAATATGCAGTCTTACTCTGCACCTTTAGAAAATAGAAGAAATTTACTCCGCTTAGACTTTAATGAAAATACCTTAGGTCCAAGTCCTAAGGTTTTAGAGGCATTACAAGCGATAAAATTAGATGAGATTTCAATTTATCCGGAATATAATTTTTTAAAAAAATTTTTATGTGATAAATACCTTGATTCAAGAAAATTTGGTAATGATGAAGTCGGAATTTTCAATGGAGCAGATGCAGCAATAAATGCAATTTTCAATTGCTTTGGAGAAAAAGATCAAATATTTTTAACCACAAATCCAACTTTTGGTTACTATTCTCCTTGTGCAGAAATCCGAGGAATGAAAAAAATAAGTTGTTCTTACATTGGAGAAAATTTTCTATTCCCCATCGAAGAATTTAGGAAAAAAATAATAAAGCATAATCCAAAGTTAATATTTATTTGCAATCCAAATAATCCCACAGGAACTGTTCTAAGCTCTCATGAAATAATTAATTTAGCCAATATCAATAACGATTCATTAATAGTTGTTGATGAACTATATGAAAAATTTAATGGAGATAGTCTTCTTGAATCGATAGATTTTGAAAAGAATAAAAATATATTAATAATCCAATCTCTTTCAAAAACTGCAGGTCTAGCTGGTTTAAGAATAGGTTTTACTTTTGGCAATAAAAGTTTAATTCAGTACATTAATAAAGTTACAGGACCATATGATGTAAACAGCTTTGCTATAACAGCTGCATTAGCAGCACTTAAAGACAAATCATATATTGATAATTATGTTTTAGAAGTAAAAAAGGCGAGGGAATGGATTTTAAATAAATTTAAATCAACAAAAATCAGAACTCACTTTAGTGGAGGTAATTATTTCTTAATTTGGCCAAAAAAAGATCCTAAAATCTTAATACAACAGATGAGAGAAAAAGGTATTCTTATTAGAAGTATGGAAAACAAAAAAGATATCGGTAATTCAATAAGGGTTAGTATTGGAACTAAAGAACAAATGATTTTTTTCTGGGACAATTACAAGATATTAGATTCAAAAAATTAATTACTGAAAATATAAATTATATTTTGATCGATTCTTTTAGGTTTTATTTGAAAATCTTTTCCAACATATTTTACTTTAAAATCTTTCATATTTTCAATAAATAAATCAGCATTTGAGAAATCACATTCTTTATTAATTTTTTTGCCGCGTTCAAAGTGAACAGGAATAACTACTTTAGGTTGTAAGATTTTAACTATTTTTGAGGCTTCTTTACCATTGTAAGATTTTATTCCTCCTCCAATTGAAATAAACAATATATCTGGACTAGACAAAATAATTTGACTGTTTATATCCATATCACCAGCAGCTCCTCCCATATGAACAATTTTAAGATCATTCTGCTCCCAACTCCAAACAGTTGCCATCCCAAATCTTCTTCCATCTACTCTGTCATGTGGTACAGAAATTCCATTTAATAAAATATCCTCAAATTGATAGAATCCTGGCTCAACGAACATCAATTGATCATTAGGATTATATCCTTCATCTGGAAGCCTTGAACTAGCCAAAATAAAATCTACGTTGACTTCTTTTGGCTCCTTTAAATTACTTGCACAACCTATTGCTTTAAAGGGATTTATAAGAATAGATTTATCTGCACTAGTAATTAAAAAACTACTATGTCCCAAACTTTTTATTCCTAAATTCCTTGCCAATAATGAGGTAGGTAAAAAAGAGGTAACTAATATCAAAAATAAAAAGTTTTTAATTTGAGAAATCATAATATTAATTTTTTTTTTATTTTACTTTTGTACAGCCATTTTTAGAAAATTACTAATTAATTTATGACCAAATTGCGTCAACACACTTTCAGGATGGAACTGTACCCCATGTAAATGTTTATATTCTTTATGAGAGATAGCCATAATTGTTGAGTCTTCTAAAGTCGCAGTTATGTCGAAACAAGATGGTAAAGAACTTGAATCAACTATAAGACTATGGTATCTAGTAGCCACAAATGGAGTCTCGATATCTTTAAACAATCCTTTTTGATTATGAAAGATTTTGGATGTCTTACCATGCATAAGTTCTTTCCCAACTATAACCTTACCTCCAAAAGCCTGGGCCAAAGCTTGATGACCTAAACAAACTCCCAATGTCGGAATATTTTTAGATAATTTTTTTAGAATTGGCAGACAAATTCCAGATTGATTTGGATTGCCTGGACCGGGAGATAATAGAATTCCACCAGGATTTAGTTTGATAATTTCTTCTAAAGTAATTTCATCATTTCTTTTAACTATTAATTCTTTAGTTATTTCATGCTCAACTGAAAGTTCTCCTAAATATTGAACAAGGTTATAAGTAAAACTATCGTAATTATCAATAACAAGAAACATATTTATATGGATTTAAAATAACAACTTTATTTTAGGAACAAAGATATATACAGCAATAATAACAGAATTAATGGAAGCTAATAATACTGCTCCTGCAGAAGTATCTTTTGAAATTTTAGCCAAAATACTAAATTCTTTTTTCACTACTAAATCAACGATTGATTCAATAGATGTGTTCAATATTTCTAATATTAAAACAGACATTATTGTTGCAATCAAAATAACATAATTAATTAGATTAATTTTGAGTAAAAAACCAATTATTAAACTTGTAACTGCAAAAATTAATTGAATTTTAAAATTTCTTGAAGTTTTTAATACATAACTAATACCACTGAAAGCATACTTAAAGCTTATAAATACATTACTAGAAGTTTTGTATGATTCTTTTCTAGTTTCTAAATAGTTCATTTTGTTTTCCATTGATTTTTAATCTAATCGAGTAATTAAATATTCTTGGAAATTTAACATATTTTCTAAATCATGCTCATTATTATGTTCCCATCCCAAAAGATGTAAAAATCCATGACTAGCCAACCAGATCATCTCTCTATAGATTGAATTTTTATATTCATAAGATTGCTCAAGTGCCATCTCTAATGATATAAATATATCTCCCAACTCTATATGATCTAAATTATTTAGAGATTCATCAGAAATAATTGGAAAAGATAGAACATCAGTTGGACCATTTTTTTGCATCCATTTCTTATTCAAAGAAGCAATTTCTTGATTAGATATTATCTGTAAGCCTAATGAAAAAGATTTTTTTTCAAAAATATAATTTGGTAATTCATAATCCTCTTTTTTTAAAATTGTATTTATCCAAGATAAAAAAACTTTCTCCCAAAAAATAGATTCAAAAATAAGATGAGTTTTAGTATCTTTTAACTTATTTGAAAATTGAGAGAAATCATTACATTGAAAAACCAAATCTAAATTTATTTCAGAAATAATTTTTTCTTTCATACATTCTTAAACTGGAATATTGGGCTTACCTATTGTGGCCACAAGTATTAATATCCCAATTAAAACTAGAAAGGTTATTGAAAAATGAGAAATACTTTTTGAGCCTTTCCTTACCATATTTCTCATAGCAAGCTTTATAAAGCTTGGAGGAGAAACTTTTTTTTCTAAAATTTCGTTTTTATTTTCCATTAGTTATTCAATAGATTCGTTAGAAGAAATATTCATACGTAATAATTCATGAATAAATGGTTCAAGTCCACCATCTAAAACACTATCTAACTCGTTAGTTTCCTGCATAGTCCTAAGATCTTTTACCATTTGATAGGGATGGAAAACATAATTTCTTATTTGATTGCCCCATGCAGCTTCCACAATATCACCTTTAATATCAGCGACTTCAGCAGCTCGTTGTTCTTTAGCAATCACTAATAGTTTAGACTTTAGAAGTAACATAGCTTTTTCTTTATTTTGTAATTGAGATCTTTCTTGGGTACATCTTACTGAAATCCCTGAAGGCAAATGAACAATTCTCACAGCTGTTTCTACTTTATTAACATTTTGTCCTCCAGCTCCACCAGATCTACTCGTTGTAATTTCTAAATCTTTTTCAGGTATATCAAGTGAAATATTATCATCTAATTTTGGCATAACCTCTACCCCGGCAAAGCTTGTTTGTCTTTTGCCATTGGCATTAAAAGGAGAAATCCTTACTAATCTATGAGTTCCTTTTTCATATTGCAGATAGCCGTATGCATATTTTCCATCAATTTCGAACGTTACACTTTTAATACCTGCTTCTTCTCCTTGAGATAATTCATTAATGACAAGGCTCATTTGATTATTATCGGCCCATCTTGAGTACATTCTTAATAATATCTCTACCCAATCCTGCGCATCTGTTCCACCCGCACCTGCATTAATAGAAACTACTGCCCCTTCCTTATCGTATTCACCACATAACAATCTTTCAAATTCCCATTTATCCAGATTCTCTCTTAATTTCTTTAATCCCAGCTGCGATTCTAAAATCATTTCCTCTTCAGGTTCTAGAGAAAAAAGCTCAAGAGAGGCATTGGCATCAGAAATAAAAGTTTTCCATTTATCTAACAATTCGAGTTGGGCTTTGACATCATCAAGGATTAACATTTGCTTTTTAGCTTCTTCTTGATTTTCCCAAAATTCAGGCTGAGCAGAAATTTGCTCTAACTCTTTCCTTTTCGCTTTTAATCTTGGAACGTCAAAGACAATCCTGAGCATTACCCAGGCGCTTTGTTAGTTCCGAAAGATCTTTTTTGAAATCTGTAATATCTATCAAAATAGAATTTAATCGTTATTTATAATCTAACAAGCACTGTTGTTTAATAGTATAAACTAAGTATTATTTTAAAAAAATGTCCAAAGTTGAAATTTATACTTGGCAATATTGCCCATTCTGTATTCGAGCAAAATCACTACTCAAGAAAAAAAATGTAAATTTTACAGAATATAAAATTGATGGCGACGAAGATGCCAGAGCATTGATGATTGAAAGAGCTGATGGTAGAAGAACATTACCACAAATATTTATAGATAATGAGGGTATCGGAGGCTGCGATGATCTCTACGCATTAGAAAATGAAAATAAATTAGAAGCATTATTAAACTAGATCTTATGAAATTTCTATTCGTAATAGATCCAATTAAAAATATAAATCCCTTAAAAGATTCAACTGCTGCTTTAATGCAAGCATCATCAAAAAAAAATATTGAAATCTGGAGTTGTACTCCTCAAGACCTTGAAGCTAGAGGTGATGAAGTATGGGCATCTTCCGTAAAAGTTGAAGTAATTCCGTGGATTTCTTTCAAAGAGAATGATTGCATACCTCTCGCCGAATTTAATTGCATTTGGATGAGAAAAGATCCTCCTGTAAATGAGGCTTATTTATATGCAACCCATCTTTTAGAAGTTGCCGAAAGAAAAGGAGTAAAAGTAATTAACAAACCCTCATCGTTAAGAGCGTGGAATGAAAAGCTAGGTGCTTTAAGATACAGCCACTTAATGGCACCTACAATAGTTGCGAGTAAGGTAAAAGATCTTATTAATTTTGCAAATATCAATAATGAAGTAGTCATAAAACCTCTTGGAGGAAAAGGTGGTCAAGGTGTTATAAGGATAAATAAAAATTCTCCAGGAATTAAATCAATCATTGAATTAATAACTTCTCAAGAAGAATTACCCGTTATGATGCAAAAATTTATTCCTGAAGTCATAGAGGGTGATAAAAGAATAATTATCGTAAACGGAGAAGCAATTGGATCAATAAATAGGATTCCTCAAGGAGGAGATTTTAGGAGTAATTTAGCGATGGGAGGCAAGGCTGAACCCACATTATTAACAGAAAAAGAAAAAAGTATCTGCTCAGAATTATCTCAACACTTAAAAGATGAGGGTTTATTTTTTGTAGGTATTGATGTAATAAATGGAATGCTTAGCGAGATTAATGTAACCAGTCCTACAGGTTTAAGAGAAATAGAAAATTTATCCAATAAGAATGTTTCAGAGGAAGTTATTGAAAAATTATTGAAAATTATCTAGGACTTTTAGCGAAAAATACTTGTTTTACTATAGATTCAAATTTTAATTTAATCTCATCTATTTCTTTCTCTAAAACGGAGCCTGAAACTATACCTGAACCGGCAGTAAATTCAATATTTTCTTCAACATACCTAGCTCCTCTTATTGCTAAAAGAAATGAAGCATTGCCTGATGAATCAACCCAACCCATTGGACAAGCATAATTTCCTCTAGGAAAAGACTCAAGAGTATTTATCCAATCCAATGCTACATTTTTTGGGTATCCACAAACAGCCGGAGATGGATGTAGGTTTTTAAGCAATTCAAAAGGACAAATATTTTCAACTTTAGAGAAAATAAGTGTTTGCAAATGAGAAATATCTCCAAATGAATTTACCTTGATATCACTTTTTTTAAAGTTTGTTATTTTTGAAACTTCTAAAGATTTAATCAAATACTTTATTACATAATTATGTTCCTTTAAGTCTTTAGTACTTTTTAGGAGTTTCTTGAAATTTGAATTAGTAGAGATAGTTCCAGCAAGAGCCTCTAAAGTTAAATTAGGTTTAGAAAAAGAAAATAATTTTTCTGGAGATGCTCCAAACAAAATATCCTTACTATTCCTTTTCCAAACGTATCTACATGTATTTGGTTGCTTCTTTTTAAATCTTTTTAAAATTTCTACTAAATCAAATTTATTTTTAAGTTTTATTTTAATCCTATTCGCTAAAACTATCTTTTCGAGGATACCATTCTCTACTAATTGAATTCCTCTATTTACTACTTTTTTCATATCTGTTTTGGAAGTTTCTAAGGAGCATGAGAAATCATCAATATAAGGGGAATCAAAACTAGTTTTTAAGCCAGATGATTTTATTAATTCTGAGCCAGAATTAATCACTTGATTTCTAATTGTCCATATTTCTTCAATTAATGTTCTTAATGATGATTTATCTTCGACATGACCATTGATTCTTAACCAGCAATTCTTATCACTTTTAGTAATTAATATTTTTGGCAAGATGGCTTCCAAACTAGGGATATCTGAAGGTAAATTCTTATTATTCAAATTTTCAGAGAAAGAAAATAAATAAATTATTTTTGAAAGTGCAGAATTATGCGATTCATTAGTTAAGTTAATTAAATTTTTAAAATTCTCAGAATTAAACTCTTTTGCTACCTCAAATCTTTTTGGACCATCCAGAGTAACATATTTACACTTCTCGAAGGCTATATATGAAATGCCATCAGATTCCTCCCAAAATGAAGAAAATGGATATTTATTTATTAACAATTCATAAACTTGAAATAAATCAATACAAGGAATCTCAACACAAATACTTACTAATCCAGAATTTTCAACTTTCTTATCGAAAGAAGAAAATACATCTTTTAAAAAATCTGTTAAGTTTAAATCATTTTTCATTACTTATTGAAAATAACTAAAAATCATGCAATAAAGTAAAAAATGTAACTCAATTTATAAACTACATTTAATAATTATCTAATTTTGCGTGTTAATTAAAAATGGACGAAGATAAAAAAAAATTATGGAAACAAGCAATAAAATGGCCTCTTTATTCTGTTGCCATACTTCCAGTTTTAATAACAGGGGCTTATTTACTCAATCAATATGAAAAGGTAAAAATTTATAATTTGATTGCATTTACTTTAGCTGCAATTTTGATATTAATTTGGGAAAATCTAACTAATGATTTATTCGACGCAGAAACAGGAATCGATGAATTTAAATTCCATTCAATTGTAAATCTTATAAAAAATAAGAAAATAATTTCATTTATTGCATATGCATCTTTAGTTATTGGTTTATTAATAATTTCAATTATTTCAGTATCAACAAGTATAAACATTTTGATTTTGGTAGTAGCTTGCTGCTTCTTAGGATATTTATATCAAGGCCCTCCTTTTAGATTTGGCTATCAAGGTTTAGGAGAACCATTATGCTGGCTTGCATTTGGACCTTTTGCTTACTCTGCAGTCTTAATTGCATTAAATCCATCTAATATTTTCTTTGAAGATATACCATGGAAAGTTTCTTTATTACTTGGTTCAGGACCTTCCTTGGCAACAACTCTTGTATTATTTTGTTCTCATTTTCATCAAATTTCTGAAGATAAAAAGCATGGGAAAAATTCACCTTTAGTTCGCTTAGGGGCAAAAAAAGGTTCTCAATTTGTGCCTTGGATAATTTTTACAATATATATTTTTCAACTTTTCACTATATTTAATGGATTTATTCCAGTGTTTTGCATCCTTTATTTGATTAGTTTTCCTCAAGCAATAAGACTTATAAATTTATTAAGATCTTCATATAATAACCCTAGTGCAATAAAAAATTGTAAATTCATCGCAATAAAATTTCAAACTCTTAATGGAGTTGGCTTGATCACAGGATTAATATTTAATTACTTGCTAAATAAATGAACTTAATATTTCAAAAAAAATCTTATAGCTTTAAGTTATCCGCGAAAGTAGAAAATTCTATGACCACTTACGATACAAAATCGGGTTGGATAATTAAATTAACAAGTAATGATAAAAAAATTGGGTTTGGAGAAGTTTCACCGCTTCATAAAGAAGACTTAAAAAAGTGTGCGAAACAACTAGATATGATTCCTTCTTATGTAGAATTATCTATTTTATCTGAGCAAATAAATATTTTTCACCCATGCATTCAATCTGCAATAAATTCTGCATTAGCCGAAATAAATGGAAAAATAATTTTTAAAGAAAACTACTACTTTGATGAAATTGATCAAACAGCTATATTGTTAAATCATGAAAATATAGTTTCAGATCTAAATAAAATTAAAAAAAGACAATCTGATATTGGAAAATCATTAACCATAAAATGGAAAGTAGCATTAAAAAATAATAATGAGGAAGAAGCAAGTTTAGAAGAAATTTTAAGCCAAATAGGCAATAATATTAAGTTAAGAATAGATGCTAATGGTTCTTGGGGAAGAGAGATAGCTCATAGATGGGCTGATATTTTGAAGGATAATAAAAATGTAGATTGGTTAGAACAACCTCTCTGTTTTGATGATATTGATGGACTGAAAGAACTAAACAAAAAAATCCCTATAGCCTTAGACGAATCACTTTTAAAATTTCCAAATTTGATTGATGAGTGGAAAGGTTGGCAAATTAGAAGGCCTTCGCAAGAAAATAATCCAGTTAAGCTTTTAAGAGAATTAGAAAATAAAAAAGCTTTAATATCTATAAGTACATCATTTGAAACTGGTATAGGGAAGAGATGGCTTTATCATTTATCGTCTCTTCAATTACAAGGACCAACTCCCAAAGTTCCTGGTTTAGCAATGAATAAATTCCCTAATTCGTTTCTATTTTTAAATGAAGAAAAAAAGATATGGGATCAACTATGAAAAATAAAATTCATACTATTGAAGTTGAAAATAACGAAACTCAATCTATAGAGAAAATTATTGAAAAAATTAAAGAGAATAAAATTATTTATGTAAAAAACAAATTTTATCAAGACAAAGATGTATTAGATTCAATTACTGAAAATGGGCCAGCAATTATCTTAAACAGTAGTGGGAGTTCTGGAAAACCGAGAAAATGTTTTCACCATTTAGATAATCTTAAATTATCTGCGGCTACATCAGGTCAATGGCTTATAAAGCAAGGATTTGAATTGCAAAACTGCGTAATTTTAAATACTTTACCCCTGAACCATATAAGTGGATTAATGCCAATTTTTAGAAGTCAAACTTGGGGATGTGATTGTATTAATATTTCTCCGAATTTGATCAAAAAAACTCGAGAACTTTTACTTTTTACAATTAAATTTAAAAAAAACAAAAAACACTTGATTACGTCCTTAGTACCTACCCAATTGCAAAGACTTTTAGCTCAAAAAGATGGAATTAGTTGGCTAAAAATTTTTGATCTAATTTGGGTAGGTGGAGCTGCAATTTCAGACGAAACTACAGAACAATGTATAAAAGAAAAAATAAAATTAGCACCTTGTTACGGCTCAACTGAAACAGCAGCAATGGTTACAAGTTTAAAACCAAAAGAATTCTTAATGGGTTTTAAAAATGTTGGAGAAATACTACCTGATACAAAAATAAGAATCAACGCAAAAGGATTAATCGAGATAAAATCAGCCAGAATTGGAATTAAAATAATAGACTCATTAAAAACTGAAAATTTTAAAAATAAAAATGGGTGGTGGCAAACAGGTGATTTAGGTGAAATTAATCAAATCAATAATTCTTTCTATTTAAACTTTGTTGGAAGAAGTGATAATGCCTTTAATTCCGGAGGAGAAATCGTTTTCCCTGAAGTAATTGAATCTAGATTAAATGATTTCATTATGAAAGAAAATATCCCAATTAATAAATTCAATATTTCAAAAGTATCTAACAAATTATGGGGAAATAGAATTAAAGTAATAGTTGAATTTAGAGAACTTACAAATGATAAAAATATTGAAATTTCTTTAAATTTATTAAAAAAATTTTCTCAAAGTTGGCCTAAACATGAAAAGCCTGAAAAATGGATTGTTAAAAACAAAAATAGTATTAAAGAAAAAATAAACTATAAATTTAAAAAATAATAATTAGCATTCTTTTAAATTTGTACTCACATTAGAAGCCTCTATCCATCTTTCTAACTGATCGGGAAGTTCTATTTTATTTCTTGAATCAACATCTAAAGAACAATGTATAATTTTCCCTTCGGCTACTTTATTTCCATTTTTTATAAAAAAGCTATTTACTTGGAACAAATGAGTATTAATTTTATGAGGGGCAATTTTTACTTTTAATAAATCTCCAATTTTTATAGGCGCAAGAAAGTTTGCTTCACAATTTACTATTGGAAAAATAATTTGACTTTTACGTATAGAAAAATCTGGGAAAATATCTTGAGAAGGAATCCCATAAATTTCAATACTTTCTTCCCAAGCTTCATGCGACCATTTTAATAAGTTATGAAAATGAATTACACCTGCAGAATCACAATCACCAAATCTTACCTTCTTCTGTAATATTAACCAGTCAGCGGGTTTCATTTAAAGAAATTATCTATCAACAGATCCCATAATGACATCTATTGAACCAAGGATTGCCATAATATCAGCGATTTTGGCACCTTTAAGAATATGAGGCAATATTTGCAGATTATTTAAATCAGCTGCTCTGATTTTAAATCTCCATGGGGTAACTTCATTATTTCCTTGAATAAATACACCTATTTCTCCTTTGCCGGACTCTAATCTTGTATATAATTCTCCGTTAGGAATTTTAAAAGTGGGAGCAACCTTCTTAGCTACATATTGATAGTCAATACCAAATATTTCACTTTTCTTATCTTCAGTCGCCATTCTTTGAGCTTCTAAATTTTCTGTTGGACCTCCTGGAATCATTTTGCAGGCTTGGCGAATGATGCTTAGTGATTGCCTCATCTCTTCAACTCTGACTCGATATCTCGCATAACAATCTCCCTCTTTTTCTGAAGCAATCTGCCAATCAAAATCGTCATAACATTCATAACTATCCACTTTCCTTAAATCCCAGGAAACTCCAGAAGCTCTAAGCATTGGCCCAGACAAAGACCAATTAATTGCTTGGTCCCTTTGTATTGTTCCAAGACCTTCAATTCTTTTTCTAAAAATTGGATTATTTGTGATTAATTTTTCGTATTCATCTATCTTAGGGCCGAACCAATCGCAAAAATCTATACATTTTTCTAGCCATCCGTATGGGAGATCACATGCGACTCCGCCTATCCTAAAGAAATTATTATTTATTAGCCTTTGCCCAGTAGCAGCTTCCCAGAGATCATAGATCATCTCTCTTTCTCTAAAAATATAGAAAAATGGAGTTTGAGCTCCTACGTCTGCTAAAAAGGGACCAAGCCATAAAAGATGATTAGCAATACGATTAAGTTCGAGCATAAGAACTCTGATGTAACTAGCTCTTTTTGGAACTGGAATATTAGCTAATCTTTCAGGAGCATTTACTACAATAGCTTCATAAAACATTCCTGCGGCATAATCCATTCTGCTTACATAAGGGACATACATTACATTTGTCCTATTTTCAGCTATCTTTTCCATTCCTCTATGTAAATATCCAATTACCGGCTCACAATCAATGACATTCTCACCATCAAGAGTTACAACTAACCTTAAAACCCCATGCATTGATGGATGATGAGGGCCAAAATTGACCACCATTGGTTCTGTTCTAGTCTCTAGCTGAGCCATTCGAAATTTAACTTCTAAATAAATCTTAGTCGAAAGTTATGCAAACTGACCTATCTGATTCATCTTTTTTCAATCATAAATCAGTTATGACAGATGAGATTATGGCCTCATTAGAGAATTATCCATTAATACATAACAACCATCTCAAAGGAATAGACGCAACTTTGGGCGGAGGAGGGCACTCTTATCATTTATTGAAAAAATATTCGGATTTAAATATAATTGGACTTGATCAAGATCCATTCGCGAGAATATCAGCATCAAAAAAACTTGAAAAATTTAAAAATAGGATTGATATAAGGGCTTCAAATTTTGCTGATTTTGTACCAAAAGAAAAAGTTTCTTTTGTGATTGCAGATCTTGGAGTAAATAGTAACCAGATTGATGACCCTAAAAGGGGATTTAGCTTCCAAAAAGATGGTCCGCTTGATATGCGCATGAATCCTTTTCTTGATGTTGATGCAGAGAAATTAATTGAAGCTTTAAATGAAAAAGATCTAGCTAACCTGATATATAAATATGGAGATGAGAGATTATCAAGAAAGATTGCTAGAAAAATAAAATTGGATTTGAAGGAAAATGGGAAATATTCTGGGACAAAAGAGTTAGCTTATTCTATTGCAGGCTGCTTCCCACCAAAACAAAGATATAAAAAAATACACCCAGCAACAAGAACATTTCAAGCACTAAGAATTGCCGTTAATAAAGAAATTGAAGTGCTAGAAAAATTTTTGCAAGTTGTCCCTGAATGGCTTTTGCCGGGCGGAATTATTTCTATTATTAGTTTTCATTCCCTGGAGGATAGGTTAGTTAAAAATTCTTTTAAGAATGATCAAAGACTAAAAAACCTTACAAAAAAGCCAATAACACCTTCCGAGCATGAAGTCGAACTAAATAAAAGAGCTAGAAGTGGAAAATTAAGAATTGCTCAATTAAATTAAAGAGCCAATAATTTCTATCGTAATGATTTGATCGTTTTTGTAAGAATATGAATTGCTTGTTTTATATCTTTTGAATTAGTGCTTAATCCAATACTTAACCTTATTGAAGATTCTGCTTCTTTAAAGGATCTACCTAAGGCTAGTAAAACATGAGATGGTTCACCATTACTGCATGCAGATCCACTAGAACAAATTATTTTAGATTTTAAAAGTTTATGAAACTTTACTCCGTTTAAATCCAATACAGTCAAATTTAAATTATGAGGTAATCTTTTTTCTATAGAGCCATTAATTAATAGACCAGAATTATTTTCTAACAACCCTTCTAAAAGGTTATTTCTATAAAAAAGCAATTGCTCAGCATTATTTTTTTGATTAAAAACCGCTATCTCTATTGCTTTAGCGAAGCCAACCACTAAAGGAAGGGGTAATGTACCAGACCTCAAACCATATTCCTGACCTCCACCAACAATTAAAGGCTCAAGATTAATTTCTTCATCAATTAAAAGAAGTCCAATACCTTTAGGACCATATATTTTGTGAGAACTTATAGTTATCATATTTACATCTGATAACAGATTATCTAACTCGATATAACCTAAACATTGTGCGAAATCAGAGTGAAAGGTTA
>CACHDC010000003.1 GCA_902578445.1 uncultured Synechococcaceae cyanobacterium
ATTTATCCGGTCTTGATTCAATGCCTCTAATTGGTTGTTTAGACTTACTTTTAGCTGATATTGACCAAGCCTCTGCAAGGTTTTCAAGTAGTTCTGATGAAAATTTACGAAATTGGCTTAATAATTATCCTGGAAATAAGTTAGAAGGGATATGTATTTTTTGTAAAAATTGGTTAGAGAATGATGTTTTAGTTGGGTATAGAGATATTGACGCAAAAGAGGTGGATTTAGATTCTTGGTTTGAAGATAGGGAAATTCAAGAATTTATTGAAAAATTAGAAAAGAAATCAAATAAAATTGCAATGAGATCAAATCTTCAAAACCAACAAATTGAGAAGGATTCTTCAACAGAAACAACTGAAGATATTGATAATTTATTAGGCAATATTGATGAGAGGAGATTGCCTTGGCCTGGTGGCATAAAACAAGATTATGAAAAGGTTGAGATCAAAGAAAACGATTTCAACGATGAATACTTTAAGAAAAAACCAATAGAATTTTATAAATTTTTAATTGAAAAAATTGCCGAATTAAAGTTTAGTTTTTGGGAATTCTTGAATGATAAAGAGATCATTAATCGGTCACCTTATTTAATTTATATTTATGCGTTTTTGATCCTATTTTCATTTGGTATAGGAATTGGATTTTTAAGAAATAATTTTAAAAAATCAATTCAGGACGAAGCTTTTGCTGAAAAACCTTTAATTGCTGTAGATAAAAATCAAAAGCTTGGTGAGAAAGAAATTTTTCAAGAAATAAAAAAAAATCCTCTAAGCAAATTGAATTCTACTCCTGATAAATCTACTTCAATTGTTTCAGATGAATTTAAAGAACTCAATACCCCTTCACCTTCTTTAGAAGATATAAGGAATTTAATTAATGGATGGCTTCTAAGTAAAAGTAATTATTTAGCGGGAAAGAGTGAAATTAATCTTTCTAAGATTGTTAGTAAAGGACTAATTACTCGAACAATAGAAGAAAGACAGAAAGATATCAAGAAGGGAATTTATAAAGAAATTAATTCCCAAATACGTAAGATTGATTTGGAATCGCAAACTTCATCTCGTATAGTTGTTTTAGTTGAATTAGATTATTTAGAGAGAATAGTAAAAAATTCTGGTGAATTTGTTAATGAAACATCATTGACTCCTCTTAAAGTTAAATATATTTTAGGTTTTTCAAATAAGTCATGGAAATTGGTGGACTTCGTAAGTGGCTTATAATTACAAACTTCAAGATCATCTATAATAAATAAAATTAATTTAAAATAATGTTTGAAGAACTCTCGTCACGCTTTGAAGACGCAGTAAAGGGTTTAAAAGGCGAAGCAAAAATTAGTGAGAATAACATCAACGATGCCTTGAAGGTAGTTAAAAGAGCACTTCTTGATGCAGATGTTAGTTTGTCTGTAGTCAAAGAGTTTATATCAGATGTCAAAGATAAAGCTATTGGAGAAGAAGTAGTAAGGGGTGTAAATCCAGGTCAAAAATTTATAGAAGTTGTAAATAAAGAATTGATTAACATAATGGGAAACGAAAATTCTCCATTAAACGAAAATGAAAATAGTCCCACTGTTATTTTAATGGCTGGACTTCAGGGGGCGGGTAAAACAACTGCAACGGGAAAATTAGGTCTTTATTTGAAGGAAAAAGATAAAAAAGTTCTTTTGGTTGCTGCAGATATTTATCGACCAGCAGCTGTAGAGCAGCTTAAAACATTAGGAAGTCAATATGACTTGGAAGTTTTTTCAGCTAAAGAAAAAAATATGAAACCAGAAGAGATAGCTAAGGGTGCATTGAATTTTGCTAGTGAAAATGATTTTAATTCGATAATTATTGATACCGCAGGGAGATTGCAAATTGATGATTCCATGATGAGTGAAATGGTTCGAATAAAAGAAGTTTCTAATCCTGATGAAGTTTTGCTTGTTGTTGATTCTATGATTGGACAAGAAGCGGCTGATTTAACAAAGTCATTTCATGAAAAAGTAGGAATTTCAGGGGCGATATTAACAAAGTTGGATGGAGATTCGAGAGGAGGTGCTGCTTTATCAATAAGAAAAATAAGTGGTAAACCAATCAAATTTATTGGTGTAGGTGAAAAAATAGAGGCACTCCAACCATTCCATCCAGAAAGAATGGCTAGCAGAATTTTAGGCATGGGTGATGTATTGACACTTGTTGAAAAAGCCCAAAAAGAAGTTGAACTTGCAGATGCAGAAGTGATGCAAAAGAAACTTCAAGAAGCGACTTTCGACTTTAATGATTTTGTGAAGCAAATGAGACTAATCAAAAGGATGGGATCACTGGGCGGATTGATTAAATTAATCCCTGGAATGAATAAAATCGATGATGGGATGATAAAAGATGGTGAAGATCAACTTAAGAAAATAGAATCTATGATTTCTTCGATGACTCTCGAGGAGAAACAAAAACCTGAGGTTCTTGCTGCTCAACCCTCCAGAAGACAAAGAATCGCTCAAGGTAGCGGTTATGAGGCAAAAGATGTAGATAAAGTATTAGCTGATTTTCAAAGAATGAGAGGCTTTATGAAACAAATGTCGAACGGCGGAGGAATGCCAGGAATGGGAGGAATGCCAGGAATGGGGGGAATGCCAGGAATGGGAGGAATGGGAAGTAGTAAACCAATGAAAAAACAAAAGAATAATAAGAAGAAAAAAGGGTTTGCTGATCTATAATTTTAAAAAATTTCCCTTTGAGTGATATTATTATTAAAAACATATTATTTAAAGATGATTAAGTTGCGCCTAAAGCGCTTTGGAAAGAAAAAAGAAGCAAGTTTCAGAATTGTTGCATGCAATAGTACTTCCAGAAGAGATGGTAGACCTTTGCAAGAACTAGGTTTTTATAACCCAAGGACTAAGGAAACCAGGCTTGACACGGAAGCTTTAAGAACGAGACTTACTCAAGGCGCTCAGCCAACTAATGTTGTAAGAACTTTATTAGAAAAGGGAGGATTATTAGAAAAAACTGAAAGACCCTCTATTGCAATTGGTAAAGCAAAGTTAGAGAAGGAAAAATTAGCAAAGGCTAAAACGAAAGATGAAAAAAATGATAGTACTGCAGCTGAAAGCGAGGGAAATGAAGCTGAAAGCTAGTGCTTTGATAAATTTCCCTTTTTATAAAATAACTAGATGAAGGAAGTTTCCAAAACTGGTCACTTCAAAATAGATTTGCCAAGCTCTGATGCTGCTACAGCATTATCTGGTCCAGGTAATTCTTTCTTAAAAAAATTTGAGTCTCTAACAGGAGTTTCTTTAACCATAAGAGGCTTACAACTTGAGATGAACGGTGTTATATCAAAAATTGAAAGAGCGTCAGCATTAGTAGAACTAACAAGGCCAATTTGGGAACAAGGATTAGAAGTACCTGAGGTAGATCTTAAAGCGGCTTTAAGTTCTCTAAATATGGGTGAGTCATCTTCACATGCTGAACTTGGCAAAAAAGTTCTTGCGCGATCTAAAGAAGGAAGATATTTAAGACCAAGAACTATAAGGCAAAAAGAATATGTTGAATCAATTGAAAATTTTGATCTTACTTTTGCAATTGGCCCAGCGGGTACTGGTAAGACATTTTTGGCAACTGTCTGTGCAGCAAGACTATTGAACGAAAAAAAAATTGAAAAAATTGTGTTAACCAGACCAGCAGTAGAAGCTGGAGAAAATTTGGGATTTCTGCCTGGCGATTTGCAACAAAAAGTAGATCCATATTTGAGACCCCTATTTGATTCTTTACATAGTATTTTCGGGGTTGATAGAACAAATTCTTTAATAGATAAAGGAATTATTGAAGTTGCACCTTTAGCCTTTATGAGAGGCAGAACCCTAGACAAATCTTTAGTTATCCTAGATGAAGCACAAAACACAACTTGCTCTCAAATGAGGATGTTTTTGACCAGATTAGGAGAGAGATCAAAGATGGTAGTAAACGGAGATATTACACAAATTGATTTAAGAAAAGATCAGGAAAGCGGCCTCATTGAAGCATCGAGAATTTTCTCTGAAACTCAAGGTATAAAATTCTGTTATTTAACTGTTGAAGATGTAGTTCGTCATCCCTTAGTTCAGAAAATTATTGAGGCTTATCAATAATTTTGTAACTCTGGTGATCCGTACCCTGAAATTTTAAAAATCAACTAGAATAAGATCATATTTAATAAAAAAAATGCCAGCAAGTAGTAATTTTAATCAGGCTATTCGTGAAGCACAAGCTAGTTCAATTGTTGGACCTAATGTTGTCCAAAAAGCTTTACCCTACGTTGGTGGAGGTATGGTACTAACTTCTTTAGGTGTTTTAGCAGGTGTCTCTCTCATAGCTACAAATCCTGGGCTTTTCCAGCCTCTCTCAATAGTTGCTTTAATTGCAGAATTAATTTTGTTTTTTATAGCCACGAGTGCTGCAAATAATGCAAATAACTCAAAGGCCTTGCCTTTATTAACAGGTTTTAGTTTGTTAACTGGATTCACCTTAAGTGGAATAGTTGCATTAGCAATAGGAACGATTGGTATTGGATCGGTTGGAACCGCTGCTTTAGCGACTGGTATAACTTTCGTTATTGCCTCTTACACCGGCCAAAGAATGAGTGATAGCGTTGGCCAAGCACTAAGTGGAGTAGTTGGCCTTGGGTTAATAGGATTGCTTATAGCAATGTTTGTCCAATTAATTGGAGGATTCTTTGCTCCAGGAGTTTTTGGAGGTTCAGGATTCGAATTGATAATTGCAGGATTTGGAACTGTCTTATTTGTTGCAATGTCATTCGTGGATTTCTACACAATGCCAAGAAGATATAATGATGATCAATACCTCGCAGGGGCTTTAGGAATGTACTTAACTTATATAAATCTTTTTGTTTTCATATTGAGATTAATGATTGCACTTCAAGGTGGCGGAAGAAGAGACTAAACTATTTCTTAAATAACTCACCTAAAGCGTAGATTTAATCTACGCTTTTTTATTGGGCGATATCTAGAATTTGTTTTTTTATAAATTCCTTTTGCTCTGAGTCATATTTTATTGCATTATCAAAACTATTTCCCATATTATCTAAGTCTCTAAGAACTTGATTGACAGACCTGTTAACTGACTTAGTTTCTAGCATTCTCAAAATAGCCTTACATCTATTTGAAATGTTTTCTGATGATATCTCATATTCATGATTATTATCTCTTCGATGAATAATAATTTGAGCGGAACTCATTATTAAATTTTTTACTACTATTTCTGTTACAACATCACCACCTTCGTTCAGTTTGTAAAGTAGTGAGTAAGGAAGTTTATCTAACAAAAAACAATCCTTGTCTGATAGAGCGTATGCAAAAAATCCTCTGAGTCCATTTCTTGTTTTAGTTAGTTCAGCGATTCTATCTGCTAAAACCTCTTCGCTGAGTAAATCTTCACCCCACTCTTTGCACCATTGTGCGGATATGTTTATTGCTTGCGTGAACGAAATTTCTTTTAAATTTATGGTTTTTTTTTCCATTTTTGATCAGAATTTTATTATTGATGCATTAAAAGTCTTTGGCCAATTATAGATCTGGGTTTGTAACTTTACTAGGGAGGCCAAATGTAGGTAAATCTACTTTAATAAATAAATTGATTGGAGAAAAAATAACAATTACTTCTCCAATAGCCCAAACTACTAGAAATAAATTAAAAGGAATACTTACTACAGATAATGGGCAAATCATTTTTGTAGATACCCCAGGTGTTCATAAACCTCATCATCGACTTGGAGAGATATTAGTAAAAAATGCAAAATCTGCAATTAATGGAGTTGATATGGTGATTTTTGTAATTGATTCAAGTGAAGAACCTGGTAGAGGCGATGAATATATTTTGAACTTTTTAATCGCAAATAAAACTAACTTTATTGTGGCATTAAATAAGTGGGATTTGGTTAATAAAGAATTCAGGAATTTACGATTAGATCAATATAGAAGATTTTTTGGAATTAATAGAAACTTTCAAATTGTAAGTGCTTCTCAAGGAGAAGGATGTTCTGAATTGGTCAATATGGCACTTCATTTTCTTCCAGAGGGACCAAAACTTTATGGCGAAGAGACGATTTGCGACCAACCATTAGATAACTTATTATCTGATTTAGTTAGAGAACAGGTATTAAAGAATACAAGAGAGGAGGTACCTCATAGTGTCGCAGTAAAGATAGAAAAGAGAGAGGAAATGAAAAGAAAAAATGGCAAAGTGTTTACAGCTATTTTGGCTACTATTATTGTTGAAAGATCAACTCAAAAAGGCATTCTTATTGGAAAGAAAGGTTCAATGTTAAAAATGATTGGTCAGTCAGCAAGATCAAATATGTCAAAATTAATTAATGGCCCAGTTCACCTAGAGCTGTTTGTGAAAGTTGTTCCAAATTGGAGAAAAAAAGAATCAAGGTTAATTGAGTTTGGTTATGAGGAAGAGTTCTAGATGAGTTGTTTTAATTTTAATGTAATTACATTGTTCCCTAAAGCTTTTGAATTAATAAATAATTTAGGGGTCATAACAAGAGCTCTAGATAAGAATTTGATCAATTTAAATTTACATGATTTAAGAGAATATGGAGAAGGTTCTTACCGACAAGTAGACGATAAGCCTTATGGAGGAGGTGCAGGTATGGTATTAAAACCTGAACCTGTTTATAAGGCATATGAATCAATTAGAAAATTAACTAAAAGTAAAACTTTGCTAATGACCCCACAGGGTAAAGTCTTAAGGCAAAAGGATCTTGCGAGATGGTCTACTTTGGACCAAATAATTATTATTTGCGGTCAATATGAAGGTTTTGATGAAAGGATTAGATGTTTAGCGGATGAAGAGATTTCGATAGGGGATTTTGTCCTCTCTGGAGGTGAAATACCCGCTATATCAATAATTAACGGTTTGACTAGATTATTACCAGGAACTCTTGGCGATCCAGATTCGTTAGTCGATGAGAGTCATAATTCTTCTTTATTAGAATATCCTCAATACACTAGGCCTTTAACTTTTAAAGATATGAAAGTGCCAGATATTTTAGTGAGCGGTAATCATGAAGAGATTAAATCGTGGAGAAGACGAAAAAGTATTGAAAGAACATTGGAGAGAAGAAGTGACTTAATTTCAAATGAAAACTTCAAAAAATCCCCACAAAGTAAGAGAATAATAAAAGAATATAATCAATTCATGAAGTTTAGAATAGGTAATGGATACGATATTCACAGACTAGTAGAGGATAGAGATTTAATTATTGGAGGTGTAAAATTGCATCATCCTGAAAATTTAGGATTGGATGGTCATAGTGATGCTGATGTTTTAAGTCACTCAATAATGGATGCATTATTGGGAGCACTTTCTCTTGGCGATATAGGAAAGTATTTCCCCCCATCTGATGAAAAATGGAAAAATGCTGATAGCTTGTTCTTGTTATCAAAAGTAATTGACTTGATAAGACAAGATGGTTGGGAAATAAATAATATTGATAGTGTTCTTGTTGCTGAAAGGCCAAAAATCATGCCACACATAAAACTAATGAAAAAAAATATTTCTGAAATCTTAAATATTGATGAAAATTTAATTGGGATTAAAGCAACCACGAATGAAAAATTAGGTCCAGAAGGGAGAGAAGAGGGTATAAGTTGCCATTCAGTAGTTCTACTTCAGAAAAAATGAGATTTAATTTAAATTTAAAAAAAGTTTTTCAAAGATTTTGTTTATTATTAACTTGCTTAGTAGTTTTAATTTTTCAATATAGTATTCCCAATTTAAAAGCTCTTACAATGGATAATTATCAAAGTGACATGGTCATAGAGGAATTAAGACTTAAAGTACCTGCCGATATAAAAGCAGCTTGGTTAAATGCTGAAAAAGAAATATGGGAGCCATGGTTATCTTCCCAAGATGGTTTTTTGGGGAGACAATTATTTTGGGATAAAGAAAAAGAAGAAGCTTTAATATTGGTAAATTGGAAAAATAAGAAACTATGGAAAAGCATACCAATATCAGAAGTAAATGTAGTTCAACAAAAATTTGAAGAGAATGTTAAAACTGCTCTTAATACTGAAGAAAATCCTTTTAAATTAATTTATGAGGCTGAGTTAGATAAGCAAAAATGAATTTTGATATCAAGTTTGATTTTCAAAGAAGAGAGAGGCTTGGAATAATTGAGGCTATTTGGGGGCAAGACAAGAGTATTGACCAATTAAAGAGATTATCTGAAAGTTTATTAAGTAAAAAAGAGGTCGTTTTCATTACTAGGATTAATAGTAAAAAGGCAAATTATCTTTTGGATTTGTATGATGGTGCCCGGTTTTATGAAGAAGCAAATTGCCTTATAATTGGGGAAAATCAGAATAAAATAAATACGAAAAAAAAAGTTGCCATAATTTCAGGAGGTTCAAGTGATTTAGCCGTAACACTTGAAGCAACATTGGCTCTTGAAATTTATGGAGTGAATTGTCAATCTTTTATAGATGTTGGAGTAGCTGGACTTCATCGATTGATGAGTCAGTTAGAAGAAATCAATAAATATGATGTATTAATAGTCTGTGCTGGAATGGAAGGGGCTCTGGCAACTGTTGTGGGAGGATTGTTGGGACAACCTATAATCGCAGTTCCTGTTTCAGTTGGATACGGAGTTAGCAAGAATGGAGTGACTGCATTAAATAGTATGTTATCGAGTTGTTCTCCAGGTATTGCAGTTATGAATATAGATAATGGTTATGGTGCAGCAATGGCAGCTCTCAGAATTATTAAAAGTATTTCCTGAATAATTACTTTTTTTCTATTTCTAATAGGTTTTCTATCCATAAATTAAGTTGTTTTGATAACATCCCTTCTTCTCTCATTTTGATTGCTTTTATCACGACTTCTGTATTTACCCACTCTGGAAATCTTTTCGGCATTTATTCTTATATTCAGTAATTTTAATTTGGTACAAATTTTTATAAAATCAAGTTCTAAGTAACAAATTTAATCTTTTATGTTTGATTTTGTACCTAATCTAGACAGCTCAGAAGAGGTATGTTCGCTTTCTACATTTTTCAATCTTTCAATTAGCTCAGAGAGATCTTTATGTGCTAACTCACCATTTTGTTCCCATTTAAGAGATCTTGAGTTACTATCAATTTTTTCTTTCATTGTCATGTTTAAGTATTAAGAATATAAAACGAAAACAGGAGAATTTTGGTTATTGTTTCAAGCTTAAACTTAAAAAAATATGAAGATTTTAAATATTAAAAGAATTTATCTTTTAACCACCACCAACTATTGAGACGATTTCTAAGTTATCACCATCTTTAAGCTTCACTTTTTCCCATTTCATTGAATTTATAATTAAATTATTTAACTCCACAACAATTGTGTTTGGTTTATAACCCATATGGTTAAGAGCTGTAGATAGTAGAACATTATCTTGATCAAGTTCTATTTTTTTTTCTTCTCCATTTACCCTAATTTTCATGAGACAGCTCTTTTAGAATCATAATAGCGTCTTCTTTCGGATCTTCAGAATTCATCAATTGAGAAACTAAGGCAACTTTTTTAAACCCATTTCTTTTTAAATTCGAAATATTATTTGACTTGATTCCTCCAATAGCAAACCAAGGAATATTTAAATCCTTTGTTAATATTTTGATATTTTCAATACCTAAAGGTTTTTTATTCTTTTTTGTTGTCGTTTCGAATACTGGCCCTATTCCTATGTAATCACAACCGTCCTTAACAGCATTTGAAATATCGATTGCATTATTTGCACTTATACCGACAATTTTTGAATGACCTAATAGTTTTCTTGCGGTTTTTAAGTTTAAATCGTCTTGTCCAAGATGAATTCCATCCGCATTAGATGCTAGAGCTATATCAACCCTATCGTTAACGATAAACAAAGCATTATATCTTTTACATAGATTTTTAATCTGAATTGCTTCTTGAAGGTGATCTTGATCAGTTCCTGTTTTAAATCTATGTTGAATAATTCTTACTCCCGCTATTAAAATCTCTTCTATTATTTCTAATAAGTTTTCCTTTTGATCTGTGATTACATATAAGTTATTTTCTTTTAATATTGCCTCCGACTTCTTACACTTGCTGTAGTTTAATAATTTAATTTCAATAGTATAAATTTCATATCTAATTTCCGAGGCGATTTTTGAGAGCTCATGATTCTGTAGCCTTGAAAATTCTTCTATAACTCGTAATGCTTCTTGAACTCGTGCTGAATTGGCACTTATAATTTGCACAAAAGTTTTTCTGTTGATTTGCTCTTGATGAGTCAGTCCTTTACATTTGTCCTCAATGTGATTTCTCGATTGTTTATAAACTTCTAAATGATTGTTCCCTAAAATTTGTCTAAAATTTTTAATCTTTTTAACATATTTTTCTTTGCCTAGACCAAATCTAGCCCAATCTTCTAATACTCTTAGTCCTTCTCTAGCTCTATCTAGATTAGCGTCAATAATTTGATAAATTCTTAAATCTTCAGCGTCTTTAGAATTGGGATTCAGCATTTGTAATTTATTGTTTGTAGTTTTTAAAAATTTTTAAAGCATTATCTTTATCTTTTTTAATTTGATTAGAAAGTTGATCTATATTTTTGAACTTGATTTGAGATCTAAGTTTTTCAACTGGTTCTACAGATAATTTTAAACCATATAGATCGATATCTTTATTTATTAAATGAACTTCAACTGCAGATGGCAATAAAGGATTTATTGTTGGTTGAGAGCCAAGATTCATAATAGATTCAATTTTTTGGTTGGAATTTTCTATGGTTGTCCAAGACGCGTAAACTCCTTCTCCAGGTAAAAATTTTCTACCATCTATTTCAAGATTTGCGGTAGGCCATCCTATTTTTTTTCCAATTCCTTTACCTTTAACAACCTTTCCATTAAAACTATAAGGCCTATTTAGAATTTTGAAAGCATTTTTCAGATCACTTTTCTCTAATAAATCCCTTATTCTGCTGCTACTAATTCTACCTTCTTTGTCTTCTAAAATTTGAGTAATTTTTAGTTTTATATCCGTATCCTTAATCATATTTCTTATTGTATTTACATCTCCACTTCTTTTGAACCCAAATTTAAAATTAGCACCTACAGAAATGATTTTTGCTTGTAATTGATTTAACAAAATATCTCTTACAAATCTTTCTGCACTTAATTTGGATAGTTCCATATCAAAAGGAATCAGAACTAATTGTTCAATCCCTAGATCTTCAAGAATAGAAAGTTTTTCATAAGGGAGATCAAGTCTAAGACGCGTCTCTTTGTAAAGAACTTCTCGGGGATGAGGCCAGAAGCTTGCAATTGTTGGGGTATATTGTTTTTCTTCAACTACACTTTTTATTAATTGTCTGTGGCCAGCATGAAGGCCATCAAAACTTCCAATGGCTATTGAGGTAGGACTCTTAACTTCAGATGGCGATATTAAAGAGATCAAAAGATTACGTGCAATTTTATGATTTTAGTGGCAAATTTGGATTGATTACAGTTTATTCAATCAAATGAATGTCTGACAAAATTGATTTTCAGTCCCTTTCATTTGGAATGCGGCGCATTGGATGGATACGCTTTTGGGTTCAGTCCATTTTAGGTGTTGTTGTTGCAGCTGTTTTGCTTTTTTCAAATGTTGTAAATAACAGCGAAGGACAGCTTGGATTAGCGCCTGGTCTATCACTTACAACAATATCCCTGATTTTACTACTTTTTAGTCTTTGGCAAGGTTGGTTAATAGTTAGAACAGGAAGAGCAATCGTAAGCAATGCAAGACCCTCAAGAGGACAAACAGGTAAATTGATAAAAAGAGGAATAATAGTTGATTTATTTGGAATTTTGTTTGGATTAATTGGATATCAAGCTCTTATGGGAGCCTTATTTATACAAGCATCCTCTCAAACAACTGGACAATTGATAACAGCGACATCTGATATCCCAATTACTGGTCTTGAAATATTATCAGTTCTCAGTAACACTCAAGTTATTGCTGCTCATTTTTTTGGACTTTGCTTTTCTTTATGGCTTTTAAGAAGGATTTACAAATGAATTATTAATTTTAGGTAAGTTGTCTAAATTACCTCTCCAAAATAAATCTGGTTCTACAGGTGTAAGAGATATTTTATTTTCTTGTATTTGGGATACGTCACTGGGCCAGTTTTTTGGACCATAACCTTTTGATTTAAGATCTAAAACAACCTCACCTGCTAACCAATAATAATCGTCCCCCCTTGGGTCTTCCCTTTTGGAAAATTGATTTTTATATTTTCTTACCGATAATCTTGTCCAGGATAATTCTTTTATTTTATTTTTTTCGCAGGGGGGGATATTCAAATTTAATAAAAGTGAAGCTGGCCAACTATCGTTAATCGCTTGTTCGGCAATATTCATTGCAATTTCCCCAGCAAATTCAAAATTTTTCCATTTAAAACTAGCAACACTTATTGCCATGGAGGGAACATTTTCTAAAGTCCCTTCCATGGCTGCAGCAACTGTGCCTGAACAAAAAATATCTGTCCCTAAATTAGGCCCGTGATTTATTCCAGATAGTACCAGATCAGGTTTTTGATCCAAGAGTTCAGATAGTGCTAATTTGACACAATCAGCAGGTGTACCGGAACATCCCCAAGCTTCAATTCCTTCTCCAAATAATTCATTAGCTTTTTCCACTCTTAATGGGGATTGTAAAGTAAGACCATGACCAGTAGCTGATCTTTCTTGGTCAGGACATACTACTTTTACCTTATGTCCTCTTTTTTGGGCTGATTTTGCTAATGCTCTTATCCCCGCTGCGAAAACACCATCATCATTGCTAATTAAAATATTTAACGGTTTCATTAATCAATACATTTTATTTATGGACGATATTTAAGTAAGATAAAGCAATACTTATTTTTACTATATCAGTGAGTCAAATTGAATCATTAAGTCAAATTGAGGAAAAACTAAATAATCTTTCTCTAACAGCAAAAAATAATATAGATAATTCTATTACTCATGAAGAACTGGATCAATTGAGAGTTTCCTTGCTAGGGAAAAAAGGTGATTTATCAATTATTTTGAAAACAATGGGTCAATTATCTGCTACTGATAGGCCAATTATTGGCCAGAAGGCAAATTTAATAAAAATAAATTTGCAAGAACTAATAACTGAAAGAAAAAATAAACTAAACAGCGAAGCATTAGATAAAAAGATTAAAGAAGAAAAAATTGATGTAACTATCCCTTCAATTGGAACCCCCCCTGGGAATAAACATCCTTTGATTTCAACTCAAGACGAAATAATAGATATTTTTTGTGGTTTAGGATACTCAGTTGAAAGTGGCCCTGAAATAGAAACTGATTTTTATAATTTTGAGTCTCTCAACATACCCAAAAATCATCCTGCAAGAGATATGCAGGATACTTTTTACTTAAATGAAAATCGACTTTTAAGGACCCATACTTCTCCTGTTCAGATAAGATACCTAGAGGAAAACCCCCCTCCAGTAAGAATTATCGCTCCCGGGAGAGTATATAGGAGAGATGCAGTAGATGCTACTCACTCCCCTGTATTTAATCAGGTTGAGGTTTTATGTATTGATCAAGACATTAATTTTAGTCATTTAAGAGGAACAGTTCTTACATTTTTAAAGACCTTTTTTGGAGATATTCCTGTAAGATTTAGGGCTAGTTATTTCCCCTTTACTGAACCTTCAGCGGAAGTAGATGTCCAGTGGAAAGGTAAATGGCTAGAAGTAATGGGCTGCGGAATGGTAGATCCAAAGGTCTTAGAAAAATTAGGAATAGATTCTGAGAAATGGACTGGTTTCGCAGCAGGATTAGGAGTTGAGAGATTTTGTATGGTGAGACATCAGATCGACGACATCAGGAAATTTTATACAAATGATATTAGATTCTTAGAACAGTTCTAATAGTATTTAATTCTTAAATTAGGATTGTCCAACAAATTAGTTTAAGATAGTTCTAGTTTAAATTTTTTGATTGGTACGTAAAGCAGGACTAATCGTTAATGACGGAAAAGAACTAGCTGTTCAAACTGCAACTTCTGTTCAAAAAAAATTGGAAAAATCCAATTATGAAGTTGTAAGAGTAAGTAGCTCTGGAGGTATGGTTGGCTTTGCTAACCCTGATCAACATGTGCGACCATTGGGATATACAAATTGTGTACCAGAGGGGTTTGATTCGTCAATTGAGTTTGCAGTTGTTTTGGGCGGAGATGGGACTGTCTTGTCTGCTGCTAGACAAACAGCTCCCGCTAAAATACCTATACTTACCATAAATACAGGACATCTAGGTTTCCTTGCAGAAGCTTATTTATCTAATTTAGATGCAGCAATTGATAAGCTTATTTTTGGGAATTGGGATATTGAAGAAAGAACTTGTTTTATTATTAGTGTAATGAGGAATGATCAGAGGAGATGGGAATCTCTCTGCCTTAATGAGATGGCCCTACATAGAGAACCTCTTACAAGTATGTGTCATTTTGAGATTTCTATAGGAAGACATGCGCCTGTCGATATTTCTGCAGATGGAGTAATTTTGTCTACTCCAACTGGCTCTACAGCATATTCTCTGAGTGCGGGAGGACCAGTTATTACACCTGATTGCCCAGTAGTACAATTAACTCCAATTGCTCCACATTCATTGGCATCGAGGGCACTAGTGTTTAATGATTCAGAGCCAGTAACCGTTTTCCCCGCAACTCCTGAAAGATTGGTGATGGTTGTTGATGGAAATGCTGGTTGTTATGTTTGGCCTGAAGATAGGGTTTTAATAAGAAAAAGTAAACACTCCGTGAAGTTTATAAGACTTGAAGACCATGAATTTTTCCAAGTTTTGAGAAATAAACTAGGTTGGGGATTGCCCCATGTTGCTAAACCTGACAAATAACAATTTCTTTAATTTATTTTTTCCCTTTTAATAAAAAAATAGGATTATTTGGTTCTAATCTCATTCCCTCTGAGATACTTAAGCTTTTATAGGTCTGAATTAAATTTAAATTTGTTTCGAAATTTTTATCTTCTAATTCCTCTTTCAACTCTTTAATAGATTCAATCTCAATTATTGGGATAACGATAATATCTCCAATTCTCATGCCCTTAGCCAGAGTATTAATAATTTGAAGTTTAGTTTGTTTATCACATCCTCCAATTACTAGTCTATTGGGTTTCTCAAAAGAACTTGAATTTCTCGTATTCAAGATTTTATTGATGTCTTCCTCTAAAATAAATTTTGGTTTAACGTCTAGTCTTTTTGAGTTTTCTAGTATTAATGCTTTTGAGCCAATCCTTTTATCGATACAGAATAAATCTAAATTAGGTCTTAATTTTAATGCCTCTAAACCAATTGATCCACAACCTGCCCCTATATCCCAAATTACTCCATTTTTTGGGAGCTCAAGATCAGCTAAGATTTGAACGCGAACCTCCCTTTTAGTAAATAAATTTGGTCTATCATCAAAAGTTTTAAAAATATTGTCACTAATTCCGAAAAGAGGGAGATTTTTATTTGAGTAAATTTTCTTTGTTTTTGTAAGAATAACAATGTTCAAACTTGATATGTCAGAGGGCAATGACTCTTTAAGATTTAATTTCCTTATATTTTCATTATCGAAACCTATCTCTTCACAGAGCCAAAAATCATAAAAGTCAATAAGATTCAATTCTGATAAGTTTTTTTGAATTATTTCTAAACTTTTGTTATTTGAATCTGTAATAATAGCCAAACTTGAAGGCTTTGCTTTAAGAGCCTTTGCCAACCTAGTCGAATCTCTGCCGTGAATACTTAATTGAACAGTATCTTGCCATGGGATCTTTAACTTACTAAATGCTAATTGAATGCAAGTATTTGAAGGATAAAAACTTAATTCATCTTTTGTAAAATTTTCTAATAATATTCTCCCAATTCCAAACCAAAGTGGATCTCCTCTAGAAATTAAAATTACATCAGTTTTTTGAGATCTAAGCCATTGAACAAGTTCGTAATTACTTTTGCTAGAAAAAAATGATTTCTTTTTTTCTACACCATTTCTGCTCCATGATTTAATTTCTTCAAAATATGAATTTGGAACTGCAATATTTTTTGTTCCTAAAAATAGATTTTGTAATTTGAAAGAAAGATCCTCAAATTTATAAGAATTAATCCCAATTACATGAATTTTTCTATTAACTTCGGTCATCAAAATTTAACGAAATGGAACTAAATTGTTTGAATGTTTTATAAAATTATCTTATTATTATTTGAGTTATAATAATAAATTAATTGTCTGAAAGAAGAAAGAGATTACATGATTTATTGTTAACTCTAATTAATATAGATAATGAATTTGAATTTATTGAAGAAGATTCTAACGATCTAACATCTAGCTATTCTGAAAAAGACTCTTTGAATTTATCTCGAGTTATAGAAAAAAATCGTAAAATAATCAAAAGATATCAAGCTATTGTAAGAACAGCTGTAACTCTTGATGCCCTGATGGATTCTGAAAATGAAGAAAATTACAAAATCAAATAAAAATATTTTTTTAAAAGGAATTTTACCTTTACTTTTACTTCTATCCTTTATTTTTAACCCATTAAAAGTATCTGCTGAAGTTGCAGAAACAGAAATAAATGGGGGATTAATAAATGCTAGCAGTGAGTTTTTAAGGGACTTGGACTTTGAAACTTGGCAATTAGTAGCTTATAAATCGCCTCTTTTTGAAGATAAATTAATCTTGAGAGTAATAGGATATCCAGGAAATCTTAGGATTGATCATCCCACTGACTTGAGGGTTGAATCAGGCAGAAAACAGTGGCTTTTAGATGATAAAACATTACTTAATGTGGAATTAGCAAATGATGGAAGACAAGCCGCAGCAGAATTCGATCTTGATGAATTGATTCAAAATTTAGATAAAAATAGACCATTAAGATTATCTTTGTCAGGAGTTTTTTCTGAGTTGCCCGTGCCTCCCTTTGTTGTTAAAGAATGGAGATCAATAAACTGAATTTGATTTTTGAGATGTCTGAAAGAAATATTAGCAATACAAAATGGATGAAAAGAGCAATTTTTTTGGCTTCTTTAGGCAAGAATACAACGAGTCCTAACCCTAAGGTGGGAGCGGTGATACTTGATAAGAATGGAAACCTTATTTCAGAAGGGTTTCATTTCAAGGCAGGGATGCCTCATGCAGAGGCAATGGCTTTTAACAACTTAAAAAAAGATGCTAAAGGTGGAACAATTTATGTGAATCTTGAACCTTGTTGCCACCAAGGTAAAACACCTCCATGTGTAGATAAGATTATATCCTCAGGGATAAGAAAGGTATATATATCTATTCAAGATCCCGATAAAAGAGTATCTGGGAAAGGTATTAAACTTCTTAAAGAAGCTGGAATTCAAGTTCACTTAGGATTATGTAAAAAAGAATCCTTAGTTCTAAATAAAGCTTTCATTCATAGGAATAATACTAAAAAGGCATTTGGTGTTCTTAAATGGGCAATGAGTATAGATGGAAGAATAGCTTTAAAAAATGGAAAAAGTAAATGGATAACTAGTGATGAATCAAGGTCATTAGTTCATGCTTTTAGAGCAGAATTTGATGCAGTAATCATTGGTGGAAACACATTAAGAAGAGACAACCCACTTTTGACTACTAGAGGTTTCAAAAATCCTGAGCCTTTGCGAGTTGTTTTCACAAAAAGTTTAGATCTCCCTTCAAAATCTAATCTTTGGGATTGCAGTAAGGCAAAAACTTTAGTTATTTATGATTCTTCTACTGCAAATGAAAGCTACCTTTCAAGGATTCCGAAATGTGTGGAGGTTGAAAAAGTATTATCAGATAATCCAGAGTTAATTTCAAAAATACTTGCAAAAAGAGGATGTAATAAAATTCTTTGGGAATGTGGTCCTAGATTGGCTACTGCGGCTATCCAATCTAATTGTATTCAGGAAGTTATAACCTTTATTGCTCCAAAAATTTTAGGTGGAGAAAATAGTATGAATCCTTTTGGTGATTTTAAATTTGAAGAAATGCATGAAATTTTTAAATTAAGTGATTCGCAGGTTAGTTTGGTTGGGAATGATATATGCGTTAAGAGTTCATTTAAAAATTAATTTTTATAGTAATTTCTATGGGTCAAAGTACCGTACGGTTCTTACCCAAAAAAAACAATACAGGAACGTAAACTAATAGTTTAGTTTATAATAAGATCAAATTTGTAAACTACTATGCCAATAAGACAGGACGATAATCAACCTAATAGACGTTTTGGAATTGTAAATATCATTCTAATTGGAGTGGGAGCATTACTTTTATTTAGTAGCCTTTTCCCTAATCAAAATATGCAAATTCCAAGGGTTCCCTACTCCCTATTCATAGATCAGGTTAATGATGGAGAGGTAAAGCGTGCATATATCACTCAAGAACAAATCAGATATGAATTGAATGGAGCTGAAGAAGGGGCACCTTCAGTATTGGCGACTACTCCGATTTTTGATATGGACCTCCCACAAAGATTAGAAAATAAAGGGGTGGAATTCGCTGCTGCTCCCCCAAAGAAACCTAATTTCTTCTCAACTATTTTGAGTTGGGTAGTTCCTCCTTTAATTTTTATCCTTGTTTTACAATTCTTTGCCAGAAGAAGTATGGGAGGAGGAGGAGCTCAAGGAGCTCTAAGTTTTACTAAAAGTAAAGCTAAAGTTTATGTACCTGATGATGAATCCAAAGTAACATTTGCAGATGTAGCAGGGGTCGATGAAGCTAAAGACGAACTGACAGAAATAGTTGATTTTTTAAAAAAACCAGAAAGATATACAGATATTGGTGCACGAATACCTAAAGGTGTACTCCTTGTGGGACCTCCAGGGACGGGTAAAACTCTTCTTTCAAAAGCAGTTGCGGGAGAAGCAGAAGTTCCTTTCTTTATTATTTCAGGTTCTGAATTTGTTGAACTGTTTGTGGGTGCTGGTGCGGCAAGAGTGAGGGATTTATTTGAACAAGCAAAGAAAAAAGCGCCGTGTATAATTTTTATTGACGAATTAGACGCAATTGGTAAAAGTCGTTCTGGCTCAATGGGAGTTGTTGGAGGTAACGACGAGAGAGAACAAACTCTAAATCAGCTTCTTACCGAAATGGATGGATTTGCCTCAACTGATAAGCCAGTTATAGTTCTTGCAGCTACAAACCAGCCAGAGGTTCTCGACGCGGCACTTTTAAGACCAGGAAGATTTGACAGGCAGGTTTTAGTTGATAGACCAGATTTATCTGGCAGAAAAACCATACTTGAGATCTACACAAAAAAAGTTAAACTTGCGGATTCAATAGATTTAGATTCCATTGCACAAGCCACTAGTGGATTTGCAGGAGCTGATTTAGCTAACATGGTAAATGAAGCTGCTTTACTTGCAGCAAGAGCTAAAAGAACAAGTGTAGAGCAACAGGATTTAAGTGAAGCGATTGAGAGAGTTGTAGCTGGTTTGGAAAAGAAAAGCCGTGTATTGCAAGATGATGAAAAGAAAGTCGTTGCATACCATGAAGTAGGTCATGCAATTGTCGGTCATCTTATGCCTGGAGGTTCAAAAGTTGCAAAGATTTCGATTGTACCAAGAGGTATGAGTGCACTTGGTTACACTCTTCAATTGCCAACTGAAGAAAGATTCTTAAATTCAAAAGAAGAATTAAAAGGTCAAATAGCTACACTTCTAGGAGGAAGATCTGCTGAAGAGGTGGTTTTTGGAAAGATTACTACGGGAGCTTCAAATGATCTTCAAAGAGCAACCGATATAGCCGAACAAATGGTTGGCACATTTGGAATGAGTGAAATTCTTGGCCCACTTGCTTACGATAAACAAGGTGGTGGTCAGTTTTTAGGTAATGGTAATAATCCAAGGAGATCGGTTAGTGATGCTACTGCTCAAGCAATAGATAAAGAAGTTCGAGATTTAGTTGACGATGCGCATGAAACTGCACTTAATATTTTGAGGAATAATTTACCTCTTCTAGAGTCGATTTCTCAAAAAATCCTCCAAGAAGAAGTTATTGAAGGGGAAGATCTTAAAAATCTCCTGGCAGAAAGTAAAATGCCAGCATAGTAGAATCTTGATCTAACTATAAATTTTCATGCTAAAACCAAATAGGCTTGCTAATAATAATTTCCTATCAAGCTTGGATTTATCAACCGATGAGGTTTTACATATTTTAGATCTTGCAAACAATTTTAAAATTAAAAAATTAAATATTGATCTTGGCAATAAAGTTTTAGGATTAATTTTTGATAAGTCATCAACACGCACAAGAGTAAGTTTTCAAGTTGCGATGAATAGACTTGGTGGAACCACTATTGACCTGAATCCCACAACATCACAAATAGGAAGAGGTGAGCCAATTAAAGATACTGCAAGAGTTTTAAGTAGATATTGTGATGTTATCGCAATTAGGACATTTGATCATTTTGATTTAGAAGAATATGCAAAGTGGTCTACAAAGCCAGTTATTAACGCTCTTACAGATTTAGAACATCCATGCCAGGCTTTAGCTGATTTCTTAACGATTAGGGAGGAATTTAATGATTTTGAAGATGTAGTTTTGACATTTATTGGAGACGGTAATAACGTCGCAAATTCTCTTATTTTATGTGGTGCGTTATTAGGGGTAGAAGTTAGAATTGCATGTCCTAAAGGTTATGAACCTAACTCTTTAGTGATCGAAAAAGCATATCAAATATATAAAAATAAGAATTTATTGAAAATTACTAATGACCCCAATACTGCTGTTTTAGGATCAAATGTTCTTTATACGGATGTTTGGTCGTCTATGGGTGAAGAAAATAAAAAGGAAGAGAAAGATAAATTTTTTAATGGTTTCTCTATTGACAGTGATTTAGTTAGTAAGGCTGATAAAGATGCAATTATTCTTCACTGCCTTCCTGCGTATAGATCCAAAGAGATAACTGATGAAATATTTGAAAGTCACAAAAGTAGAATTTTTGATCAAGCAGAAAATAGATTGCATGCTCAACAAGCACTTTTATCCTGCCTTCTCCACTAGAAATACTTGCTAACTAGCTAAATAAGAGGTACAAATGTATTAGAGTACATTTGTTTCATGGAAACTTCTTCGGGTGGCGATCTTACCCAAGCTCAAAATGAGCTTTATGGATGGATAAAAGATTATATGAAAAACTTTCAACATAGTCCTTCAATTAGGCAGATGATGCAAGCTATGGGATTAAAATCTCCTGCTCCAATTCAAAGTCGCCTAAAGCATTTGCAAGAAAAGGGATACATATCATGGCAAGAAGGTAAGGCTAGAACGATGCAAATAGTTGATGAAATTATTGAAGGAGTACCTATTTTGGGTTCAGTGGCAGCTGGGGGCTTAATTGAAACTTATTCTGATGTTAGTGAAAATCTAGATATTTCTGACATTCTTAAAAAGAAAGATATTTTTGCTCTTACAGTAAATGGAGACTCAATGATTGATGCCTGTATTGCTAATGGAGATATGGTATTGATGGAGCCAATAAGAGATTCATACTCACTTAGGAATGGAACTATTGTTAGTGCAATGGTTCCAGGTTTAGGGACTACTTTAAAATATTTTTTTAAGAGGCAAGGTAAAATTTTTCTAGAGGCTGCGAATCCAGCATACGAGCCAATAGAATTAAATTTAGATGAAGTTGTTTTCCAAGGGAAACTTCTAGCAGTTTGGAGAAAAGTTTAAATTTATTTCTTAATTTATTAATTTAAATTAATTAAAAATAACGCCTTATTTTTATTAATTCACTAACTCAGTTAATAGTATAATTCCTTTAAAAATAACTTTATTAAATTCTGATCTTTTCTTTATGTTTAAAATTTCTTGGTAATTGATTTTACCTAAAGTAGTTAATAGAAAAAAAGAACCTTTTGAATTTACTTTTGAAAAATCATCAGAAATAAATTCTATATCTTTTTCAAGATCTAATGATTTGGAAAAGTAATTCTTTAAATCTTCTAGGAAATCAGATACTATTTCTGATGATAAAAATATATTTAATTTATCTTTAGACTCCTTCTTTATCTCATTAATTTGTAATTCATTGGGAGATTCTTTAATCTCTCCCTCTTCATAAATCAGTCTTTTTAAAATTGGTAGGCCAAATAAATTTTCTAATTCTTCTTCTTCAAAAATGATTTGCGAACGTTTTTCTTTGTATATAGATATTGCCAATCCTAAAATAAGTCCGATAAAAGATCCAGTTAATGCTATTCTTCTTCTATTAGGTGAAACAGGAATAGTTTTTAAAGTAGGATTAGTAATTAATTTCCAAGGATCCACTTGTCTTGCAGCTCTTAATTCAACTGATCTCAATTTATTCTCCAATTCAATTAAAGTTCTCTCATCTCTCTCAGCTTCTCTCATCAACTCTTTACCTTTTATAGTTGTTCCTTTTGGTCTTTTTACTGATTCCATTATTCCTTGTGCTGCAAGTTTACGTGCCTTAAGGTAACCTATTGATCTTTCTTTTAATAGTTTTATATATAAATCTCTTTTCTCAAGTACTCTTGTAATGCTTATGTCATCAGGCATGTATTTTGATCTTAATTCTATAAGTTCAGTTTCAATATTTTCTAAGATTTGAGGTAAACCTAATCTTAATAAAGAAGGAACAGTTGATCCAAGATATTGAAGATCTTCAACTTCGGTTAATTGTTCAATTTTTTTTATTTGAAAATCTATATTCTTAATTTCGTTCGCAGCACTTACCCTAATGCTCTCTATAGAATTGGTCCTAATGTTTGATGAATCAGAAGGAGTTCGAAAATTGTTTATATATTGATCAAATTTTCTGGAATTAAAATTACCCAATTGAGGAGATATGCTACCTATTTGTGGGACTAAATTTCCTAAGGTTTCACTATTATTTAAGTTTCCTTGAAGATCTGAAAAAGTAAGGTCATTTTCGATAGCATATGAGACTGCTTTTTTTATTGAATCATTACTTTTTTGCTTAAATAATTTTATTTGACTCTTGATATACTCTTTTGCTATTTCATTGCTTCTTCTGGCACTTTTGCCAGAATAGTCTTGATAGGCAGAGGAAATTTTTTTTAAAACTGGAATAATTAAATCTTTTTCTTCATCAATGTAAGAGATATTCAATATTGAGGTTTTTTTTCTTAATTTGATATTTAGATTTTTTGATCTCCAAGTTGAAAAGATGAGATCCTTTGATTTCTTTTTTTGTACCTCTTCAAATATCGGCATCAACACAGAGGGACTCTCTAAGATACCTACTTCTGTATTTAGAGATTGATTTTGTTCTGAAACAATGCCAGTTATTCCAAAATCCTGAATTGCACCAATAAGCGAAGATCTTGTCGGGCTTGAAGCTGGTTGATTTTTGCTTAAAACAATTTCAAATTGTCCTTGCCAAACTCTCTTTTTTGTTAATCCATAAACACAAGAAATTACAAATGAGATAAAAGTAATAAAAATAATGAAATTCTTATTTCTTAAAATAAGATTATATATTTTTTTAAGATCTAATTCCTCTAAATTACTATCACTATTAGGATCAAAATTTTTCATTAATTTAATCGTTTACAGCCTTAATAAGTGAATATGTAGTAAATATGCCTGTAAATGGAGCAGTAAATTCATTAATTATATCATTAGTTATTGATAGAGCAGAATCTCCAATAATAATTACATCCCCACTACTTAGATAAGGGTTTTTATAGCTGCCTCTCTTATGTTTTCTGTTATATCTAAATGTTCTTTTATCAAGTGTTCCATTATTGTTAAAACTTACGTAACGCACTGGTCCTTTTAATAGCTTAGTTCCTCCTGCTAAGTCTATGGCATCGTTTAATGTACTATCTCTAAAAACCCTAGTGAGGCCTGGATTATTTACTCTGCCTGCAACTAGTATGTTTATTGAAGCTGGATTTATTTTAGCTTTAATCGCTCTTGTTAAAATTAAACCATTGGGCTTCTCTAGCCTGCTTAGATTAATTATGTCCCCATCATAAATCCTAATATTTTGAGAGTCATCAGTACTATAAAAAAGTCCCTCTAAATTTAAAGTAGTTTTCATTTTCCCTCCACCCTCAGAAATATTGTTTCTTCTAACGATCTCAACAGATTTTAAATCAGAATATTCAGTTAATCCACCACTTTCCCTTATAGCATCAATAACAGTAGGAAAATAATAATTTGTGGTACTTCGATATTGCATTAGATTATATTCAGGATTCATTGGGCTATTATTATTAAGATTATTCTCTCCCAGTAGCTGAATTAGATTTGGATCAATCTCTTGATTTATATTAGGAGTATCTTGAGGTATCTCAATAGGGGCAAAGTTAAGTTCTTGATCTTGGTTTTGTAATGACATTGATCCTTGAAGTGTTTTAACTCCTGGATTTGCTACTTCTCCATTAACTAAAATTTTTATTGGCCTATAAGATGTTACTTCAACTTCAACATTAGGAAATTTAACGAACTCTTTATATCTTTGATCAAGAAGATTGTTTAATTCTTTAATTGATAAACCTTCAACAAAAATTCTGCTTGTCCTGGGAAGATAAATAGTTCCTTCTCCATCAACTGTTACTAAAGAAAGTAATTCTGGATATTCTCTTGATATAGATATTCTTAAAGTATCTCCTGATCCAATAATATAATCATTTTGTGGGATTTTTTTAAAGTAATTAGTATCTAAGCTATTTGCTTTATATTTAAAATCAATAGTATTTTTTTCAGCAGTATTTGTTTCGGATAATAAAGGAGTAATTGAAATACTATTTAAAGATAATGTTGAAATTATCAAATAATGGATAACTTTTTTCAGTTTGCTGAATATTAACTCCAAATTATTATAGTAAATATCAAGTGAAAAGTAAATTTATTAATTAGTTAAATATATCTTAAAATAAGACTATAAATAGGTTTCTCAAAAAGCTATTCTTTCTTATAATATCTTTTTGACTATGAACTTTAATTTAAGAATTCTTATAATTAGATAAAGTATATTTTTTATATAATTTTTTAAATGGAATCACAAAGTAACAAACTAGAGGATGATATTTATTGTATTCGCTAGTTGGATCGCCATAACCCTTAATATCTTGAAGGTGTTCTTCCCCTAAATAAGTGCCAAAAATTCTATCCCAAAAAGAGAAGATTGTTCCGAAGTTCGATTCAAAATGATCAGGATTATTTGAATGATGAAGCCAGTGAAGTGCAGGACTTAAAAACACATAAGAAATCGGCTTAGGAAATATTATTCTTGTGGACCCATGACCCAAATGTATAAACATTTGAAGAATAACATTATAAATAATGTAAAAAGTATAAATAGACCAATTGCCTTGGGAAAGTGACTTTGTAACCAAAATAATTGATAAAACTCTAAAGGGTAATATGGGAGCTTCAACAGTGAAAGTCTCTAATAGACCATTTCTGTAAAAACTAAACATGGTCATTTCTGTCGCTGAATGATGGAATTCATGCAATTCCCAGAAAAATTTATGAGATAAACGATGGGAAAAATAGCTTACACAATCTCCCAATAAAATAGAAAAAATGAATATTAAAAAAAGATTATTATTTATAAATGAATAAGGTAAGATTTTATTTAAAACTTGATTCAAATAATCATTATAAGAATTGTAATAATTAGCAATTCCTAAAGTCCCAACCAAAGTGATAAAAGGAAGTTTACTCTGAAAAATTGATAATAAAAAGTACCAAATATCAGCGAACTTCCATCCGTGAGATTTTCTTAATCTATAAAAACTAGTATTTTTTAAAATGCTTGTTTTATCAGTTTGGGAATTTCTTATAATCTCAACTAAGCTAACACTGAGAAATGGAAAAAGTATAAAAAATAACTTTACAGGGTATTTGAATAGAGTAGAAATTGTCTTTTTTATAAAATCGAAATTTTGCTCGTAAATATAATTAAAATTGTTAGGTAAATAATTTTTTGTGATCCAAATAGAATGGATGCATAAAAATAAAACTAAAAGAATCAAAGCAATATTATTAATATTTAATCCTTTTTTATAAAATATATTTTTAGGTTTTAATTCTTTCAAATTTTTAGCCTTTTTAAAGTTATTTTCCATAATTCTATGATTTATTATTTTTAACTATTAAATAAAATTGGGTAAAATAATTTTCTGATTTTTGTAAAAAGCTTTTTTAATGGCAATATATAATATGAAAAAAAAGGATTGAATTTATTGTAATCACTATTATCGACTCCAAAGAACTTTATTTCATTGAGGTGACTCTCATCCATATAAGTTCCGAATAGTTTATCCCATATGCAAAGAACTCTTCCAAAGTTTTTATTAAAATGTTTTGGATTGTTTGAATGATGTAGCCAATGTAAACTAGGGCTAAGAAATATATACGAAATAGGTTTAGGGAAGATTAGTTTCAAGGAACTATGACCAACATATCCAAAAAGTTCACCAGCTATTCCAAAGATAGTCCAAAGAGTGAAAATAACCCATTGACCTTGCTCAATTGAATTGTTTATAACTACAACTGCTAATAACATAATTGGGAGGGTAAATAAACTTTTCAAAGCACCTTCTAGAATACTGCCCCTGTTTACATTTAAAATTGTCATCTCAGTGGCAGAGTGATGAAACTCATGAAGTTCCCATAAAAAACTGTGAGATATTCTATGAGATAAGTATTCTCCAAATTCAAATAGTAATAAGGCAAGAATAAAAACGATATATGTCCCTAATCCTTTAGAAAAAATTTCATTAGGAATTAAATTTTTGTAGATAGAATTTAATTGATCGCTAAAACCCCCTGAAATTCTCGCAATTCCGAGTGTCCCAATTACATTTAAATATCTAAGTTTGAATCCAAATTGAGATAATAAAAAATAAATTAGATCTGCATATTTTCCTCCCTTTGAATGAAAAATTCTAGCGAGACTTAATTTTCTTAAATTGTGTGATTTAGAAAATTCAAAGATACTTATGACAAGAAATATCCATGTAATTGAAAGAACTTTTATAAAATTCAATTTGAAAAGACTTAACATTTCTGCAAAGTCATTAATACTTTGATTTAGGTCTGTTTGAAAAATAATCTCATTAGGAATAACGTCCTTAGTCATCCAAATAACTCTTGGAATTATCGCAAGACATAGAATTATATAAGCAATTTTGCTCCTTCTTAAATTTAAAACATATTTAAAATAGGTTAATGAATTATCAATATTTTCTTTGATATAACTATTCATTACTAGTTATTATATTTATGCATGTATTATATATATTTATAAATAAAAATGAAGTTAAATGGGATTATATATTTTGATAAAAATATTAAAATTTTTTATAAAAATTCCTTGTTGAGATAATTATTATTGAATATCTTTAGAAAAACTATAAACAATTAAATGAAAATAGCAGTAGTAGGAAGCGGTATTATTGGATATGTAGCATCAAGCTACTTATCTGATCAAGGCCATACCGTCGATTGTATCTCTCCAAAAAGTAAACAAACATACACTAAAAGTAATGAAATAAGTAAAAATAAAAAATATCACAAACCCGTTTCACCAAAATTTGAAAGACCAGACTTTATTGAGAATAGTATTGAAAGTGAAAGCTATTTCCCGAAGAGTAAGTTTAATTTTATTGGAACTGAATTAATTAATGAAATTGGATTAGCAAAGTTTTGGGGCGCAAATCTAGCAGTTGATGCCTTAGCTAAAGATATTGAAAACCTTCATTTAAGTAAAAATGAAAAATTATCTTTAGAAAAATATATTCCAATTTTAAATGTTCAAAATTATTATGAAAAAAACATAAATAATCTAAACCAGAAATCTAAATTTAGTTTTTTTAAGTTGGAAAATAGAAAATTATCTAAAAATTTCTTTACTTCTAAATTAGCGATATTTTCCGATAAAATTGATCCTCAACAATTACCTGACGATAGACCTGATAATGCAATATTTGGAAGTTATTTTCAGTCTCCAAAAACATATAATCGCGTTGATGCAAAGGTAGAAAAAATAATATTTAATAGTGATGGGAAGAACCCTTTTGTTCTTCTTGAAGACTCTTCGCTACTAGAATATGATTATATTATTGTGGCTTGTGGTGCGATTGGCTCATATAGATTAATTTTAAATTCCTTGAAAAACGTCCCAAACTATAATACTTTTTCGAGATTAAAACATCATCCTTTAGTTTCAACAATTTGTTTGGTCCCAAAAATTAGGTACCCAAATAAGTTTATAAGCATGAGTAATTTTGACTTTAAATTTAGTGAAAAGAATGCAGAGGGTTACTTGAACTTCTTTCCTCTTTATGGAGCTGTTAAAGCAATCATGAGAAATAGAGATAGTGAAATATCTAAGAAAACTATTTTGTTGATATCAAAAGTAAAGAAATTGATTGATAAATTACCTGACAATCCTCTCTTCCCTGGATGGTGGATTCATAGATTGTATGTAGTTAATATTTATTTTCAGTCAGATTTTTCTGCTTCATTTATAAATTATGAAAAAGGAATGATAAATTTATTTGGAGGTTTTCGTTTCGATTTTGAGAAGACCTGTTTAAGGTCTTCTTATCCATTACTTATTAAAACACTTTTGCGAAAAAAAATATTTACATTTCTTCCGTTCCCAATTTTGGCAGAGACTGGAGCTGACCTTCATTACTCAAGTACACTTACAAATTATGTAGATGAAAATGGCCTTATTAAAAATGATTTTTTAGAGGAACAAAAAGTTATCATAGTAGACTCCTCATCCACAAATTATCTTCCAAATCCAAATCCCACTTATTATTTTATGGCTCGCGCAATTAAACTTTTGCGTGGAATCAAAAATTAACTTAATCCTATAAATATCTTAAAAGGAACTTTGTAATTTCATCAAATAGAAATATGTTATTATCAAATCAATCATTTTGAATTTAGTGCTTCCTAAAGAAGAATTTATAGAAACGTCTTTTGTTATTCCATGTCTAAATGAAGCAAGAACATTAAAAAATGTTTTGGATGTTTGTCATAATGCAGGAAAATATTCTTCTTCTTACGAAATAATAGTTGCAGATAATGGAAGTAATGATGGCTCTATTCAGATTGCTGAAGAAAATGGTGCAAGAGTTATCAATGTAGAAACTAGGGGATATGGAGCAGCTTTGAAAGCAGGGATACTTAACGCGGCAGGAAGATTTGTTGTTATGGGGGATGCAGATTCAACTTACGATTTTAATGATTCTGTTGAGATGATAAATAAATTAAGAACTAATAAATATAGCTTAGTAATGGGTAATAGATTCGGAAGAATAGAAAAGAACGCGATGCCACTCTTGCATAGATATCTTGGAAATCCAGTTTTAACTGCGTTAGGAAATACACTTTTTCAAGCTAATATCAGTGATTTTTATTGTGGTATTAGAGCATTTTTAAGGAAGGATATTTTGAATTTAAATTTGAAATCTAATGGGATGGAATATGCCTGTGAAATGGTACTAAGGTCTTGTCTTGCGGGTTATCCAATAACAGAAGTTCCTGCAAAGCTTAGAAATGATCATCCTGATAGAAGTCCACATCTTAGAACATGGAGAGACGGATGGAGGACAGTTAAATTTATGTTTTCATTTAGTCCGAAATATTCCTATTTCCCATTATCTTTATTTTTCTGGTTAACTTCAGTTTCCCTTTTGGCAATTAACTTATTTGGTCAAGATCCATTCTCTGGCAGTAACACACTCTCATTAAGCGTTGTTCTTTATGCTTGTGGCCTTTGGACTTCTTCTGAGTATATTAGTTCGAGACTTTTATTGGCTACAAAAATAAAACATCGGCATTCAATTTTCTCTGAATTACTCTTTAAAATCGTAAAATCAAGGTCATTTTTAGACAAAGCATTCCAATTAATTTTTATATTAATTTTAAGTTCTCTTCTTATTATTTTTGGATTAATTTATAGTTCGAAAGGTGATTTTACTTTTTTTAATCAACGTTCTTCACAACTTAGTTTCTATCTCTCAATGATTTTTTCTACAACCTCATTGTATCTTTATATTTTAGCTTCGAAAATTTCAACTTTTTCATGGACACATGATGAAATTAGCGATAATTAGCTGGAAAAAATTTTTTTAATTTATATCCATAGAACTTTTGAAGGCGATAGGAGGAACATCTGAAAATGCTTTCCCACCTACATAAGCCTTTAATCTAGGAGAAACTAAAGATAATATTCTTAGAATAAAGAATGATAATAATGGTATCCTAAATTTTTTATAGTTACTGAAGTTTTGCAAATCTGAAAATTTAAATCTTTTAATGCCGATATTGATTTTTTTTTCTGAATAAAAATCCAAATTCGACCCTATTTTTAAAATCGAATGATAAATATCTTCAATAGTGCAGGCCGTAGTTTTAGGAATATCGTTTTGGAAAGTCAAAATACTTTTAGAAGATTGATCCATTGAAGGAAGGGTAAACCTGCTTGTTTTTGTATTGAAAATCATTCCCAGTCTGAAAATTGTATAGTTTTTTAATTGTGAGCAAAGCATTTTTTCGATACTATTTTTTGCTTTGCTATAAAAAGTTTTATTTGTGAGTTCAAGGGTAATTGAAGATATAAAGATTAGATGTTCTTTCTCTTTCATATTATTTATTAATTCTTGATAGTATTCCAATTCTTTAAGATAATTTTCCTCATTATCTGCTCTTAGCGTAGGACAAAATGTAGCAATTTTGATCAACTCTATATCGTTAGGAATAGATTTCTTTATTTCGTAATTTGGATTTATTTCATCAAAAATTTTTTTTAAACCTTTGCTAAGTCCACCATATTTTCCTAATAAATTTATTTTTAAATTTTTATTTTTCATTTTTTAATTCACAATTATTTTTCAAAATTGAATGCCAATTATAAGCATGTTTAACTATTAGATCAATATTCTCATATTTTGGCTTCCAACCGAGTATTTTTTTTGCTTTTTCAGAAGAGGCTACTAAAACAGCTGGATCTCCTGCTCTCCTCTCTACAAAAGAGACAGGAACTTTTTTGTTTGCAATTTTTTCAATAGCACTTATTATTTCTTTTACTGAAATACCCTTGCCGTTTCCTAGATTAAATTCATTACAGCAGTTATCCTCAGATGATTGCGCAGTTTTTTTTGAGTTTTTTAAATAGTCTAAAGCTAGCACGTGAGCATCTGCTAAATCGCAAACATGGATATAATCTCTTATGCAGGTTCCGTCATGAGTATCGTAATTATTTCCAAATACTTTGAGCTTCCCTCTCTTTTCTAGTACCGTTTCTATTGCTAATGGAATTAAATGAGTTTCTGGATCGTGCAATTCCCCTAAATCCCCTGATGGAGAGGCACCCGCAGCATTAAAATACCTTAATATCACACTTCTAAACCCGTAAGCTTTAGCCAAGTCTTTAAGTATTCCTTCGATTATTAATTTACTTTTGCCATAGGGACTTATTGGGTTTTGCGCCATATTTTCTCTGATTGGGATTATATTTGGAATCCCATAAGTAGCACATGAACTTGAAAAAACTAATGGAATTTCGGAATCTTTATCTTCTTTACTAGTGTTATTTTTACAAATAACTTCAAGCATTTTGATAGTTTCACATACATTATTTAAGTAATATCTAAATGGCTTTTGCATTGATTCCCCAACATATGCATAAGCAGCAAAATGCAAAACCCCTTCAATCCTCTTATTCTCATGAATAGTTCCAATCAAATCTTTGTGCTTTCCACTAATTAGACTTTCTATTAATTTTTTATCTCCTATGGAGCCCTTAATTAATGGAACCTTTAAGACATCTTTGACTATCCATTCATTTCCGTTTGTAAGATTATCTAAAATTATAGGATCATGATTAGCAAGCATTAATGATCTTGCAGTATGAGATCCTATATATCCTGCTCCCCCAGTAACCAAAACTCTCATAAGGATGGTTCTGTTCCTAAAGTCCATACTTTCATCCCTGCTGCTTTTGCTGCATTGGAATTAGCACATCTTCTTGTATCAAATAGCCAACTTGGCTTCCTCATCATACTTGCTAATTTATTCCAGTTAAGGTGTTTGAATTCTTCCCATTCTGTAAGAATAAGAATTGCATCCGAACCAGAAGCCGCAAGAGTAGAAGATTGAGAACATTCGAAATGTTTGTTAAGTAAGTCTTTTTCTAAGAATTTTTCTTCAATATTTAGATCTTTTTTTATTTGTTCAGGAGAGACTTTTGGATCATATATTGCTAGTTGGGCTCCCTCTTCTAAAAGATCCTTACAAATTCTAATAGCAGGGGATTCTCTAGTGTCATTAGTATCAGCTTTGAAAGCAAAACCAAAAATAGCTATCCTCTTATCAGTAACAGTCCCAAATAAATTTTCAACAACTTTTTCAGCAATTCTATCTTGCTGCCAGTTATTTAATTCAATTACTTGTTGCCAATAATCGGAAATTTGATGTAATCCATAATGGCCACAGAGATAAACTAAATTTAAAATATCCTTCTGAAAGCAACTTCCTCCAAAACCTGGACCTGATTTTAGAAATTTACTGCCAATCCTCGTATCTGTCCCTATAGCTTGGGATACTTCCTCAATATCAGCACCGGTAGATTCACATAAAGCAGCTATTGAGTTAATTGAAGAAATTCTTTGAGCTAAAAAGGCATTAGCTGTTAATTTTGATAGTTCAGAACTCCATAAGTTAGTACGTATAATTTTTTTTGAATCAACCCAAATCTCATAAAGATTAGCTAACGCCTCTATTGCATCCTGGTTATCACCACCTATTAAAACTCTATCAGGATTTTCTAAATTCTTAATTGCAGTGCCTTCAGCTAAGAATTCAGGATTTGAAATTACTGAAAAAGTTTTTTGTTTATCTCCTTGATTAATACCTAATTGTGCTGCATTTAAAATGGTTTTTATTGTTTCTGCTGTACGAACTGGTATTGTACTTTTTTCAACCACAATAGTATGCCCCTTGGAATAAGTCGCAACTTGCCTTGCCGAGGCTTCAATCCATTTTAAATCACTTGCTTTCCCTGCTCCATGACCTTTTGTTTTGGTAGGCGTGTTTACCGAAAGAAAAACTACATCCGCATTAGAAATACATTTATTGACTTCAGTAGAGAAATGAAGATTTTTATTCCTGCATTTTAGAATTATTGCATCAAGACCAGGTTCATAAACTGGAAGGTTGGACAAATTTTGATTATTCCAAGCATTAATCTTTTGTTCATTTAGATCTACAACGTTAACTTGGATATTTGGACAATGATTTGCAATAACTGCCATGGTCGGTCCTCCAACATATCCTGCGCCAATACAACAAATATTTTTTATCTTAATGCTCATATCTATGTAAGTATCTCTTTAAAATATTCAATTGTATCTTGTAAACCTTCATTTAATTCAATGTAAGGTTTCCAATTTAATTCTTTTATTGCGAGATCAATTACAGGTTTACGCTGTAAAGGATCATCTTGGGGTAAAGGTGAAAAGGTTATTTCTAGTTCGGGGTTTATTTTATTTTTCACCATATTTGCCAATTCTAAAATTGTAAATTCCCCAGGGTTTCCTATATTAATTGGGCCTGAATGAGTGCCATTCATAGCAAGAATTATTCCTGATATGAGATCATTTACATAACAAAATGAACGAGTTTGAGAGCCGTCCCCAAATATTGTCAGTGGTTTATTACACAATGCTTGTACAATAAAATTACTTACAACTCTTCCGTCATTAGGAAGCATCCTTGGCCCATAGGTATTGAAAATTCTTATTACTCTGATATCTACATTATGCATTCTTTTGTAGTCAAAGCATAGAGTTTCTGCAATCCTCTTGCCCTCATCATAACAACTCCTAATACCTACAGTATTGACACACCCTCTGTAGTCTTCTGGCTGAGGATGAACTTCAGGATCTCCATATACCTCGCTAGTGCTAGCTAGTAAAATTCTTGCATTTACTCTTCTTGCAAGACCTAACATATTATATGTCCCTAAAAAACTAGTTTTTGCAGTCTTGATTGGATTACTTTGATAATGAACAGGTGATGCTGGACAAGCAAGATGCCAAATCCTATCAACTTCTAGATGTATTGGTTGAGTTACATCATGTCTAATTAATTCAAATTTGGGATTTCCAATCCAGTGGCTAATATTGTTTTTTCTTCCAGTAAAATAATTATCTAAGCAAATCACTTCTTCATTAGCTCTCATTAATTGATCAATTAGATGTGAACCTAGAAATCCTGCACCACCGGTAACTAAATTTCTTGTGGAATTGCTTTTCATATAATTGATAATATTTTACTTATTTAATTAGAACAATATTAATAAAATTATCTCATTAAATTTGTAATTATTCTTTAAAAAAATTTTTTAATAATTTTGTGAGATATTGAATCTTTCAAATACAACTATTTTTCTTAATTTTTTTTTATCAGAAATTTGGAATGTTTTTTTATATTTGACTCCATTAATCGTAAAAAAGTTATCTTTTAATTTACTTATTTCCCAAGAAGTAGGGCTTGGCATACTGTCATGTGAAATATCGCTCAACAAAAAATAATCTATATCCTTGACACATTTTTTATTTATAACTGTAATAGGTATTTCTTTATAAGATTTTTCTTGAATTACTTTTACATCATTACAAGTATTTATAGCTTTGTTATACAAAGAACCTGTTAAATCTCTTGACCAAATATTGATGTATTCCCCTCCACTTCTATTAATGTTTGAGCTTACTTTCTCAACAGCTTTATAGTAATAAGTTGGTGTATCAGTCATAAAGCTAATAGAGAATATTGGATAAGTAGAATTAAACAATGATAATACTGTTAAAAAAGAAATTAAAGGTGAAAACTCGATAATTTTCCTTCCTTTAATAAAAAAAACTTTTTTATAATCAAAAATTTTCCCATAAACCTCAGAAGAAATTAAAACGATAATAATAAGAATGGGTATAAAACAAAATATTGATCGCCCATAAGGATCATATTTGATATATGAGTAAGTACAAAATGGTAAAGGTGCACAAAAAATTAAAAGGTCTTTTGTTTTTCTTTGTATATTTTTTAAATATAAACTTTTGGGTTTTATTAAAAAAGTAATAAGAATAACTAAAGATATAAAAGAAAATGTAATCCCAAGAAAATAGGGAGATGTGAAAATCACATCAAGCAATGCTGAAAAGTTACTAAAGTAATTTGATGAGAGATCAGATGATTTTAATGTATTTAATTCAGACCAATTTAAGCTTTTACCCGTCAAAGCTATGATCCCTAATTCTCGATAAAGGTAAATTACGTAGGGGAAGACAATTAAAGATAAAGGTATTAAAAAGGAACCAGCAAGAAATAAGAAATCAAATATTCCTTCGTTTTTTGATTTGTTATCGTTTTTATTGAGATTATTTAAATAGAAAAATGATGCCATCAATGAGGAACAATAAAATAGAATTCCTTCAGGCCTTATTAAGTAAGATATTGAAAAAAATGTATTAGATAAAATTAAAAAAATTAATTTATGATTTCTAGTAAATTTTATACAAAGTATTAGCCCAATAAGAGATGTAGTTAAAAACCAATTTTCAGAACCAATTGTTATTGTTCCTACACCATAAACAAAAACTGGTGTTAAAAAAGTTAGGAGTACTGCAAGACTTTTTCTTTTGGCGGCTATAAACCAGCTGAGATTTAGAAGCAAGATGCTATTAGTAGTTCCTAGGAATATCCATTCAAAGGCTTTAATATCCTTTGGAGTTTTAAATATTAAAGATTCAATTCCTATTATTATGGGATATCCAGGAGGAAAATGTATATGGTTACCAGTATGGTTATTTTTCATATGAGGAACTAGTTCTCCCATATCAAAAATGAATCCATTACCAGAAAAAAGATTTTCAGCTAATTTGAAATATGCAATGTCATCATTATTGAAAAAACCAAATTCTTTTAGGAAAAATATCCTTAAAAATATTGAGATGAAGAAAATTAAAACTGTAAAAATAAATAATTTATTATCGAACTTTTTCTCCAATCCTAATAGCATAGCTCTAGACCTGAATATTAATTATAAAAATTATGATAAGTTATAGATTAATTTTATATTTTTATATTTAAAAGAAAACTTTGAATTAATATTAGGTATTGTTATTTAATAAAAATATTTATTATTAAATTTCTCATAGAAAATGCTTCTCAAAATTAATCAAAACCTGAAATGTCAAATAAACATCTAAAAAAGTGTTCAATATGTAGTTCAAGTAATCTACAAGAGTTATTAGATCTGCCATCGCTACCATTAACAGGCTTGTATTTTCCAACCAAAGAACAAGCATTATCCTCAGACTCCTATGACCAAGGATTAAACATATGCAAAGACTGTGGACATGTACAACTCAGAAACGCAATTGATCCTGAAAAAGTTTATGACGATACCTATACTCACAGATCATCTGGTTCTCCTATATCAAAAAGTGGAAATGATTTTCTCTTCAATTATTTAAATACTAAATTTAACATTAATTCAGAAACTAAGCTTCTTGAGGTTGGGTGTAATGATGGCTACCTCTTGGAGAAGATTTCTCCCAAAACAAAATCAGCTGTTGGAATTGATCCGATTTGGATTAATAATACTCCTCCGGAATCTGACTCATATAAGATTTTTGGTGGATATGCTAATGAAGTTCACAATAAAATCCCTCCAAAATATTCCCCAAACTTTGTTGTTTCTGCCCATACTTTTGAACATACTGTATCCCTTTTTGATGAGCTTAAATTTGTAGTTGATTTTGCTGAAGAAGACTCTGATTTTGTCATCGAAATGCCAAGTTTTGATACACTCTTAAGACTAAGGAGATTTGATCAGGTATTTCATCAGCATATTCAATATATTTCTGAATCTTCTATATCAGTATTAGTAAAAAGACTTAAATGTTCTCTTATAGATATTAAATATAACTATAGTTATTGGGGCGGAACAGTAATTTTTAGTTTCAAAAAGGGCCTATCTAATAATCATAATTTCTCTACAAATCAAATTAATAGTCAAGATTTAATCGATGAGGCAATCTCAGACTTCAATTTATACCGGAATTTACTAGCAAAACAGGTTTGCTTTCATGAAAAGATTTTTTATTTAGGTGCAGCACAAATGTTGCCAATACTTCATTATCATCTTAAATCAGAGATACCAAATATTGAGGCAATATTTGATGATAATAAATTAAGAATAGGAAAATTCCTACCTTCTCTTCATCAAGAAATTATTCCTTTGGCGGGAATAAAAAAAGAAGAATTATTCTCAGCAGGTTTAATTGTGGGAGCAGTTGACTCAGGTAAGGCTTTAATTTCAAGAACAAGAGATATAGGATTGGCAAATATTTATTCTTACTATCAAAATATAATTTAACTTATGAGTAAAAGTTAACTTTTAAAGTAACTAAATCAATTACTAAGTTGTTGTTGATAAAGTTAATTTAATAGAGGTTTACTTATTTTTATTTAAAAGTTTTAGCTAGTTTTTATGGACCTAGGAATACTAAACAAAAGAGCATTAGTGACTGGAGGATGTAATGGTATTGGAAGGCAACTGACTCTAGATCTTTTGGAGGAAGGTTGTTATGTTACTGCTACTACAAGGTCATTGGATGTTGGAGAGGAATTTATTAATTCGCTTAATAAAAAATTTAGAAATAGATTTAACTTTCTTATTGCAGAACTATCTTCTAAAGCAAAACTTCTCAATTTTATCAATACAAATAAATTTGATTTTGATATTTTGATTAATAATGCTGGACATACTTTAAATTTAAAAAGCCCTAACTGTTCTATGGATGAGTGGGAAAGCATTTTTACTTTAAATTTTTTAAGTGTTGTTAAATTAACTGATGAATGCATTCCTTATATGAGAAATAAAAAATGGGGAAGAATTGTTAATATTACATCATGCGCAGGATTCGAAAACTCTGGACCTGTTACATATACATGTTCAAAATCAGCGTTAACGGCTTATACGAGAACAATGGGCCGAATCCTTGCGGTAGAAGATCCGGGGATAGTTATGACTGCTGTTTATCCAGGAGTAATCAAGACAAAAGGAGGACATTGGGAAAAGGTTTTAGAAGTTAATCCTGAACACGCAAAAAAATATTTAGCAGAGAGATGCCCTCTTGGCAGATTTGGAGAGACTTCAGAATTTTCACCTACAGTTATTTTCTTTTGTTCAAACCAGGCTTCATTTGCTCATGGAACTATTGTTGGGATAGATGGCGGACAAAGTCGCCATTTTTTGCATGCTAATTATGAACCATGATGAACGATTTAAAACTAACAGATGTAGTTGCATTAAATCTGCAAAATTTCGGAATTAAAAATGCTTTTGGTGTTCAAGGTGGTGCAGTAGTACATATTTTCGATTCTCTCGAGAGATTAACTGATATTAATGTTTGTTATAACCATCATGAACAAGCTTCTTCATTAGCAGCTGTGTCAAATTCCAAAATAAAAAATAATATTGGAGTCTGTATTGTTACTACTGGTCCCGCGACTACAAATGCCTTGACAGGGTTGTTATCTGCTTGGCAGGACTCTATACCTGTTTTATTTATTTCTGGACAAACTCGCAAAGAACAAACTAGTTATGGAAAAAATGTAAGGCAAAGAGGTTCTCAAGAATGTAATATCCTTGATGTTGTGAAACCTTGGACAAAAGCACAATATTTTATTGATTCTGATTCTGATATTGATACCGTGATGAAAGAAGCATTATCAATAGCATCTCAACCAAGGCGAGGACCTGTTTGGATTGATATCCCAGTCAATTTGCAATGGTCTAAATATGAATTCAAAGAAAGTTTGAATGAAGATAATTCAAAAAGAGTTCTCGTCCATAATAGAGAAGTTGATCCAGTAATAAATTCACTAATTGCAAAACTGAAGTCCTCACAAAAACCACTTTTTGTATTAGGTAGACAAGCTTATAGCGATAAGATTTTAAATCAATTCCTAGGCTTTTTAAATTCTAATTCAATTCCTGTTGTCACCACTTGGGGTAGTGCGGGTCTTGTTGGTTCTAAAGCAAATCATATTGGCATTATTGGGGTAAGTGGTCAACAGGCAGCTAATTTTGCTATTAGGGCGTCTGATCTGGTTATTTTTGTTGGATGTCATTTTTCAGCTACTCAAGCGGGCAATAACTACACTAAAATCTCTCAATCTCAGAAGTTTTTTTATGTAAATATCGATGATGCGGAATTGAGTGATTTATTTGTAAAAAATAATCATTCCAAGATTCTTTCAAATACCAGTTATTTCCTAGAGAAGGTATGTTCCTTTAGTGAAATTAAAAATGAATTCTTTAATAAATGGAAAAATTTTTTAAGTGAAGTTTCAGATGATTTATCACCAAATAATTGTGTAGATAAACTTGATATAACTGGTTACTCTAATCCTCATAAATTTATTTTTGAACTTTATTCTCATCTAAATAGTGATGATTTGGTGGTTGTTGATGGTGGTGGATGTGCTCTTTATGCAGGATTCCAATGTTTACCCAAAAAAGCAAACTTTAAAGTGATTTGCAGCACAGCAATATCTGCTATGGGAACAGGATTGCCTGAATTAGTCGGAGTATCAACAATAGGCGCGCACAAAAGGTATTTTTGTATAATAGGAGATGGTAGTTTGATGTTTAATTTACAGGAGCTTCAAACTTTAAAAACTAATTCTCCTTCATGCCTCATTATTGTTATAAATAATAATGGTTATCTAGCAATTAGACATACTCAAAGCCAATTTTTAGGAAGTAGATATTACGGGACTTCTCCTTTTAATGACGGGTTACAAATACCTAAAATTTCAGATATTGCTAAAACGTTTAATTATGAATACTTAAGGTTGGATGAAACTTCCGATTTTAATTCAATATTAAAACAGGGATTAGGGCATGACCAGCATACAATTATTGAGATTTTTGCAAGTCCCTCTCATTCAAATTTATTTAGCGCAAGTTTTACAGATAATAAAGATGGTACTTTTTCTCCTAATGACATTCATCAGATGATCCCGTTTGACAATTATGATTATGTTTCTAAAGCATTAAAGCATAGGGTGAATCTTGAGAAATGAATTTTGCTGATTTTACTGATGATCTTAAAGGTCAGAAGATGTTTCAAATTCTTTCTAAAGCCAAAGAGTTGGAGACTAAAGGACAAGATGTAATTCACTTAGAAATTGGTGATCCTGATTTCAATAGTCCTGAAATAGCCAAACAAAGCATAAAAAGATGTATTGATAAAAATATTACTCACTATGTACAAAGTTCTGGATTGCCAGAATTAAAAAATTCATGTGTTAGGGCAACTCAAAAATCAAGAGGGTTTTCTCCCAGCCATAATCAGCTTCTTGTTACATCAGGTGCAAATATACAGATATATTTAGCCCTAGCATGTTTAATTAACCCTGGTGATGAAATAATATTGCCTGACCCCTCATTTGTTAGTTATTCATCTATTATTCATTCATGTAGAGGTGTTGCAAGATATGTTCCATTACGAGAATCAAATCTTTTTAAATTAGATCCAAAAGATATCGAAAAAGTTATCACTAAAAAAACTAAAGCAATTATTATAAATTCCCCTCATAATCCAACTGGAGCAGTCTTAGATGAAGATGTAATGAGATCAATTTATTTGATTTGTGAGAAGTATGGTCTTTTTTTAATATCAGATGAAGTTTATGGACGAATGATATTTAGTGAATTTGAAAATTCTTTTTTTTCTCCTTCACAAATTGATCATTGTAAAGAAAGAACAATTTTAATTCATTCTTTTAGTAAAACTTTTGCCATGACTGGATGGAGAATTGGTGCGGTTACTGGTCCAGAGATATTAATAAAAAAAATGGGATTACTATTTGAGACAATTACATCATGTGTGCCGCCTTTTATACAAATTGCAGCAGCAGAGGTTTTAGATGCGGGCCCACAATTAACTAAAGATATGATTAATGAATATCAATTGAGAAGGGATTTATTAGTGAATGGACTTAATTCAATAGAGGGTATCTGTTGTAATAAATCAGAGGGAACTTTTTATGCGTTTGCAAATATAAAATCAATAAATGCCAGTAGTGAAATCTTTTCAAATGATTTATTGAATAAACAATTTATTGCAACTTGTCCAGGAGTATATTTCGGAAAAAATGGAGAGGGGTTTGTTAGATTTTGCTTTGCTAATTCTAGAGAGAATATTAAAAAAGCAATTGATAGATTACAAAAAAAATTTAATAAATGATATTTTGATTGCTTATTTTTCTAATTAATAGGAATTTTTTAAATAGACATTTATTATTTTTTTAAGTCAATAATCTAAAATAGTAAAGTTATAAATCTGAGAGAAATGAAACTATTCTTTTATATTGCAATCTAATTAAATCATTAAAAATTTTAAATTGTATAGTGTTAAAAAAATTCAGATTTTAGGTAATTATCTTTTAATATTATGATTATAATTTTTTTACCAAATATAAAAAAATTGGATTAAGGTTAATGAAATTAAGCTTACTGTTTGAAATATTCTTGGAGACAAGAATAATTTGTACTAGAGAAATCCCAATTATTGAAAAAATTTATAATATCTTTCTTTTGAAACAAAGATCTAAACTTTTCATTATCAGTCCAAGTATACTCTTCCCTCCATTTGAGTCTGTCAAATGTATTTTGTAAAATATTATTCTTAGGATAAACATGTTGGAAGAATTCATAAATTTTTCTTAAGTTTTTATTTTGAGTAAAAAATTTTTTATCTCCATATTCGTATAAAGAAATGAATATTGATAAAATAGCTGATCTTTGAAAAGCATATAAAACAAATGGATGTTTATCTTTGTCTTTAATAGCTAAGTCATGAATTCTAATATCAAATGATATTCTTTGTTTACTTTTTGGCTTTGTAGCTCCGTGTAAATCGTACCAGCTAAAAACATAAGCTTGACCTTTTTCTAATTGAGGTCTTTTAATGTAATCAGACATTTCTTTGTCTACCAAGAGATGGTTCTTAACGTATTTTGTTGAATCATATTGATTTATTTTGCTTTCAGATGGGAAAAGATTATTAACATTTCTTGCTTTTTCAAAGAAACAAAGACCTCCAGTTTCATCGTTAATATCTACCAAAGCCAACCAAAAAGAAAAAGCTTTAATTCCAAAAGATCTGTCGTAGTGTGGTTGAGAATCAAAAAGGGCATCATTTATCGTGTGTTTGTGATTTATTTTTGGAGATGTAATCCTAAAATAAAATATGGGATGTAGAAAATATTCGTGATTAGGGTCAAATTTATTCATCGCTATTGTAAGCTTTTGATGTAACCAGTTGGGCCCTAATTTTAATAATATTCTTGTGGCTAAAATCTTCATGCCAATTGATTCGTGCCATATGGTTTTTTCACAGAAAATTTTAAAATTTTCGTCACCTATTTTATAGTCGTTATATAGTTCTTCTAATTCATTTAATGCAAGCTGATTAAATAAATCTGATTCTTCATTATTTAGAATATCTGCTACTTTTGGAAATGATGTTTGCAGCTCTTTTTCAGAAATCAAAATTAAATTAAAATTATTCTTAGAATCATAACTTAAAATTTATTAAATTATAAATAGAGATTATATAAATCATCCTCTTTGTAAATCATTGAACTAATTCTTATGAAGAATTTTCATGATACTTTTTAAATCTAAAACTGAATAGTTCTTATAGTTTTCATACCACATTAGATATGTTCCAAGGGAAAGATATGGTTGATCACCTATTTCTAAATTATAAAATTTTTTAAAATATTGATTGTTATCATCAATTGAACCTTTTCCATAATTAGTAATAATTGTTTTCGAATTGTTTAATAAGGTTGAAGCTCCTGATGGTCCTGATGGTTGAATTAAATTAACTAAACTATTTTTATAAATTAAGAGTCTCTGATATAGATTTTTACGAGCTAATTCGCATATATCAATATTTTGAGTGTTGTAACTTGTGATTTTATTTATGTCATCAGGAACTAATAAAATCTTACAGTTTAATTCTTTTGAAAAATCGTAGGCTATATCGATGTCTTTTTGTGAACTGTTTCTGCCGGGGGAATGTCCGTAATCTCTTAAAGTGATTGTTATGTATTTTTCTTTTAGATAAAAATTATTATGATCTCTTTCTTTTTTTGGTACTTTCTTAATATCCATAAAATTGTTTGAATTAACATTTTCTTTCCTTAAGATTTCATGAACTTTCCAATAACATAAAGGTTCAGGATAAAAGTATTTTGGATGATAATATCTTGGCATTAAACTTGCATATTTTATTAATCTTTGCAATTTATTTTTTTCATTACAAAACTCAATGCTGTTTATACAATTAAAAGACTTTGCTAAAGGTAATATCAAATCTTCAATCCTGCTTTTTAAATCATTACTACTTAAATATTTATTATAAGAATTAAATTTTGGGACAATATATTTGTAATCTCTCGGAATAAAAATTATTAATTTAAATCCATTCTTTGGCTTTTTGAATTTATAAAAACTATAAAAAATTACCCAAACGAAATCAAAAGTTATCGCGTTATTTCTTATATCCCAAACTAAAACTTCATCTTTTGATTTGTATTTATAAATATTCTCAATAATTATTCTTAATATTTGAAAAAAGAAAGAAATTAAATAACTATAACTTCTGCTTGGCTTAATAAATTCATTTCTAATCTTAAAAAGAAAACAGTTTATTTTCTTTGATAACTGTCTCATTTTTATGTTTTAAAATCTTATTTGTTGTCAAAAAATTTTTCTAATTTTATACATATTTAAAGACCTTAAATAAAATTGGTTGTATAATTTTACAATGAATTTTTTTAAATATTATGAATTAATTTCTAATACTATAAATAAATAATTAATCAATATTTATTATTTGCAATTATTTAATTGATAAATAAAACTTTTTAAAGTTATATTTTTAAACAAGCCTTCCAGTTGCTACTACTTTTTTAAAAGTTTGCATATCTTAGTTTGTAGATCATATTCTTAACAAGCAACTCTAAAAGAGTTTATTTATAATCCATATCAGAATCATACTGGTCAATTATTTCCGCAGATCAACCATTTGAAACTTGACTTCTTTAGTAAGTGCATAATCGTTTAAGTTCAGCCAAATAAAGCATACTAAACTTGTAAATCTCTTGATGCACTTTAAGGTTAAGATTTTAATAATCAAATGCTATAAAGTACTATAGAAATTACAACAGTTACTAAAGAAATCTTTAGGTTGATGTAACTGTTATTTTATTTAAATGGGGCCATAGCTCAGATGGTAGAGCACCTGCATGGCATGCAGGGGGTCAGGAGTTCGAATCTCCTTGGCTCCACTCAAGTTATCTGTTATAGAATTTGATTGAAGAGATTCCCAAGTTTCAAATGATTAAACTGAAAATTTCATCTTTTTTCAAAAAGTAGGCTGATCTTGTGATCCTCCTAGCTTTGCAATAGGAAATCGTATATTTTTGGGCTAAAAATGAACATAATAGAATTAAAGCTTTGACCTGCCACTAAATTAAACGCATGATAAACTCAAATTTCTTACTCTTTTTTATTTGATCTCTTTGACATAATTTTCTCTTTAAACAATAAACTGTATAGTTATAAAAAAAACTAACATTTTGTCTGAGAATAGTCTTCTTCAACCAGTTATATTATCAGGGGGTTCTGGTACAAGGCTATGGCCTTTATCAAGAAAAAATTTTCCTAAACAATATATTCAATTCAACTTAAATAGTAAATACTCTTCTTTGCAGAAAACGCAAATCAGATTATTTGGTATAAAAAATATTCAAAACCCACTCATTATTTGTAATGAAGAACAAAGATTTCTCGTGGCAGAACAAATGAGAGAGATTAAGGTCAAGCCAAGGTCTATTATTTTAGAACCTGAAGGAAGAAATACTGCCCCAGCAATTGCTATTGCGGCTTTAAAAGCAATAGAAGAAAATAAAGACCCTATTTTATTAATACTATCTTCAGATCATGAGATTGAAAATCAAGAAAAATTTATTGAGATTGTAAAGGCTGGTATTAAAACTGCAAATAGAGATAAATTAGTAAACTTCGGAGTTAAACCTACTTGCCCAGAAACGGGTTACGGATATATTGAAGCAATTGAAAATATACAAAATGATTCTTTAGAGTCTGTTAAAATAAACCGCTTTATTGAAAAGCCAAATAAAGAAAAGGCAATTTGTTATGTAAGAGATGAACATTATTTTTGGAATAGCGGAATCTTTTTATTCAAAGCAAGCATAATATTAAAAGAATTAGAAAAATTCCAACCAAAATTATTAGAGTATTGCAAATTATCGATTAAAAATTCTTCAAAAGATTTTGATTTTCAGAGATTAGAAAAACAGTCTTTTAAAAAATGTCCGGATTTATCTATTGATTATGCAGTGATGGAAAATACTGATAATGCTTATGTAATTCCATTCAACGCTGGGTGGAGTGATGTAGGGAGTTGGAAGTCCTTATGGAATTTAGAAAAAAAAGATAAAAATGGAAATTCTGTTATTGGAGATATTAAAGTCAGAAGTGTAAAAAATTGCTATTTAAATAGTACAAAAAAATTATTAGTAGCTATTGGAACTGAGGATTTGATAATAGTTCAAACAAACGATGCCACACTCGTTGCTAATCATAATTATTCTCAAGAAATTAAAGATGTTGTAAGTCACTTGAATTTAGAAAATAGGTCAGAAGGAAGAGAACATCGAAAAGTATTCAGACCATGGGGTTATTACAACACAATAGAAAAAGAGTCTAATTGGCAAATAAAAGAAATATTAGTCAAGCCATATTCATCTCTTTCCTTGCAAAAACATAAATTTAGATCCGAGCATTGGATTATTCTCAAGGGAGAAGCCAAGATTGAAATTAATAATGAAAAAATAACCTTAAAAGAAAACCAAAGCACATTTATTCCCGCTGGAGCAAAACATAGGTTATCAAACAACCAAGAAACTTCCTTAAGATTAATAGAGGTTCAATCTGGATCATATTTGGGTGAAGATGATATTTACAGATATGATGATAATTATGGTCGAAAATCCTAAAAACCCTTTTTTCCCAAATCAATATTAAATGATATCAAGTAAGAAAGCATTAATAACGGGAATAACAGGCCAAGATGGAAGTTATCTTGCTGAATTTCTTTTGGAAAAAGGTTATGAAGTTCATGGAGTTAAAAGAAGATCAAGTAGCTTTAATACGGAAAGAATTGATCATCTCTATCAAGATCCTCATGAGCACTCACCAAACCTAACCCTGCATTATGGCGATTTAACTGATAGCACAAATCTAATAAGAATTCTTCAAAATATTCAACCTGATGAGATTTATAATTTGGGAGCGCAAAGTCATGTTGCAGTAAGTTTTGAAACTCCTGAATACACAGCTAATTGCGATGCAATTGGAACTCTGCGAATTTTGGAAGCTATAAGGATATTGAAACTTACTAAGAAAACTAAATTTTATCAAGCAAGTACAAGTGAACTCTATGGAAAGATTCAAGAATCGCCCCAAAATGAAACCACACCTTTTTATCCAAGAAGTCCGTATGGGGTTGCAAAATTATATGCTTACTGGATAACAATAAACTATAGAGAAGCTTATGGGATTTATGCTTGTAACGGAATATTGTTTAATCATGAAAGTCCTAGAAGAGGTGAAACTTTTGTTACTAGAAAAATAACAAGGGGCCTTGCAAGGATTGATGCTGGTTTAGATAAGTGTATATATCTTGGAAATTTGAACTCCAAGAGAGATTGGGGGCATGCTAAAGATTATGTAAGAATGCAATGGTTAATGCTTCAACAAAATGAGCCTGAAGATTTTGTTATTGCTACAGGAAGGATGGAAACAGTAAGAAAATTTATAGAAATATGTGCTAAAAAACTTAAATGGGATACAAACTCAGATGGCAAGGGCATTATATGGGAAGGTACAGGACTTGAAGAAGTTGGTAGAAGAGCAGATACTAAAGAGATAGTTATTAAAATAGATCCAAGATATTTTCGTCCTACTGAAGTCGAAGAACTAAGAGGAGATTCTCAAAAAAGCTTTAAAAAACTGGGATGGGAACCTGAGTTTACGCTAGAAGAGATGATTGAAGAGATGATCAATGAAGATAAAAATAAAGCAATGCAGGAATCTTTTCTAAAAAAAGAGGGGTTTCAGATTTCAAGCAATTTTGAATCTCCCCCAACTAATAAAAATTAAAATTAAGTTAGAAATGATAAATAAAAATGAAAGAATTTTTATTGCGGGAGCTACTGGTATGGTAGGTAGCGCAATTAAGAGGGCATTTGTAAAAGAAAATTCTGAAAAAAATGGAAGTAATCACATATTACTTACACCTTCTAGAAAGGAACTAGATCTTTTTGATTTAGTTGCAGTAAAAAATTGGTTTCTTAAAAACAAGCCCACAATTGTCATAATAGCTGCCGCAAAAGTTGGAGGTATTTACTCTAATATGATTTATCCAGCAGATTTTTTAATTAAGAATTTAAAAATACAAACTAATATTATTGAATCTGCTTATTTAAATAAAGTAAAAAGATTATTATTTCTTGGGAGTAGTTGTATTTATCCTAAATTCTCGGAGCAACCAATAAAGGAAGAATCTTTGTTGAGAGGTTCTCTTGAAAAAACAAACGAATGTTATGCAATTGCAAAAATATCAGGTCTTAAACTTTGCGAATCAATGAGAAGTCAATTTGATTTTGATGCAATTTCTTTAATGCCTACAAATTTATATGGACCCAACGATAATTATCATTATGAGAATAGTCATGTTATCGCATCTTTAATAAGAAAATTTTTAACTGCAAAAGCAAATAACTTACCTTCAGTTACTTGTTGGGGAACTGGTAATGTTTTTAGAGAATTTATGCATGTAGACGATCTTGCAGATGCAATTATGTTTTCATTAAAATATTGGAATCCAGATCATGAAAATTCTCCAAAAGATATTTATGGAAATTCACTTAACCATCTTAATGTTGGGACAGGTAAAGATATTACTATAAAGCAACTTGCTGAGATGATATCTAAGATTACGAAATTCGATGGAAATATAATTTGGGATGGATCAAAGCCAGATGGAACTCCTAGAAAAACTTTAGATGTTTCTCAAATAAATAATTTAGGTTGGAATGCCAAGATTGAGTTATCTTCTGGATTACGAAATACTATAGATAATTTAGATAAATCAGATTTTTCAAGTTAATAAAAAAATAACCAACTTTTTCCCCAATAGCATTTATTATGCATATTAGAACTTTTGAATGATTAAAAAAAGTTTAATAAAGTAATAAAATCGGCTATTTTTATTTATTTAATTTTTTTATACCCTATATTGCACGAGAACTAATTTCCCCATTTTATATTTAGTTTTAACCTCTAATGCGTTTTATGATAATGGTGATACAATGTTTTATTCTTAACGGCATGCAGTGGTTTAGAGGTTCAAATTCTCTTGGCTCTATTGGTAATTTCAAGTTATTTCTATTAAATTATTAAAAAAAAATAGTGTTATTATTAAGATAAAATATTAAAAAGAAATATCTAAAGCCTTATATAAATTTAATAGTGTAAGGATCAATTTCAAATGAAAATCAATTTTTTTAAACCAAGTTTTTTTTTACTCTTGTCTTTAATTTTTGGATTTTCTTTTTTATCTTACAAAAGTGCTGAATGTAAAAATCAAGCAATAGATCAGAGAAACAAATATTTATGCAAAAAAATAAAGCTTATTTCAAAAACAAATTTTTTTCTAGATAAAGGATTTTATACAATAGATCTTTTATTAAATAATTATAGGAAATTAGGTTATTTTTCTTTAACAAATAGAGTAGTTAATAATTCTGAAGATACAAAAAAAAGATTTTCACAACTTAAGCCAAAATTTAACTTTAATTACGAAAAAGGCTCAAGAGAAAATGCAGGTTATATTTTAATATCCTTTGCAGATCCCAAAAAAGATGGAAATCCCTCAGTAGAACTTTGGGATCTAAATGAACAAACATTAATACATTCTTATGATTTTAATAATGAAGAACTTAGAAAATATATGGGAATTAATTTATCAGTTGGTCATCCATTATTATTAGATGACGGCTCTCTTATTTTTAATACGACGAAAGGTATTTTGCTCAAGTCTGATATATGTGGAAGAATCATAAATTCAAATGAGAAAGGATTTTTTCACCATAGTATAGAAATGGATGATTTGGGTAATATATATGTACCAACTTCAGTTAGATTTCATAAGTCAGAAAAATTACGTGAAGATTTTATTGAAGATAAAATAACACTTATAGATAAAGAATTAAATATAGTTGAGAATTTATCACTTATTGATTTGTATAGAGAAAATGGGTTTATAAATGATATATTTTCTTCAGAATATATACCAAAAGATCCTTTTCATATTAATGATATCCAACCTTTTGTAAATTCGAATAATGAACTTATCGCACTAATTAGTCTTAGAAATAAATCTACACTCTTGGCAATTGATATAGAGAAAAATAAAATAATATGGAAAATAGAGAGGATTTCTTCTGGTCAACATGATATAGATATTATTAATACAAAAGATGATTATATAGATATTTCTATTTTTGATAATAATACATTCATGTACAAAAATATTAGTTCAAAAGGTAATCGATTTTTAACATTTTCAAATCTTCCTACAATTTTTAAAAACCAATCAAAACTTATTTCAACTGAGAAAGACTTTAAAAACCATAAATATGTAGTAGAGGATTTTTCTTGGTTGCCTTATAATTTTAGACCTATAACAACATATCAAGGCCAATTTGAATATATCAAAAATAATAATTCTTTAATGATTGAGGAAACTGACTTTGGAAGGATTTTCGAAATTGATATAAAAAATAAAAAAATACTTTGGCAGTTCATCAACAAAAAAAAGATAGATTCAGTTAATTTTTTTACAAGTTGGTCAAGAAGAATGGAGAAACTTCCTGGTAACTTAAGAAAAAAAGATTTTAAAACTTGTTTAAAAGATTATTAATTTATCTAAATAATTTATTAACTTTCTTTTCTTACTTAGAAATTAGATTGCTAATTTAAGATTTCAGTTTTCATTTACAAAAATATAAGCTATATATTTGAATTCTAAAATATGTAAATACTGTTTGAAAAAATTTAATTTATAACTTTTTTTCTTGAAAAAAGATTAATATTTTTTTTTAATTGGCTTTTCAGATTACTCAAGTAATTTATCTCTAATGTCTTCTTCTCTTGTTCCATTTTCAATAATTATTTTTAATTTCTTATTTAATTCTTTTAGAGGTGACTTTGTGACTTTTAAATCACTATTTTCATCCATACTTACTAAATAATTAAATTGACAAGAGGGTTCAAGCATTGGGAAATCACTTCTTTGGTGTGCTCCTCTACTCTCTTTTCTTTGAAGTGCTGAAAAAATTGTAGCTTTTGCACTTATTAAAGAAGATTGCAAATCAAAAATTAAAGCAAGATCTTCACAATTATATTTATCGATTCTTACGTCAATATCACTTAGCTTAGTTTTAATGCTTTCAATTTTTGATAACCCTTCTAAAAGTAAAATTTCATTTTTAATGACACCACAATATTTCCACATTATTAACCTCAATTCATGTTGCAGAGGCCTTACGAATTCATTCCCTTTTTTAATAAACTTATTAATATTTTCATGAGCACAAGCAATGGTTTTATTAGATCTTAATTGTTTATCTATTCTTGTTGAATAATTTGAAGCTGCAATACCAGCACGTTTTCCAAAAATAAGAATTTCTGCTAAAGAATTGCCACCTAAACGATTAGCTCCGTGAAGCCCTCCTGCAACCTCTCCTGCCGCGAAAAGACCTTCAACAGAAGTTGATAAATTCTCTGGATTAACTAGGATTCCACCCATAGAGTAATGAGCCGTAGGGGCCACTTCCATTGGGAATTTTGATATATCAAGCATTTGCGCTTCAAGAAATTGTCTGTATATACTTGGAAGTTTTTCAACTATGAAATCTTTACTTTTATGACTTATATCTAGAAAAACCCCACCATTTTTTGTCCCTCTGCCTTCTATGATTTCCGTATAGTTTGCTATAGCTACTTTATCTCTCGTTGATAACTCCATTCTTTTTGGATCATAATTTTTCATAAATCTTTCTCCTTTATTATTGATTAACTTTCCACCCTCTCCTCTTACTGCTTCGGTAACTAAAGTGCCTTCAATTTCCTCAGGCAAAACCATCCCAGAAGGGTGAAATTGTACCATTTCCATGTCTATTAATTTACATCCTGCTTTAAGGCTCAAATAATATCCATCCCCTGTATTTTCATTTTTTCTAGATGAACTTTTTTTCCACAACCTTGTATGTCCACCTGTACATAAAATAACTGCATCAGCAAAATGCACAGTTCTCTCTGAAGAATAAATATTAAAAGACATTGCTCCGAAGCAAGTATTATCTCTAACTAGTAGTTCAGTAACATATTGGTCGTCATAAATAGGAATCTTTAAATCATCTGATTTTTTTAAAAGTGTTTTTAAAATAGATAATCCAGTGAAATCTCCTGAATAGCAAGTTCTACGATATTTGTGGGCACCAAAAAATCTTTGATCAAGTTTACCATTATTTAATTTTGCAAAATTTGCACCCCATTCATCTATTTCTTTTACTAGGTATGGGGCTTCTTTGGCCATTATTTCAACCTTTAAAGGATCTCCGATGCCATAACCTTCTAAGTAAGTATCTATAAAATGATGTTCCCATGTGTCTTCTTTATCTAAATTTCCTAAAGCAGCATTAATCCCCCCTGCAGCTAAAACGGTATGGGCATCTGTTTTAGGCCTTTTCCCAAGAATGCATACATTAAGACCTAACTTTTTTATCTCAATAGCAGATCTTAAACCAGCCCCTCCACAACCAATAACGAGAACATTTGTTATGTTAGAAAGATGATTTTTATCAAACAATTTTATTGTGGTCCTAAATAATTTCTTTAATTCTAACTCTTCTAATTTTAATTTTTTTTAATCCTCTTAAAAAGTTGTATTAATTTCCACGTTTTGGAAATTTTATCTTATTAATTTAAATTCTAATTTCATATATGGAATTAAATTAGGAAAAAATTTTAAAAATTTAATGATACCTAATTTGTACATTACCAATGCAAAAATTCCAACGAATATTTGCCTTTTTCGGAATTCTTTATCTTTTAATATTCTTAAAATCATAAAATCAATTATGTTTAAATCGTCCTTAAGTCTTAAATTATTAAGATAGATATTGTTATTTACAAAATTCATAACATCTTTTTTCTTGATAAAGTTTAATGACTTCCACAAACCATCAAAATTATTTAACTTTTCAAAATTCCTTATATAGTTTCGGAAAATGTATTGTGTTGTTTTCTTATTAAAGATAATAGGTATCCTGAAGTGACTTTCATATGGGAAACCGTAATTAGGGCAAAGTATTATCAATTTGCCATTCTTCTCTAATAGGTTTTTAACTCTTATTAAAAAATTTGGCCAATCTTCTAAATGTTCAAATACATTTACACAAAAAATCAAATTATATTTTGAGTTGGTTTTGAATTCTTCATAAGATTTATTCTCTATTGAAATACCTGCATCTTTAATTATTGTGTTCAATATCTCAAGTGAAGAAAATCCATCATTGAAAGGTTCGATACCTTCAAAATGTAAGTTCTTGAAATTTTCCACTAATAAAGATAATAAAATACCACTCCCACAACCTATCTCAAGTACTTTATTCCCAGCTTTAAGATTATCGCAATATTTATAAATATTTTCATATCCAAAGATTGCTTCATTTATCCAGACAGAAGAGTCTTTTATCTCAAGACATCTAATATTATCGAGAATTTTTGACTTCAAACTTATTACATTATTTAGAAATTACTTTATTATAGTATCGAAATTTAAACCATCTAATTATTTATTAAATTAATCCAAATTTTCATATCACTTAAATTTCTAGGATCTACAAATTTATAGAGAGTAACTGAATTTTTAGGATAATCTTTGGCTATTTTTTTACTTATAAAAATATTCTTATTTAAGCCAATATTTTTTATTTTCTTAGAAGAATATTTAATCTTATCCATTGCTTCTAGCATTTTAATTTTTGTTGAATATGAAAAATTATTAAACCCCCTAAAATTATCAACGACAATAGAACACTTATTATTATCAGAATTTAGTATTTTATTAAGATCATTTTTATTTACATATGGTGATTCTATTTCTAAATATTTTGAGGTTTTTGATACTTTATATTTCGAGTTTTCTATATGTGAAATTGAAATAATTTCTTTTCTATTTAAATGAAAAGATAAGGCATTTATGTGATGAAAAACAATAGGCTTAGATCCACATTCATTAGCAAACTTATCTATTTCTTGAATAACTTCATGAACAGGTATATTAAAATATGATTTAGTTGTACCAGAATGACTAATTACATTTTGAATCCCGTATAGTTGAGAAATAAGGATTATAAAAATTGGGAAAAAATATTTTTTCTTATTAATTTTTAAGTCACTTATCCATTTGCTTTGTATTGGGGTCAATGTTACAAAGATTCTCAAGTACCCAGCTGCACCAGAAATTATTAAGGCGAGTAGTGATATCAAAAGAGGAATAAATATATTTGATATGGGCTTTGATTTTATTAAATTACGAAAACAAAAAATCATCAAAAAAGTTGTACTAACTATAGATAATATTCCAAGTGAAGAAAAAGGTAATACTCCCTGATTTGATAAAAAAGATGAAAAGACACCAATTATTAAATTTTTAATAGGGAAAAATAAATTCCCATCAAAACTAGATTCAGCAGAAGCATGATATTTAGTAAAAAAGAATAGTTGAGGAGAGAAAAGAAGAATATATATAACAATATTTTTAGATATTAAAATAAACTTTTTGCTCCAAGTGATTTCATGTTTGGAGTAGTAGTATAAAAAAATAGGAATTATAAAAATAAAAGTTATATATCCTGTAAGGGATAATAACAAAATAGAAAATACTAATTTTATTTCAAACCATTTAGAATTTTTTTCTGGGATAATTAATAGCCAATTAAAAATAATCAAAAAATATGTATACCATCTTAATGATGTTCCCCACATTAGAACGGCTGGGTTACTTAAAAAAAATAAAGGGTATATTAAAGCGTGAATATCATGAGTATTCCTTTTAATATAGAAAGTAAGATTAAAAGTTGATGCAATTAAGAATATAGATAATAGTCCTCTAACATAATTCCAATTTTTTAAAAAATCGAAAATTAACCTATCAAAAATGTAAGACAAAGGTGGGTGGATATCATTTGTCTGGAGATAACGTAACATATTCCCCCAACTTGTATTTTCTATAATTCCTATCGTCCAAAATTCATCATCATAACCTTTGGTTGTTAACGCAAATTGAAAGTAAATTATGCCAAAAATTCCGAAAATAAATATGTAAATATAATTTGGTATTTTGTTGATTCTTTGCAAAGAGATTAACAGTTTGTTCATTATTTAATTTATTTATAATTATCAACTTTGTTGAAGTTATTGATAGACCTTATAAAGTAATGTGGTCTTGATTTAGTATCCAAATAAATTCTCATAATATATTCGCCTAAAACACCAATACCAATTAATTGAATTCCACCAAGAAATAAAGATGTAATAATTATTGATGCATAACCGGGCACACTTACTCCATTAATTAAAGTATTAAAAAAAATAAAAGAAGCAAATATCAAACTCAAAGTAGAAACTAACAAACCTAAAAAAATCCAAATCTTTAGAGGAAGTGGAGAAAATGAAAAAATTCCATCTAATGCATACCTCCAAAGTTTTGTGGGGCTCCAAGAGGTTTTACCTGCATATCGAGTATCTCTTTTATATTTTATATCTATGCTTTTGTAGCCTGTCCAAGGAATTAATGCTTTCGTAAAACGACTTGATTCTCTCATTTCCGTAAGAGCTTTTAGAGCGTTAAAATTAAGTAATCTATAATCTCCAGCTCCATCTTTAAGTTGAATAGTATCTACCAATCGATTAAAAACCTTATAAAACCATCTAGCCGTTGATGATTTAAAAAATGTTTCTTCTTTTCTATTGTCCCTAATCGCGGTCACAATTTCTGCACCATCATTCCAGCTTTTAATCATCTTAGGAATCAGTTCAGGAGGATCTTGTAAATCGCAATCAATCATTACTAATGCATCACACTTTTCCTTTGAATAATCTAAGCCAGCTAGAAGAGCAGCTTCTTTCCCGAAATTTCTACTTAATTCAATAAGAGTTAAATTAATTTTAGAATTGGAAATGTAAAGTTTATTTTTATATCCTTTAATTATCTCTACTGTGTTATCTTTTGAACCATCATCAACAATGATTAAATCTGTAATAAAGTCTATTGATGAGACTCTTTCTATAAATTTATTTATTACCTCCTCTTCATTAAAACAGGTAGTTAAAACATGAATTTTTTCACCCCTCATGAATGAATTTCCTTTAAATCTAGAAATATCTTCCATAATATTTCCCCATTTATTTCTTGTTTTAATAATACTAATATCAAATCTAGATTACTAATTTATTTAATTAAACTTATATAAATATTTTAGTTAGATTAAAATATAATTTACTAAAAAGATATTATTTAAAAATTTATAATTTATATCTATTATGCATTTTTTAACTAAGAAATGCTCTAGTTCTTAATTTAGAATATAAGTCATTTGCATAATTTAAATTAACTTCATTTAATTTTGGCAAATTTTCTTCGTATTTTTCGTTAGCCAATCTAAAAGAGATTCCAGATTCGAAATTATTTATATTTACTAATTTGCAAATTTCTCTATAAACATTTTTGTTTATACACAAATCCTCATATGAAATCAAAAAAATATTTTTATTGTTTAAGATTCCACTCTCAAAAATCCATTCATAAGTATTAATCCATTGAGAAATCCAATATTCAAAAGATAGTTTATTTTTATCTTTATACCAGAAATTAGATCCATAAATAAAAGGTTTTGCATTTAAACCAAATTCAAAATGTCCTAGTGTATTCATATATTCAAGAACAAATGGATCTTTTCTTTGAATCTCTAAAAAATTCAAATGTTGGTTAAGTAATGAGAATGCATGTGAAATAGGTTCTCTTATCATTAATAGAAAGGTTGCATTTGGAAATTTTTTTGATAAAAAATGAAGCCTTTGATGATTATTATTATTTTTTACTATTAGTCTATTCGAACCTTTATTAGAAGCATGTTTGTGAAGTAAAAATGAATAACCATGCAATAATTTTTCTGGAATCTCAATTAATTCTTGAAAGGGTTTATCTTCGCAAGGAGAAAATAACTTTAACCAAAATGGTTCATCTAAACACTCGGGAGAATCATTATTAATATGGATTCCGTCTTGATGAAATCTTTCCATTAAATTATCATTATTTTTAGAAAAATTACTGTAATATTTTGATAATGACGGTGAGAGAACAAAAGGCATATCTTTATAAGTAATACTAGCTATTTCTCCACTTGAATATATTTTATTTAGTAAAGCAGTACTTCCTGAGCGAGCTAAGCCAGTAATAAAAATATGATTTCCTAAATTATGATTTTTATTATAAAGACTTTTTTTAATTAACCTATTGAATAAAAATTGAGATAACACACTATCTCCAACGAATTGCCTGTGAAGAATTTTTTCTAAATTATGATAACTTGTCATTTAAAAGCAATATAAAGTAAGGAGATAAGGGAATAATAAACATTATTTGGCTATTTATTTGAATTAAATTAATTATTAAAAAAACGATCAAGTAAGGTAATGAAAATAATATTAGTTTAAAAATTAGTATTGAACCTGTTTTGCTTAATTTATTTAGTGAATATTTTAAATCATTTAAATCATTAGAAAATTCTTTAAATTGAAATAGTGAATCAATATAATTTTTTAGTGAGTCTCTCAAATTTAATTTTTTTATATTCCTTTTAATTAAATAAGATGAAAAAACACAAATTAAGATAATTATTATTAGGTTCATATTGATTTGATTAAGTTACCTCTTGTTTAGCTTCTCATCACTTTTTTTATTAATATGTTTCTTTTTGGTTCTGTTTAAAAAGAATTTTTTAAACATTTCATATATCCCTATAATTAAAGAAGCAATAAATGCAAAAATAACTGTTATTGCTACAATTATCGCTCCAATAGCAGCTCCTGGGCCAGCATAAGCATGAACAGGTATTTGTAAAAGCAAACTCAGGTAAAATATAAAAAGATATTTTTTTTTAAATTTCATATTTATTTTAAAAAATAAACTCATCAAAGTTCAATTAAAAGACTTCAATTTAAAACAATCCTATCATTATGAGATAGAGTAGAAAATATTATGAAGCCACTATTTATTTTCAGTAACTAATATAGAATCTCATTAAGATTGTGTGCATGGATTGGCTGTAAGATTATTTAATGAAGAAATTTGTACTATCAATTATTCACTTCGCTAGATTTAAAAAATTATTTAGAAATTTAAAAAATCTTTGTAATATTATTAATGAAAAAGAATAAAAAAAATTTAAAAATAATCGTTCAGAAATAATCTAAAACCATAATCTAATTTACTAATTTTTATTAAAAAAAGTTATAGTACTCTGTAAATCCCTCAAAGGTATTAATTTTGGAATATTAGAGACTTATGCCAAAAAATTATTATAAATTGGTAGGAGAAGGCCAAATACAATATTTGATGCATATAAGTCCCTTATTAGTAATATGAGAAAGTAGCCACTCCAAGAAAATGCAATAATAAAATTATTTTTGTGAATTAAATCAGTATGTGTTTAATATTTTTAGTCACAGTTGGCAATATATTTAATAGGTATTCAAATATGATCTTTTTTGATACTTAAAATAAAGTAATCTAAATTAAATATTTAAAAATATGGAAAATAACAGTTCAAAATATATTAATTTAATATCTAATAACATCAAAAATAGAAAGTTAGGTATAAAAGGATTAAAATATTACTTACTAAGAATGGTTTGCAGTAACACTTCAATAGCTAATTATCAGTTAGATCAATTGATTAAAAATTATTTTTTTTATTCAGATAAAGGTTTAAAGATTCTTGATATAGGATCTGGATTATGTAATTATTATCCAGATAATGTAATTGAATCAAAGAATATTTATTACGCCTGTGATTTAAGTGATGAATTAAGAGAATTAATTGAAAAAAGAGGTATAACTTTTGTTAGAGGTGATATGGTAAAGGATAAATTAGCATTTGAAGAAAATTATTTTGACATTATAATTTGTTCCCATGTCATTGAGCATATTGAAGATCCATCTAATATTTTATTTGAGATTAATAAATTATTAAAAATCTCAGGGATTTTGTTTTTAAAAACACCTGATATAAAAGTAGTCAAATGGAATTTTTTTAATGACTTTACACATAAAAAAGCATATACAAAAAATAGTCTTTTAGAACAAATAGAATCAGATTCTTTAAAAGTAGAGATGTGCTTTTCATCAACACTTTATAAAGACTTTGCATTTAACTTATTAAAAAATAATCCATTAAACCCATTTAATATTATTTTCTTAATTATTGGCTTTTATACGTATTTTATAAGAACCGATATGCGAGAACTTATCTGTATAGTTAAAAAATTAAAATGATAAGAAAAGGGATTTAAAAGATGATAAGAATATGCTTTCTTATTCTCTTCAAATTATGATAAATTTAGGATCTTAATAAAGTCAATTTTCCCAAATCAATATGGCAATATTTAGGCAAGGAAAAAATTTTTTGTTTTTTGGGATAATTAATTTCACAATTACAAATATTATTCTTCAAATATTACTTCTTTTCCTAAATGTTTGGACTTCTGCAATATTGAGTCAAATAATTAATACCTTAATTGGTTACCGGCTCTATAGTAGATATGTTTTTAGAATTAAAAATTATAGAAGTTCGTTCTATTTGAAATACATTTCATTCGCTTTAATAATTTATATCTTAAATGCAAAATTAATAATTTTGCTCTCAAGCATTTTTTCAATATCTAATAATCTATCAGCATTAATTTTAGTTCCTTTTTTAACTTCTTTTTCTTTTATTTTTCAGAAGTTTTTAATTTTTAAAAAGTAAATAAATTTTTATTTTTTCTTGAGAAGAATTCTAATACTGCAATCGTAATAAATGAATGAAAGAAAAAATTGAATACTAATTATACTAAAAATAGTAAATAAACTAGAATTTCCGGCTGATGTGAATTCATTAGTGATATTGGAATTGATTAGAAAATAAACTCCAAATAAAAATGAAACAAATCCAAATATAATTGATAGTATTAATTCAATTGAACCTACATTAAAATCTAATAAGAAATATTGGTATATTATTCTTTTCAGCAATAATTTTAAGTTTTTAGTTAAAAAAGGGTATATTTCTTTTAAGGGTTTTAGAGAAGAATAATTATCGCCATAATTTGCATCTATTGAGACATTTTTGATGATGATATTTTTTAGAGAACATCTGAATAAGAGATCAGTTTCAAAAAAAAATCTATCATCTGTCTTGTGCCAATCAATATCCCTTGCGACAGTTGAACTAAATGCTAAAAAACCATTTGTAGGATCAAAGATTTCCCAGTACCCAGTAGATAATTTGCATAAATAACTTAAAAAAGTATTTCCAATCAGCCTGATTTTCGGCATTTGAAATAATTTATCAATGTTGGTAAATCTGTTCCCTTTAGTTGCATCGCATTCTTTTTTAATTATAGGACTGCACATTTTTGGGATGTCTTCAGGATACATTTGATAGTCAGCGTCCATTTTTAAAATAATGTCTAAATCTTGTTCTAATAACCAAGCAATACCTATTTTTGTGGATCCCCCAACGCCAAGATTCTTTGTGTTAAATATTACGTGTACTTTGCTATTAAAATCGCAATTTAAAATTTTTTCTCCTGTTTTCAATGGACATTTATCGTCAACTAAAACTACTTTGTTTACGTAAGGTAAAATATCCTCAATAAATTTTAATGTGATTTCTCCTCCCATAAAGCATGGAACCACAACTCCTAAAGAGGTCATTTTAATTTTGCTTTTGATACTCCTTGCAATGTATCATGTATCATCTTTGCTGAAAACAATATGAATGGTGGATAAAACATCATTAAATATCTACTCATCGATACCCCAATAAGACTAGGAGATATAGCAAAAAATGATGCTAGAAGAATTATCCATAATTCTGATTTTAAAATAAAATTTTTATTAGTTACGATACCTAAAAAACTAAAAAAATTGATAGGAAATAAAAAGAAAATCCCAGTAAATGTTCTCATTACAAATGGAAACATTGATTGAGAAAATATCCCAGAATGACTATCTCTAATATCGGACATCCCAGAAACAAAATCTGTAATTTTCCATAATGCAAAATAAAATAAAACCTTTGCGTTATTTAAAATATCGCCATCAATTATTGTTAGCCTTGAACGTAATTCATCTCTAGAAAATCCAAAAAATGAACCACCTTCTCTCGCAAATAAAGAAACGTTTGCTAATGAATATCCATAGGTTAATTCTAAATTATAAAAAGTTACTCCAATACCAAAGATAATAATTATTAATTTTAAAACGCTTAAAGAATTAATTTCATTGATAAAGAAAGTATTTTTGATATTTTTCCACAATAATATTATTAAAATGATGATACTAAATAAACCAGCATTAGGCCTTAGAAAAGACAAATAAGAACATCCTAAAGTTACAAGAAAAATATCATAAATATAGTTTTCTTTTGTTAACCTATAACCTTTATAAAAGCATTTACAAAATAAATATAATATAAAACTAACACCTATAATTAAATAATTTGTTATTCCACCAGAAAGAGAATAATAAAACGTATATGGATTACAAATATATATAATACAAGCAATTCTTGATATCTTTTCATTAAAAATATAGTAAGACGATAATCTAAGGAGCCTTAATGAAATTATAGAAAAACTAGATGATATAAGTATTACAATTAGGTTCCAAATTCTTGAATATTGATCTTCTCCAAATATGCCTACAAAATAAGTAACCAATTTTAAAACAAGAGGATAAAGAATATTTCCTGAGTAATCTTCATAACCATAACCTTTTATAGTTTCATTTATATAAAAAATCCTATCTCCAATTCCTAGAATTGAAGATGATATCCCAATCCCTGTAGTGTCGGAGGGGATACTTATAAAATAACTAAAAAATATAAATGAAATTATAGAATAAATATATATTTTTTCGAAGATATTTGTTCTAAAATTAAAGAAGATATTTAAGTTGATTGAACTTAATTTCTTATTCATTTAATTGATAGTAATAAACCTTTATTAAAGAGTATTTTATCTATGATAACTATAGTGATACAAACTAATTACAGTGTAACAAAATAAAACATCAAAAGTTTATAATTATTAATTCATGAGATACCAATTTACAAACTATATATTTAATTAACTTTTAAAAAAAAAAGAGATTTATTTGCATCCTAAATATATTTTTTTTATTTATTTTTAATGATTAATTATTTATTAAGCAAATTTTTGATTTTTCTGTATTTCATTTATAACACAGTATGATATATTTGTGGTTATTCAAAAATATTAAGTGTTTATAAATCTTTTTTTAATACTTAAAAGCAAATTGCAATAGCGATACTATGTCTATTCTAGTTACTGGAGCGGGAGGATTCATTGGCTTCCATTTATGCAAGCGTTTAATAGGAGAAGGACAGGAAGTTATTGGAATTGATAATATTAATAATTATTATGACGTGAAATTAAAAAATAAAAGAATTGAAATATTGAAAAATTCTTCGAAAAATTTTTTTCATTTTTTTAATGAAGATATTGAAAATAAGGAGAATATTTTTCGAATATTCGATAAATATAATCCAACTAAGGTTGTTAATCTTGCCGCTCAAGCTGGAGTTAGATATTCCATAGAAAATCCAGATGCATATATTCAGGCTAATCTGGTTGGCTTTTTAAATATCATTGAATGCTGCAGAAAATTTAAAGTTGATCATTTCGTATATGCAAGTAGTAGTTCTGTCTATGGAGGTAATGAGAAGATGCCTTTTTCTGAAGTTCATAATGTTGATCATCCTGTAAGTCTTTATGCAGCTACTAAGAAATCTAATGAATTAATTGCTCATTCTTATAGTCATCTATATAGCATTCCTTCTACTGGTTTAAGATTTTTCACTGTATATGGGCCATGGGGTAGGCCTGATATGGCACTATTCCTTTTTACAAAAGCAATTATTGAAGATAATCCAATTGAAGTTTTTAATCAAGGAAATATGATTAGAGATTTTACTTACATAGACGATATCATAGAAAGTCTTTTTAGGGTTCTTAATAAGCCGCCTAAAAGTGATCCTTTATTTAATAAGGCCAATCCTAATCCATCAATAAGCTGGGCTCCTCATCGAATTTTTAATATTGGGAATTCAGAACCTACTCCTTTGATGGAATTTATAGAGGCAATTGAAAGCTCATTGGGGAAAAAAGCAAAAAAGATTTTTTTACCAATGCAGCCTGGAGATGTTAAGGCAACTTCAGCAGATACAAAATTATTAGAGCAATTAATAGATTTCAAACCTCATACTTCTGTTGAAGTTGGAATAAAGAATTTTGTTGATTGGTATAGAGATTTTTATGAAGTTTCTTGAATTGAATATTTAAAGAATGCATTCTCTCCCTGATAAAAATTGTTGCACTATTGCTGTAATTGGTCTTGGCTATGTAGGTTTACCAGTAGCTGTAGAATTTGCTAAGCAAAAAATATCATTTGTAGATAATAAAGAATTTAATCATAAAATAATTGGATTTGATATTAATGAAAATAGAATAAATGAACTAAGAAAAGGTTTTGATAAAACAGGTGAGGTTGATGTAAGTGTCATTAATAAATTAGAGAATATTATTTTCACAAGTGATCCAAGTCGTCTTGTCGAGGCAGAAGTTTTCATTGTTACTGTACCTACTCCTATTGACAAATCTAAAAACCCTGACCTTAGTCTTATCAAGCAAGCTTGTAAAACAATTGGAAAAGCAATTAAAAATAATACTAAATCTTCTTCTCCAGTAATTATTTTCGAAAGTACTGTTTACCCTGGAGCATCAGAAGAAGAATTTATGCCTATTATTTCTTCGTTTTCTGGTTTGCCAATTTTTGATGAAAAAAATATGGAAAGATCTCTTGCGTTTGGCTATAGTCCTGAAAGAATTAATCCTGGGGATAAAGATCATAGAATATCTTCTATTGTCAAAGTAACAAGTGGGAATACTGAAAATGTCTCGTATTGGGTTGACTATTTATACGCTTCTATAATTAAAGCAGGAACATACAATGCCAAGAATATAAAAGTAGCAGAGGCAGCTAAGGTTATAGAAAACACTCAAAGAGATTTAAACATTGCTTTGATAAATGAACTATCTATAGTATTCAAAAAAATGAATATCGATACTTTAGATGTTATTAATGCTGCAAAGACTAAATGGAACTTCCTACCTTTTAAACCAGGTTTAGTAGGTGGGCACTGTATTGGTGTAGATCCTTATTACCTTACTTATAAGTCAGAAAAAGTTGGTTATTATCCAGAGGTTATATTAGCTGGGAGAAAAATTAATGATGGGATGGCTATCTGGTATGTAGAAGAGCTAATTAAAGAGATGTATATTAAAGATCTCAAAATTGATTCGGTTGAAGCATTGGTTTTGGGATTTACTTTTAAAGAAAATTGTCCAGACACACGGAATACAAAAGTGTTTGACTTGATAAATGCATTAAATAAAAATAAAATTAAATGCGATGTAGTTGATCCCTTCGCGAATAAAGATGATACATTCGCAGAATATGGAATTAGGATTAAAAATGATATACCAACAAATAAAAGATACTCTTTAGTAATTTTGGCAGTTTCTCATGAAAACTTTTGCAAATTTGATTATTTAAAATGGAAATCATTGTGCGCAGACAAAAGTATTATCTTAGATCTTAAAGGAATTGTTCCAAAAGAATTACATCCAATTAGACCATAGTTTCTCATATGGATTCAAAAATAAAATATTTATCAATATTGAATAGAATTTAAGTTATGAATAAAACAAACTCAATTAATAAAAGTTTATTTTCACTCCTTAAAGTTACTTGGTCTTTTTTGTGTAAAAAAAGACGCAACCAAGTTAAGTTTTTAGCTTTGATCATTTTTTTGAATAGTTTTGCAGAAATTATTAGCATTGCTTCTCTTTTACCTTACCTCGCAGTGTTAATTAATCCTGAAAGCCTTTTGAAAAATAATATTGCAAAAACCTTGGGTAATTTCCTTGGGCTTGAATCAGCTAAGGAATTTATTTTGCCTTTTACTCTTGTTTTTTTAACTGCGACATTAATTTCAGGATTAATAAGGTTCTTTTTTAATTATTACACTTTAAGAATCTCTTCTAGTATTGGTTCTGATTTAAGTATTCAGGCTTTCAACTATACCTTAAATAGAGAATATTCTTATCATGTTAAAAGTAACAGCAATATATTATTAACAACAGTTTCTAAGGATATCAACGAAATTATATATTATATATTTAATCCAATTTTTCATTTAATTTCTTCAATTTTTATATCAATAAGTATTGTAGTAACTTTATTATTTATCAATTTTAAAATAGCGATAAGCAGTTTATTTATAATTAGTGTTATTTATCTTGCATTTGTAAAACTCACTTCAAATACTATAAAAAATCTTAGTTCTAGAAATCTTATTTTTAGTCAGAATTTGACTAAGTTAGTACAAGAAAGTATTGGAGCAATAAGAGATATAATTCTTTCAAATAATCAAAAATACTATTTAAATAAATATAAACTTAATGATAAAACCTATAGAAGAGAGGTTTCGTTAGGCAATTTTCTCAATTTAGCGCCAAGATTAATCATCGAACCAATTGGCATAATAATAGTTGCTAGTTTTGGATACTATTTAGTAAGTATTGGGAATATTAAAGAGGCAATTCCTGTAATGGGCGCTTTAAGTTTTAGTGCAGTAAGGCTATTACCTTTCGCTCAAAGGGTTTACGAGGGCATAACTTTACCTAGATTGGCAAAATCTAGATTACTTAATCTATTGAGAATTTTAGAATTTCCGCCTGATACAAAAATTTCTAAGAAATCTCCGTTTCTACTTAAGAAAAAAATAGATCTTATTAATATTACTTTTAACTATTCTGAAAAGTCTCTCCCAATTCTTAAAAATCTAAATTTAACAATATATAAAGGTGAAAAAATTGGGATTATTGGCGAGACTGGATCTGGGAAAAGTACATTAGTAGATTTAATTATGGGTCTCGTTGAACCTACAAAAGGGAAAATGGTTATAGACGATTTGAACTTGTTTAATGATAGTGCAAGTAATTTAATAAAGTCTTGGCAAGATTCACTTATGCACGTCCCACAAAATGTTTTTCTTACTGATGCCTCTATTCTAGAAAATATTGCTCTTGGAGTAAATAGAAAATATATTGATCATCAAAGAGTCTTAGAAGTTGCCAAACAAGCTCAATTAACAGATTTCATAAAAAAAATTCCAGATGGCTTTGATACATTAGTAGGAGAAAGAGGAATAAGGTTAAGTGGTGGACAAAAACAAAGAATTGCCATAGCAAGGGCTTTATACAAAGGTGCGAAAACAATCATATTAGATGAGGCTACTAGTGCACTAGATAATAAAACAGAAGAATTAATAGTTAAAAATCTAAATCATCTAAGTTCAGAAGTGACGATTATTATAATCGCCCATAGACTTAATACTCTTAAATTTTGCGATAAAGTTTTCGAGCTCAGAGATGGCAACTTACTTTCTGTAGAGCTATTTACCTAAACCGTTTATGAGCAATGTAAAAAATAATTTTGAAATAAAAAAGATTTCAAAAGATAATCATATTTTTTTAGTAAATAGCAATGAAGAAAATACAAAGTTAAAAAAACCTGCTTTATTTTTTGATAGGGATGGTGTTCTTATAGAAGATGTAAATTACATCTCTAATCCTGCAGATGTAAAATTACTTCCTGGCGTTAAAGAGCTTCTAGCTTTATCACGAAATTTAGGTTGGATAAATATTGTAATTACAAATCAATCTGGAATTTTTAGAGGGTATTTTGGTTGGTCAGATTATGAAAAAGTGACAATGAAAATGTTTGAGTTGCTTGGAAATCCAATTAATATAAATGCTGTTTATGCAAACGGTTGTGGGCCTAGTGAATTTTTGTCAAAGGATAGTTGGAGAAAACCAAACCCAAATATGATATTGAACGCAACTTCTAGATTTAATATTGATTTAAAAAAATCAATTCTTATTGGAGATAGATTAACCGATTTAATGTCGGCTAATAATTCTGGAATTATTACTTCAGTTCATGTTTTAACCGGTCATGGTAATAAGGAAAGGAATAAAATAATAAATAAATTTAAAAAATCATCAAATAAAATTAATTTAATTCTTCTAGATGATTTGACATCATTCCCTTTTGAATCGATTCTCTGTAAAAAAATTGGAAAATAAAAATTGTGATTACTTAATTATTGGAGGTGGGATAGTAGGGTTATCAATAGCTAATCAATTGTTACAGAGAAAAATTACGAATAAAATAATAATTATTGATAAAGAACCAGAGTTAGGGCTACATTCTTCTGGAAGGAATAGTGGCGTATTACATGCAGGTATATATTACGAACCTGGATCTTTAAAAGCCAAGGTTTGTGTCTCGGGGGCAAATAGATTAAAAGAATGGATGTCGGAAAGAGGCCTTAAAATTAATAAATGCGGTAAGTTGATTATTCCTCAGAAAAAAGAACTTGATCCACAGTTAGATAATCTTTTTAATAGAGGGAAAAAGAATGGAGCCTTGATTGATTTTGTAAATGCTAAAGAAATTGAAAAAATTGTTCCAGAAGCAAATATAACTTCCGGGAGAGGTATTTGGAGTCCGAATACATCTGTAGTGAATCCTTTAGATGTTATAAATCAACTAAAAAAAGAACTTGAGGAGGCTGGAGTGAAAATAGTTAGAAACGTTAAGAATTGGACTTTTAATCGCAATCTTTCTAGTATTAATCTAGATCAAAATATTCAAATTAATTTTGGCTATGTAATTAATTCAGCGGGCCTATATGCAGATCAAGTCGCTCATAAATTTGATGTTGGTAAAGACTACAAAATTATCCCTTTTAAGGGAATATATTGGAAGTTAAGAAATAATTCTCCTTTTAAAATTGATGTTA
>CACHDC010000004.1 GCA_902578445.1 uncultured Synechococcaceae cyanobacterium
GAATGTAAACCATTAAGTATTGAAAAAAAAATACTTACTATTGTAGTAAATCATCCACAGTGGCGCCAAGCTTTAATCTACAACAAGCATAAATTAAAAGAGAGAATAGAGAAAATCGGAATAACTTTGAATGAAATAAAAATAATCCAAAATTATGAAATTAAAAATAAAAATACTAAGGCTACTAATGCAAAGATAGTTTGGGCAAAGCATCCAAGCAGAATAGACCAAAATAATATGTGCATTTGCACTCTCTGTAATTCTCCAACTCCTGAGGGCGAAATCAAAAGATGGGGAAAGTGTTCTTTTTGTTGGAGAAAAATAAAAAACTAAATTCTTTATTTAGTTAAAATTAGTATTCCCATTTGCCCCCCCAAAATAGTCCTATATTCAGCTTTTTTAAATCCAACTCCCTTAGCAATATTTATAAGCTCATTTTTCTTTGGAAAATTACTAATACTTTTTTCAATGTATGCGTACTCTGGACCTAAATTAAAAAGCCGCGAAATGGTTACTACAATTAATCTCAAATAAATTTTCTGAAAAATATTGGATAAAGAATTTCTCGTTGAGTGATTAAAATCCAAAAATCCTGCCCTCCCATTATCCTTCAAAAGATCAAAAACTTTTTTGATTCCTTCTTCAACATTATTCAAGTTTCTAAGTCCATATGACATGCAAATTCCATCAAAACTTTTTGAAAAATCATTAATTTCTAATACATCTTTAATTTTCCACTTAATAAATTTATTATTTTTAAGCTCTGATTTTTTTTTTGCAATATTTAAGATGTCCTCTGCACTGTCAATCCCAGTAATTGAACCCCTTGGACTAACTCTCTCAGAAATTAAGAATGCTAAATCTCCAGTTCCACAGCATAAATCTGCCCAATCTTCACCATTTAAAGGTTCCAACAAATTAACTAATTTCCTTTTCCATAATCTGTGCAACCCAAAACTTAATAAATTATTTAAAAAGTCATATTTGTAAGAGATTTTATTAAATATATTTTTGACTTCGATAGTTTTTGTGAATTTCATTTTTTAATTTTTAACTTATTTCTTTTTGGTATTAAATTAAATTTTTTATTCATTTGGTCTAATTGGAAGTTTTTTTTCAAGGAGGAAAGTCTTTATTTCTCTTAAAGAAAGCTTCTTATCGTGAAGTAATGATGCTAAAAGTGCGGCAGATGCCCTGCTTTCATTGAAAACATCATAGATATCTTCTAAACAACCTGCTCCTCCAGAAGCAATCACTGGAATATTAACAATATTGGTAACAGATTCAGTCAGATGTAAATCATACCCATTCTGAGTGCCATCACCATCCATTGAAGTAAGCAAAATTTCCCCTGCTCCTAACTCCTCAACTTTCTTTGCCCAACTTAATACATCTATTCCAGTATTTTCTCTCCCTCCTTTTACATATACCTCCCATTCATCAGTCTTATTAACTTTTCTTTTAGCATCAATTGCTATCACGATACATTGATTACCAAATTCTCTAGAACTTTTGGAAATTAAATCTGGATTTCTAACAGCAGAAGAATTCAAACTTACTTTGTCCGCTCCAGCTCTTAAAAGATCATTAATTGAAGAAACAGAATCTATTCCTCCACCTACTGTAAATGGGATTTTTACTGATTTTGCGGTCCTAGAGACAAGGTCAACTAATGTATTTCTATTTTCTACACTGGCTCTAATATCTAAGAATACTAATTCATCTGCGCCTTCATCAGAATACCTACAAGCCAATTCAACAGGATCACCAGAGTCTCTCAAGTTAACAAAATTTACACCTTTAACCACTCTGCCATGGGCGACATCTAAACAAGGAATTAAACGAAGAGCTACCATTTTAGTAAAAATTGTCCAAATGCTGTTAATCTTGCATAATAGCTTCCATTTTACCTCTTATGGCTGAAACAAAATTATTACCCAAAATCGGTAGTAAAATCAAAATTAACATTAACAAAGTAAAAGATAGACTACCAGCTAAATTAATCGATCAAATATCCTCGAATCCTAAAGCCATAATAACAGGCTATAAAATGACAGACGGCAGAAGTATTGGGATCACCGCAAAATTTCAGAATGGTGAGCAAAATTGGTTTTTCCCAGAAGAAATTGAGAAAGGTTAAAGAGTAAAGTGAATGATCCAAAACAACTATTAGGAATTAAGGGTGCCTCTGAAACATCAAGCATATGGAAACTCCGTATACAGTTAATGAAACCCATAACGTGGATCCCTTTGATATGGGGGGTTATTTGTGGAGCAGCTGCAAGTGGGAATTTTGAATGGACATTCAGTAATCTTCTAGCTTCATTGGCATGTATGTTGATGAGTGGACCACTTTTGGCTGGTTATACCCAAACCATAAATGATTTTTTTGATAAAGAAATTGATGCAATTAATGAACCAAATAGACCAATTCCTTCTGGCAAAATTTCAATTAAAGATGTAAAAATACAAATCTGGGTATTACTTATAGCTGGTTTAATAGTTGCTTTTCTATTAGATTTATATGCTAAGCATAGCTTCCCCTCCGTCTTACTTTTGGCATTAGGAGGTTCCTTTGTTAGTTATATATATTCTGCTCCACCACTCAAATTAAAACAGAATGGTTGGCTTGGAAATTATGCATTAGGAGCATCTTATATAGCTTTACCTTGGTGGGCAGGACAAGCCTTGTTTGGGAAATTAACTATCGTGACGGCGATACTAACACTTGCTTATAGCCTCTCAGGACTTGGAATTGCTGTTATTAATGATTTCAAAAGTGTTGAAGGAGACTCAAAGCTAGGCTTAAATTCTCTACCAGTAGTATTTGGAATTAAAAATGCAAGTAGAATAAGTGCAGGATTGATTGACATTTTTCAATTAGCAATGGTTGTAGTATTAGTCATTATTGGTCAACATTTAGCCTCTGTAATTTTGGTTTTATTGGTAATTCCACAAATTACATTTCAAGATATGTGGTTACTAAGAGATCCTCTAAAGTTTGATGTCAAATATCAAGCAAGTGCCCAACCCTTCCTTATAACTGGAATGTTAGTTACAGCTTTAGCGATAGGACATAGTTTTTTAGTTGCTTAAGGTGCAAAAGATTAAATTCAAATCTTTTGTTTTAATAATTCCAATATTAATTTTTTCTGGAATATCTTTTTATTTTTTTAGTCTAATATTTAGTACGTTAAAATTTGACGTAGCTAAAAATAAAAAGTTTCAGGGAACCAAATATTCTTATGTAATATCATCTTCTGATAATAAAATACTAAGCAAATTAAGCCGCAAATTTGAAATAGATAATAGTTATCATAAGATTCCATTTTTTCTTAAATATTCTTTTATATCTTCTGAGGATAAAAGATTTTATAAACATAATGGAATAGATTTAAAAAGTATTTCTCGTGCCCTTATTCAAAATATTAGAAGTGGTTATGTTAAAGAGGGAGGAAGTACGATTACACAACAAGTTGCTAGATTACTTTTTCTAAATAATGATTTAAGTTTTCAAAGAAAAATTAAAGAAATATTAATATCACTCATACTTGAATCTAGATATAACAAAAATCAAATTTTAAAATTATATTTAAATAATATTTATCTAGGATCAGGTGCATACGGGGTAGACGAGGCTGCCCAAGTATATTTTGGAAAATTTATAGAAGAATTGACATTATCAGAGATCGCATTAATTACAGGATTAGCTCCAGCGCCGTCAATTTTTTCACCTTATCAAAATTTAGAACTAGCTATTAAAAATAGAAATAAAGTTCTTGAATCAATGTATGTTGATGGATATATTTCTCTTGCAAATAAGAATAAGGCTATAAAAGAAAAAATAAAATTAAATTATCAAACAGGTGATAATTTTTTAGATGATAAATTACTAATAAACTTTATTCTTAAGGAAACAGATAAAAAAATTGGAAGTAAAAATGATTATAAGTTTTTAAGAATTAAATCTTCTATCAACAAAGATTGGCAAGAAAAAGGGCAAAAAATATCAAGATATGCAGGGCCTAAAGAACTTGAATTTGGTCTTTTATCTATCGAATCAAACACAGGACTAATCAGGACAATGATAACAAGCAAAAATCCATCAATTAATGAATACAATAGAGTGATTTCATCTATAAGACCATTGGGTTCTACTTTTAAAATAATCCCTTATGCTGCTGCATTAATAGAAGGAATAAAATTAAGCGATAAATTTGAAGACTTACCATTATGCTGGGAAAGTTATTGCCCAAAAAATTTTTCAGAAGACTATAGAGGTTCGATATCTTTGATAGAATCATTTAAAAGTTCATCAAATATAGTTCCAATATCAATAACAAAAAAAATTGGCTTAAAAAATATTATTAATTTAGCGAATTCATTTGGACTAGGTTACGAGCAAGAGCTTGAGGAATTCCCATCGTTAGCTATTGGCTCCTACGGAGATAATCTTTTAAACATCACAAATGCATATTCTGCAATAAACAATAATGGGAAGATTCAAAGCCCTGAAATCATAGAAAAAATAGAATCATTTAAAAAACAAACTATTTGGAAAAACAAATCTATTTCTAAGAAAATATTAGATTTAAAAATAAACAAGAAAATAAATAAACTTCTTGAAAAATCTGTAAAAGAAGGAACTTCAAAAGCAGCCTCTATAAAAGGAAAGAAAATTTTTGGGAAAACTGGAACATCTGATGGAAATAAAGATCTCTGGTTTATTGGTTCTATTGATAATCTTACAACAGGGATCTGGATAGGTTACGACGATAACAAGGAATCTAAATTATCTAGTGGAAATGCAGCTTATTTATGGAAGAAATTCATATCTGAAATTTATAAAATTCCAATTAAAAAATAAATTTTATTTTTAAGATTTATAAGAAATTATTGCAGAATAAAATCCATCACCAGGATAATCTAAGCTAGGTAAAATTTGCTTTTGACTAACCAATTTTATAGTTTTGTTTTTTTCAATAAATCGTTCAATTAATAGATTATTTTCATCGGGACAAATAGTACAAGTTGAATAAACTAAAGTACCATCTTTTTTCAAAAGAGGAAAAATACTCTCCAAAAGTTTTTCCTGTAATAAAGTTAAAGATTTTATTTTTTCTTTACTTAAAGACCATCTAGAATCTGGATTCCTGGAAAGAGTTCCAATGCCTGAACATGGAGCATCTACTAAAATCTTATCAAAATAAGAGATAAAATTAGGATTTAATTCAATCAAACTCGTAGCATCAGCCTTAAGGGTATTAACAGATTTTAAATTTAACCTTTCTAAATTTGATTGAAGTATTTTCAATCTTTTTGCTGATCTATCTACAGCAACGATTTCAGCACTATCATTTGTTAATTCTGCAAGGTGTGTAGACTTACTTCCTGGAGCTGCACAAGCATCTAAAATCTTTTCACCTTCTTTTGGATTTAAAAGAGGTGCTATCCACTGAGAAGATCTGTCTTGAATTGTCCAAAGTCCATCACTATATCCTGGTAAATTTTTTATAGATCTTGGATTAGATTTTAAAGTAATTCCATTATGTAAATCTTTAATAATTTCAGCATCAATTTTATTTTCATGAAGTACTTTCAAAAAGTTATCTAAATTAGTTTTTAATTGGTTAATTCTCAAATCAATTGATGGTTTTTTATTAAATGCCTTAATGATATTTTCACCCTCGCAATTGCCTACCCATTTATAAAGATCCTTAACAAGCCATAATGGAAATGATTCAAGATATGAAATTCTTTCTTTTCTATCAGAAGATAATTCCGGAAAGATTTTTTGTTCTAATTTTCTTGATGCATTTCTCAATATCGCATTTACAGTTCCCGCTAAACCATTTAAATCTGTTTTTTTAGCTACTTCAACAGTGGTAGAGATAGCAGCAGGAAATGGGATTTTATCCATTTTCAATAGTTGATACAAACCTATATGTAGAAGCCATCTTAACTTTGGAGGCTGCTTTTTATGAGTAATTTTTGATGTATGATCCGTCCAAAGATCAAGAAATTTTCTATACCTTATGCATCCATAAGATAATTCCGTAATAAAAGCTATATCAAGAGGATTAAATTGATAATTTTTTAAAACCTTTTCAAGAGCATGATCAGAAAAATCACCAGAACTAACTTTTAGTAAAATTTCCCAAGCTGCCTTTCTTTGTAAATATCCTATGCTCAAAATATAATTAATTTTTTAAAGATAACTTTAATATACAAAAAATTCAAAAATTTAAACTACTTTTTCAATTGCAGAATTAAACCAAATAAAACCTAAGATAGAAGTAAGTGAAAGATTAAATCCTAAAAAAAGAAAGATATTTAAAGAATGGATTCTTTCCCGAAAAAATATTTTTTTCTCTTTTTGATACTTCATTATTAAAATAAAAACTTATTCAGGATTGCAAACGGCAACCAATATTGATAGATCCTGCGTCAAGCATTCTGCCTAATTTAATTGCTATAGATTCCTCCAACCTAGTGAAATTAGATTGATGGGTAGTTATCCAATCTAATTCAGAAAAAGTGATAATTCCCGTCGAGTTACTTTTTAAAAAAAGTGTTCCAATTTCCATTAGATAAATCTAATTTTTCCTAAGTTAACATCCGTACTTAATATTTTCTTCATAACATAATATTCTTTTAATTTTTCAAAGACAACTTTAGGTTATTACTCTTAATTTATTGAATATCTCTTAAAAATTTATCGGCCGTTTTTAGGTGATTATTTAATTTTTCCTCTGACATTTTATCGAGATTTCTCGTTAACATTGCCAGACGATATTGCTTTCTAAAAAAGCTTTCATTATCTTTAATAAATTTCCAGAATAAGCCATCCCATATTTCACACCATGGGCCAGTTTTAAAATTAGACATTTTTTTTACATAATTAGAGCTTGATATATATGGCTTTGTTGAAAAGATACCACCATCACTAAACTGACTCATTCCGTAAACATTTGGGACCATAACCCAATCATAGGAATCAATAAACATTTCCATAAACCATTTATAAACTTGGTTGGGGTGAATTCTACATAGAAGCATAAAGTTGCCAACAATCATTAGCCGCTCAATATGATGACAATAACCAAATTTAATAATATTTTTTATAACAACGTCTACTGGTTCAATTCCTGTATTTCCTTGATAAAAAGATTTTGGAATTGGCTTATCTTCAAAATTCCAAAAATTACTATTTCGCATCTTTGTTCCGTACTTTTTATAGACGAGGCAAATAAATTCTCTCCATCCAATAATTTGACGAATAAAACCCTCTAAAGAGTTAATAGGAACATTATTATTTTTTGCGAAAAGTAATGCTTTATTTACTACCACATCTGGGGTTAATAAACCGCTATTTAAAAGAGGAGAAAGTAAACTGTGCCATAAAAAAGAATTTCCTTTAGAAATAGCATCCTCATAATCTCCAAATAAGAAAAATCTATGTTTAAAAAAATCATTTAACCATTCATCTGCCTCTTTAAAATTAGTTGGATATAAAAAGTTATTACTTTCTCCAATAAACTCAACATCAAAATTGGCTAATGACTTTTCTGCATTAACTACAAATTTATTTTTTTTTAATTTAGGTATATCAGGTATATTTATTTTTTTTGGTAATTTTTTTCTGTTCATTTCATCGAAACTCCATTTACCACCTTCAGGAGTATCATCAGGATTAACTAATATCTTTTGGCTCTTTCTTTGATTCTCATAAAATCTCCCCATAAGAGGTTTTTTTGCATTTGATGCAAATAAATCTTTTAAATCTTCACTGCTCATGAACATAGGAGAAGGCAAAATATTTAAAGCTAAATTATTACTTTCTACAAAATTATTAATCCTCTTCATTATTAAAAAATCATGAGGGTCAATGAGATTTATTTTCTGATATTTATTTTTAATGAATTCAGATAAGTAATCAACTGTAGAAACATTATTCTTATTTTCGATATATAAAACTTTAAAGCCAGATATTTCTAAATAATTTTTATAAGCGAGCATAGATGCTCTATGAAAAACTAACTTATTTTTATGGTTAATTAATTTATGAAATTTATCATTTCCAAAAAATAATGAGTCTTCCAAAATCAAAACTTCACAATTTATTTTTAAGATTGGGCTTTCTCTAAAAAGTTGATTCGGGAAAATAATTGATACTTGTTTCATCTTTGCGACTTCCTGTTACTGCATCTTTTTGAACAATAGATAACATCATCCCAACAGTTTTTCCATTTTTTACGCCACTCAAACGGCCTATTGCAAACAGGACAAGTTTTAGTAGAAAGATTTTTCAAAATTTATAATTTTCTTTTATGAGTAGATTTAAATCTAGTTGAATCTTTAAGGGCCATATGTTTTGTATTTCTTCCCGAAACTCTCTTTCTCCAGACTTTGAAAGATTTTGGTTTAAGATTTTGACGCATAATTTTTATCGCATCTTCCTCTTTTAAACCAAATTGATACTCGATAGCTTCAAAGGGTGTTCTATCTTCCCAACACATTTCTATTATTCTGTCTATATCAATACTTTCCATATTTATTGTTCACATTGTGAGGTACAAAGTTTTTCAATATCTGATCTACCTGTAATTTGAAGTCTATATTTTGCCCAATATCTGTACATCAATCTCAATAATGGAGATAAGAGCTTAATCTTCAAGGGATAATAAACCCAACCTAAACCAACTAATTCATAAGAATATGCAAGTACATCTAGTCCCCTAATAATTTCACCATTTTCAATAATCCCATGAAGGTTTGACATAGCTTCTGAATATGAGATGTCATTAAAAAGCCTGTTATCATAATCCTTACTATTAATATCTACAAATGAAATTTGATTTAAGGTATCTCTTTTTTTAAGAAAATTTGTTTCTCTCAAACAAAGTGGACAACCACCATCGAATAAAAAGGTTAATTTATTTTTCATATTTTTATTCAAATATAGAAATTAAATAACTTTTTTGTGGAATAAAAATTTTTTTTTAGAGTACAAGCTTTATAAAGCCTTAATAATTGCCAGTTCTAATTTAGTGAAATTATATTATCTTATTAATTAATAAGCCATTGATTAAGGGATACATCAATGGTTTAAAAATATTTATGATCAGTCATCTAGAAGATGAACTCCTTCTCCTACGTCAGGAGTAAATTTACAATATTTTTCAAAAATAAGTCCAACACCTCTCATCTTTTCTCCTAATTCATCGTTAAATCTATTCCATTCTTCCGATTCACGATCAGGTAAATCCCACCCTTGTTTTTCTACCATACTTGTTATTAATGTATAGTCCCATTCTATGTATGCCATTGAGTTAATTTAAACTACCAAATATTATAAACCAAGAGATTTAATAGGTAATCAATATTTTTTGAATATAATTTAAAAGTGTGAAAAAATTATAAATGTCAATTTTGCCAAGAAGATTTGAACGAATCAAAAGTGTTTTAGATTGTAGAATGAAAAACTTGACTGTTTTAGTTGAGGATGTCAATAAACCACATAATTTATCTGCGATATTAAGGTCATGTGATGCAGCAGGAGTTTTCGAAGCAAATTTTATTAGCAAAACGAATGCCGTTAAGACTTTTAATAGTACTGCTCAAGGAAGTCAAAAATGGGTAAAACTGAATAATCATGAAAACACTATCACGGCAATATCTGATTTAAAGAATAAAGGTTTTAAATTATATGGAACGACTCTTAATAGTGAATCAGAAGATTATAGAAATTTTGATTATTCTCAAAATACATGTTTTGTTTTAGGAGCAGAAAAATGGGGACTAAGTAATGAACTTATATCAATGGTTGATCAATCAATTTTTATACCTATGAGAGGTATGGTTCAATCGCTGAATGTTTCAGTTGCTGCCTCTATATTATTATTTGAAGCTGTTCGCCAAAGAAAAAATAAAGGTATATTGCCCACTAATGGAGAAGGGTTAAATATGGATGAATATCAAAAAACACTTTTTGAATGGTGTTACCCAGAATTAGCTGCGGTGTATAAAAAATCAGCTAAAGAATATCCAAAGTTGGATGATCAAGGAGAACTTGATCCTATTACAGATAACTAAATTTATTCAGAATTTTGACTATCAAAAATTTCTTCAAGGTCCTCTCCTATAAAAGAAAGACCTAAAACTAAAAAAAACATTGCCAAACCTGGGAACAAAGCCGTCCACCAGATACCTGTAGGTAAAGCGGCAAGAGCCAGATTTAAATCACTTCCCCACTCTGGGACATCTGCAGGAACGCCAAGGCCTAAAAATCCTAAACTTCCTAATACCAAAACTGCATCTGCAGCATTTAGGGTAAGCAGAATAGGCAATGGTGTTATTACATTTGGGAGAATATATTTAAAAATAATTTTTTTTACATCAGCTCCTGCAACTTGAGCTGCCTCCACATAAGTTTCGGATTTAACCAATATTGTCTGATTTCTGATTAATCTAAAATATTGAGGAGAGTAAACAATACACAATGCCAAAGCGGCGTTAAGGATACCCTTACCCAATACAAAAGCCACAACAACTGAAAGCAAAATTACAGGTATTGAAAAAATAGTATCCATTATTAGTGATAAGCATTTATCAAAAAAACCACCAAAATATCCACTTAATAATCCCAATGGCAAACCCAAACTTAATGAAAAAAGAATAGCTAATAATACAACTTCTATCGCTAATGATGATCCTTGCAAAGTTCTTAAGCAAACATCTCTTCCTAATCTATCTGTGCCACAAAAATGATTAAGAGAAGGAGGGGCAAAGATATCATTGCTTAACATTGAAAATGAATAGCCAAAAAAATTATTGGCCTCTAAAAATTTCATTATTAAAACAACAAGAAGATAAAAAAGTACAATTAAAAATCCAGCTTTTCTGATATTTGAGCCGACACGATTAAATGAGTTAATATCCAAAATCTTTTTTTAAAGATATAAATGAAATATACCCAATTCTTTTAAAAATAAATAGCTATAAATTTTAAATTAAAAGAAATTACTGGTTTAATTTCAAGACTGCCATAAAAGCTTCTTGAGGGACTTCAACTTTACCCATTGCCTTCATCCTCTTTTTACCTTTGGCTTGTTTCTTTAAAAGTTTCTTTTTCCTAGAAATATCTCCTCCATAACATTTTGATAAAACATCTTTTCGTAAAGCACTTATGCTTTCACTTGCAATAATCCTGCTACCGATTGATGCTTGAATAGGAATTTTAAATTGTTGTTTTGGAATAAGTTCTTTTAATTTCTCAACTAAACTTCTGCCAATTCCATAAGCCTTATCTTTATGAACAATAGAAGTTAATGGATCTGCTCTTTCTGAATTTATTAAAACATCTAATCTAACAAGGTCATTTTTTCTATAGCCAATCAAATGATATTCCATTGATGCATAACCTTGGGTTCTACTTTTCATTTGATCAAAGAAATCTGTAACAACTTCTGCCAATGGAATTTCATAAATCAAGGTAACTCGATCTGTTGTTATGTATTTCATATCTATAAATACTCCCCTTCTTTCCTGACATAAACCCATTAATGTTCCATTAAATTCATTGGGAGCATAAATTTCCATTTTCACATAAGGCTCTTCAATTGATTCTCTAAGTTGTGGATCAGGAATTGTAGAAGGATTATCAATAAAGATATGTTCCTGATGATTTAAATTAACTTTATAAATAACTGATGGAGCCGTTACGATTAGATCCAAGTCATATTCTCTTTCTAATCTTTCTTGAACAATCTCCATATGAAGAAGTCCTAGGAATCCGCACCTAAATCCGAAGCCCATTGCGCTACTGGTTTCGGGCTCATATTTTAAAGCTGCATCAGATAATTGTAATTTTTCTAGTGATACTCTTAAATCTGGGAATTGATCAGCATCAGTCGGGAATAAGCCACAAAAAACCATAGGATTTGCAGTCTTATATCCAGGCAAAGGATCATTGGCAGGTGAATTTAAAAGAGTAATCGTATCTCCTACTCTTGCATCAGCAACTGATTTTATAGAAGCAGCTAAATAACCAACTTCTCCTGCATGTAATTCATCAACTTGCTGCTGATCAGGCGCCATTATTCCTATCTCATCTAGTTCATAATTTTTCTTACTTGCCATTAATAATATTTTTTCTCTCTTATTTAGAGACCCAGATATCACTCTGAAATAAACAATAACTCCCCTGTACGGATCATAATAAGAATCAAAAATCAGTGCCTTTGTAGGTAGTTTAATTTCATCTTGAGGAGGAGGTACTCTTCTTACGATTGCTTCCAAAATATCTTTAATACCAACTCCAGTTTTTGCTGAACAATTTATTGCATTAGATGTATCAAGTCCAATAATTTCCTCTATTTCTTGTTTTATTTTTTCAGCATCAGCCCCTGGCAAATCAACTTTATTTAAAACAGGAATTATTTCAAGATTATTTTCTAAGGCAAGATAAACATTAGCTAATGTTTGAGCTTCTACTCCTTGACTTGCATCAACAACAAGTAAGGCGCCTTCACAAGCTTGAAGAGATCTACTAACCTCATAAGAAAAATCAACATGCCCTGGAGTATCTATTAAGTTCAAAACATATTCTTGGGAATCGTCAGCTTTATATTTCATCCTGGCGGCCTGTAACTTGATAGTAATTCCTCTCTCTCTTTCAAGATCCATACTGTCCAAAAATTGTTCTTGCATATCCCTTTGCTGCACAGTCCCAGTATCCTGAAGCAACCTATCTGCAAGGGTAGATTTACCATGATCAATATGAGCGATTATGCAGAAATTTCTAATTTTTGAAACCGATATATCAGTCATATAGAAAGAAAAATTCTCCTCTTATTACATCTTGATTAATATTAGCTAATTAGCATTATGGATGGAAACCAAAAATGGAATTATTTCTTTTTTTAATTTCTTTTATGAAGGTACTATAATTTTCAGAGAATGATAGTTCTGGATAAATTAAGTCATTTATTTTTTTCTGAAGATTATGCTTATCGTTTAAAAATAAAACAGATTTTTCTAGAACCTCAACCATAATTGAAACCGCAGTACTTGCTCCCGGAGAGGCTCCCAACAAAGCAGATAATGATCCATCAGATGAATTTACAATCTCAGTTCCAAATTTCAAAGAACCACCACCTTCAGTTTTTTTAATGATTTGGACTCTTTGACCAGCATTCTTTAAATACCAATCAGAAGGATTAGCTGATGGCATCATATTCTTTAAATTCTCAACTCTTGAGTTATGGTTCTTTAATGATTGTGATATTAGGTAATTAATTAAATCGTTGTTCTTGAAGCCAACGTCTAACATAGAAAAAATATTATTCTTTTTAATTGAACTAAATAAGTCAAAATATGAACTTTGTTTTAGAAATTTTGTTGTAAATCCAGCAAAAGGTCCATATAAAAGAAGTTTTTTATTATCAATCCATCTTGTGTCTAAATGAGGTACAGACATTGGTGGCGATCCAATATCAGCTTTACCATAAACTTTTGAGTTATGTTTTTCTGTTAGATCTTTTTTCTCGCAAATAAGCCATTTCCCACTAACAGGAAATCCACCATAACTTTTTGCTTCTGGAATTTTTGATTTTTGCAAATAATTAATTGTTTTTCCACCAGCACCAAGAAAAACGTAGCCAGTTCTAATTGAAGTTTTTCTACCTTCAGAACTGATTTCTAGTTCCCATTGTTTTTTATCAATTTTCTTTAAATCTATTAATTCTGTTTTGTATCTAATTTCAACATTTTTGTTTAAAGAAACTAATGACAAATACTCTTTAGTTAAAGCCTCAAAATTAATATCAGTTCCTCTACCTATTCTGGTAGCAGCAATTTGAGTAGATGGATTTCTATCTTTTGTTATTAGAGGAGCCCATGATGAAATTTCATCAAAAGATGTAGAAAATTCCATATCGATAAATTCAGGATTTTCAGTCATTTTCTGAAATCTTTTTTTTAAAAAAGAAATATTATCCTGACCAGACACAAAGCTAATATGAGGAATAAATTTTAGAAACTTCTCAATATCAATTTTCCCTGCTTCATACAATGAGGCCCATAAAGACATGGATTTTTCAAAAGAACGATTTATTGAGAGCGCTTTATCTATTTTTAGATTCCCTTTTTCATCTAGAGGGGTATAGTTTAATTCGCAATTAGCCGCATGTCCTGTACCTGCGTTATTAAAAGCGCCAGTACTTTCACTTCCTGGAGCATTTAATTTTTCTACAATAAGAAATTTTATATCTGGTAAAACTTCTGAAATTAGGAGGGCTAAAGTACTACTCATTATCCCTGCTCCTACTAAGACTGCATCAAAGTAGCTATTGTCATTAGTGGGATTTTTAGATGAAGTCACAACAGAAAATTATCTTTTTTGCAATTAATCAGATTTCTTTCTAGGCTTATTATAAAGTTAATCCAAAATTATGAGTACTGAAACACTCTCGCTGACAAACGACAATGTAGAAAAAGTCCTTGACGAGCTAAGACCTTTTTTGATTTCTGATGGAGGTAATGTAGAGATTGCAGAAATAGATGGCCCAATTGTCAAAGTCAGACTTCAAGGAGCATGTGGTAGTTGCCCAAGTAGCACTATGACTCTAAAAATGGGAATTGAAAGAAAGTTAAAAGAAATGATTCCTGAGATAAGCGAAGTTGTCCAGGTTTTATAAAAATTTTTAACTGAAATATATATTATTTAGTTTTTAATTCCTTCAACAAAGATGATTCCATATCAAGGCAATCAATTGGAAGTCCTTGACCAATAGCGATTAAAAGGGGTGCAAGAATTCCTAAAGTAAAAACTAAATTTGATTGGCTTACATCATATTTACTCAAAGTAAACGTTATCAAATAAATAATTGAAAAATAAGCATGTAGTGAAAAAAATTCTTTTGGCTTTAACACTGGCCACCTTAAAGTATTTCCCAAGAAATATAAAAAACCTGTCATAAATAAATAGTTACATGAAGATTAAACCAAATATAAACATAAACCTTTTTAGAGACTATTTATAAAAAAATTTACCTATAATAATAATTAAAAAAATATTAAATCTTCGTTTCTATTTGTAAAAGCTAGACATGCAGCCAAAAATACGCTTATAATTATTTTGTAGCAATAGCTACTTTTTCGTTCACCCTCATTTGAGGGCGCAGTTCGAGTCATACCATGGAACGGGGGATGGCCGTGTTGTCACATCGAAACATGACTACTTTAACTTACAGAGGTAAAAACTACGTTCAAAACAAAGAAGCTGCTAAAAAGCAACTCGTTGAACTTACCTACAGAAGAAACGTATACACCAACAGAATGGATGACGCTTCTTCAAGTAATGAAAAAGCAGAATTAAATTACAGAGGTGTTAATTACACTAAATAATTTAATTAAACAAATTAAAAGCCCCTTTTTCAGGGGCTTTTTTTTTGGCTATATTTAATAAGAGTTCTTTAAAAAATATGTCTGAAAGTTGCTGTAATACAAACACATCGAATAAAGCACCTAATCAATTCGATCATAAAGATGCGATTCAAGAAAGATATGGCTCAGCAGCACAAGAAAAAGAAAGTTGTCTTTGTACACCAGTTGGGTTTAATCCCTTTTTACTTGAAGCAATTCCTCAAGAGGTTATAGAAAGAGACTATGGGTGTGGTGATCCAACAAAATATGTTCAAAAAAATGATATAGTTTTAGATCTTGGAAGTGGTAGCGGCAAAAATGCTTTCATTTGTGCCCAAATTGTTGGGAAAGAAGGGAAAGTTATTGGAGTTGATCAGAATCCTGACATGCTTTCTTTATCAAGATCAGCCTCTAAAGAAGTTACAAAAAATATAGGTTTCAACAATACAAAATTTATAGAAGGTTCAATTGAAAAACTTGATGAATTAGATAAAGATTTAAATCCATTAATCGCAGATAAATCAGTTGATATTATTTTAAGTAATTGCGTTTTAAACTTGGTAAGTCCAGAATCTAGAAAAAACCTTCTAAATAACATAAAAAGAGTTTTAAACGATAATGGAAGAATTGCAATTAGCGATATCGTCTCTAACAAAAAAGTTCCTTTAAGATTGCAAAATGACCATGATTTATGGACAGGATGTATCAGTGGAGCATGGTATGAGCCAGAGTTTATAAGTGATTTTAAAGTACTAGGATTTAAAAATTTAAAATTTGCAGAAAGGAGTGCTGAACCTTGGAAAATAATTGAGGATATTGAATTTAGAACAGTAACTTTAGTGGGTAATATTTAAAAAAATTCAAGAGTTGAAAATATAATATAAATTTCCATGAGAAATAATTTAAGAGATCAAATACCCGCATTAAAAAATAAGTATTATTTCAACTACGGCGGTCAAGGACCATTACCAAAATCTTCTCTAGAAGCAATAGTTAAAACTTGGGAAATTATCCAAGATTTAGGACCATTTACCAATGATATGTGGCCTTTTATTTACAAAGAAATATTGACCACAAAAAGAATCATTGCGCAAAAATTAGGTGTCAATTCAAAGAATGTAGCTTTTACCGAAAATATCTCTTCCGGTATGATTTTGCCCTTTTGGGGAATAAAAGTAGAAGAGGGAGAAGAGTTGTTAATAAGTGACTGTGAACATCCTGGAGTAGTGGCTGCAAGTCGAGAATTTTGCAGAAGAAATAAATTAATATTCAAAATTTTGCCAATCCAAAAAATTAAAAATCTAAACGACGAAAATATAATTTTAGAGATTTTAAAAAATCTAAATAGTAAGACTAAGATCCTAATTATTTCTCATATCTTATGGAACTTTGGATATAAAATTCCTTTAAAACAAATTTCTATCGAATTAAAAAATAATCGAGAAGATTCTTATTTACTTGTTGATGGTGCTCAAACCTTTGGGCACATAAATATTGAAAAAGAAGTTTTTTATTCTGATTTATATTCAATAACTTCTCATAAATGGGCATGTGGACCAGAAGGACTTGGAGCAATTTATGTCTCAGATAGATTTATTTATGAAACAGATCCAACAATAATTGGTTGGAAATCATTAAAAAAAGAACAAGGCATTTATGAGCCTTCAGATAATCTTTTTCATGATGATGCAAGGAAATTTGAAATAGCTACCTCTTGTATTCCTTTACTTGCTGGGCTACGGAATTCTTTAGATCTTTTGGATAAAGACTGCAATGAAAAAGAAAAAAACAAAAATATCAAAAAATTAAGTGGAAAACTTTGGGATGAATTAAATCAATCAAAGGGTGTTGAATTAGTTTTAGAAAAAAAATATTTAAATGGCATAGTTAGTTTTAATATCGAAAATATTAAAGATAAGGATAAATTTGTAAAGAAACTTGGAGAAAAGAAAATTTGGATTAGAGTTTTAGAAGATCCAAAATGGTTTAGAGCATGCATACATCAAATGACTACAGAAGCTGAGATTGATTTACTTGCTAGAGAAATAAAAAAAATATTGACTTAAAGATCTATTGATATAAAAAAATTTGGTTTACCAAGGTATCTCCGAGTTGTCCCATGCAATAAATTTTCCTGTAGATTCTGGTGATTGATTTTTAATAATATTGATCAGGAATTGGGAGGATTTTTCTTTACTAAATAATTTATGTTCTGGAACAAATTTATGAAAAGGTCTAGATAAATCAGTATCTACTGTTCCTGGATGAAGCAATGTGATAGTAGCCTTTGGGAAACGTCTAGCCCATTCAATACTTAAAGATTTAAAAAACTGATTTTGCGCAGATTTTGCAGCTCTATATGAATACCAACCTCCAGTTTGATTATCTCCAATGCTACCAACTCTTGCACTTATACTTGCAAAATTAAAATCAAAATCTTTTGGTATAAATTCTTCAATCGCTTTAGCTAATAAAATGGGAGAAAAGGCATTTATTGAAAAACTTTCTATCATATTTTTTTTATCAAGATGTTGTAATCTTTTTTCTGGTTGAAGAGAATCACTATGAAGTCTACCTGAAGCATTAACAACTAGCCTTAATTTTGAAGGATGATTTGATATTTTATTTTTCAACTGCAAAAGGGATTGAGAATCCTCTATATCTAATTCCCAAAAAGGATTAAATTCACTTTTTCTTCCACACAAAACAACATCTAAATCTTTTTCACTTTCATTCAGATCTTTAGCTAGTTGTGTTCCAATTCCACCTGCGCCTACAACTAAGGCTAAGCCTTTCATTTTATTAAAAATAACTCCATTGATTCTAAGAAACTTTTCTTGTGATTTGCGTAAAAATCTTTCTTATTTGATTAGGAAATCTTATTGAGATTTATTTTTTTCTTTTAATAATTTATAAGCTATTTTTCTATCATCAAAATTAATAACTTTATCATTGAGAATTTGGTAGTCTTCATGTCCTTTTCCTGCAATTAAAACAATATCTTTTTTATTGGCAAATTTAATAGATTCATTTATTGCTTTAAATCTATCAATTTCAATTGTTATTTTTTCTCTTTTTTTTATACCCATCAAAATATCATTTACTATCTTTTGGGGTTCTTCTGATCTTGGATTATCTGAAGTTATAAAAAGTTGATCAGACAACTCTTCAGCTATTGATCCCATTAAAGGCCTTTTACTACGATCTCGATCTCCACCACAGCCAAAAACAGTTATAAGTTTCCCCGTACAAAGTTTTTTAATTGATTGCAAAACTTTTTTTAATCCATCAGGAGTGTGGGCATAATCAACAATTACTGTTGGAAGAGATCTTGAAACGTCATTATTATCAATTTGTATTTTCTCCATTCTGCCAGGAGCACCAGGGAAAGATTGTATTAACTTTGATAGATCTTTTAAAGAAAAATTAAGTTTATACAAAATTGTTATTGCTTGAATCGCATTCATTAAATTAAATTCACCGACAAGTGGAACAAAAAGTTGAATTTTTTCCCTAGGTGTATGAAAAATACAGGTGGAACCACTTTCAGTAAATTTTTTATCTGTTACGAAAAAAAAATCATCATTTTCAAATTCACTTTCAGTAATCTTTGTAGAGACTAATGAAGATCTTTTTTCAGGATCAGATGATAATTTAGATATCCAATGGTCATCATGATTTAAAACACAAATTCCATCTTTTTCTTTTAAGTAAGGTGGGAAAAATAATTTTCTTTTTGTTTGAAAATATGATTCCATATCTAAATGATAATCAAGATGATCTTGAGTTAAATTAGTAAAAATAGCCGCCTCGAATTCGCAGCCTGATATCCTGTTTTGAGCAATAGAATGTGAACTTACCTCTAATATCGCGAATTCAGATTCTACCTCAACAGCAGCATTTAATTTCTTTTGAAGCTTATCGGCAAAATCAGTTGTATGAGAAGCCACCTCAGAGAAGCCAGGCCATCTATTGAACAAGGTCCCAAACAATGCAGTCTTTTTCCCTAATTTTTTTAAAAGATATTCCAATAAAAAAGTAATTGTCGTTTTTCCATTTGTACCGGTAACACCAATAAGTTTTAGTTTTCTTGAGGGCCTATTCCAAAACTCAGCGACTATTTGACCAAAAATGTAATCTAAATTATCCTCGATAACCAAAATCCTTTCTCGATCAATAGATCCAATTTTCTCTTTTGCAACAGGTCCAATAATGGCAGCCTCCGCGCCATTTTCAATTGCCTCAATACAATATTTTCCTCCATCAACATTTAAACCAGGCATACCTAAAAATAAAGTTCCTTTTTGTACTTCTTTAGAATTAAAAGAAATATTATTGATTTCATGATCGATTAAATCTAATGAAGGAATAATTCCTACCAAATCTAAAAGTTTATGTAATTTTATAGATCTCATAAAAAAAATTATTTCTCCAGAATGGTACTAATATTTTTTTGAAACCAACTCTTTAATTGATCATCTTTTAATCTCGGAGAAATGCGAGGCAATTCTATAATTTCCTCGGACTTAATTCCTTCAATAGCAACAACGGGCACTTCATAATCATATTTTTTATATTTATCTTTATATAAATCCACCCTATCAATATCAATTTCTTTAAGCTCCTCTAGATTAGGGAATAACTCATTAAGATTTATTTTTGCCAGTTTGTTTTTTAATGAATCACAAAGGCAACATCCCTGTCTAACAAAAATAAATATTTTCATTAATTTAGTCAGGCACAGGGTCACATCCACAGGGAGTGAAAGGATGACATCTGCTTAATCTTCTTAAAGTTAACCACCCTCCCTTCCAAGGACCATGTCTAGTAATTGCCTCATATCCATAAGAGCTGCAACTTGGAATAAATCTGCATCTTGGTCCGAAAAAAGGAGAAAACCACCTTTGATAAAACGAAATCATTAAAAGAAGTATAGAAGTAATTGATTTATTAATAGTTTTAAACACTTTAATGATGTAAAATAATGTTTCTAGCGATATTTTAGCTTAATTGAATTTAATCAATTATCCAATTTATTGCAAATCTCTATTTAATTTAAAATTATGTCAAGATACCGCGGCCCCAGATTAAGGGTTACGCGTCGCTTGGGAGAACTACCAGGTCTCACCAGGAAAGCTTCAAAGAAGTCTAATCCTCCAGGTCAGCACGGCCAAGCCCGTCGCAAGCGATCAGAATATGCAATTCGTCTAGAAGAAAAGCAGAAACTTAGGTTTAATTATGGAGTTTCTGAAAAACAACTAGTACGTTATGTAAAAAAAGCTAGAGCTCAAGAAGGATCTACAGGAACTAACCTACTAAGACTTTTAGAAAACAGACTAGATAATGTTTGTTTTAGATTAGGTTTTGGAGGTACCATTCCAGGCTCAAGACAATTAGTAAATCATGGCCATGTAACTGTTAATGGAAAGGTTCTTGATATTGCTGGTTATCAATGCAAATCAGGCGATGTAATCGGAATTAAAGAAAACAAAGCAAGCAAAAAACTTGTAGAAGGTAATATAGAATTCCCTGGTTTAGCAAATGTCCCACCTCATCTTGATTTAGACAAACCTAAATTAACGGGAAAAATAAATGGAAAATGCGATAGAGAGTGGGTGGCTCTTGAAATAAACGAACTACTAGTTGTTGAATATTATTCAAGAAAAGTTTAATAATACTTTTCTTTGGATTATTAAATCTCTCTTTTAAAAGAGAGATTTTATTTTATTCTTATTTGTAAAAAAAATGGGAAATAAGGAAAATAATATAAAAAAGCCAGGTTTCAAGACCCTATCTATTCACCATGGGGAAACATTTGCAGAAGAAACTGGATGCGTTATGCCTCCTATTTTTTCTACATCTACTTTCAAACATGGAAATAAAGATAATTTCGACTACACCAGATCAGGCAATCCCAACTTTAGAATTCTAGAAAACATCCTTAAATCAATAGAAGATTCTAAATACTGTACAGTTTTTGGATCTGGAATTAGCGCGGTAACTGCAATTTCATCAACACTAAAATCAGGTGACAAGATACTCTGCGAGTCAAATCTCTATGGTTGTACAGTGAGGATGTTCGAAAAAGTTTTCAAGAAATTTGGAATAGAAGTTTTATACACAGATTTTACAAACGAAAATAATATCAAAAAGATTTCATTATTCGAGCCAACCTTAATATGGCTAGAAAGTCCAACTAATCCACTTTTGAAGGTACTTGATATTAAGGCGATTTGTGATGAAGCGAATAAACTACAAATCCCAGTAGTAGTGGATAACACCTTTTCAACGGCACTTATTCAAAAACCATTGGACCTTGGTGCAACAATATCACTTGTAAGCACAACAAAATTCATTAATGGACATAGTGATGCACTTGGTGGAGCAGTACTGACAAATAATGAGGTATGGAATAGTAAGATGCTTTTTTCTCAAAAAGCTCTAGGGCTTCAACCATCTCCTTTTGATAGTTGGCTCATTACAAGAGGAGTAAAAACTCTTCCTTTAAGAATCGAACAACAAACGCAAAGTGCAAAATTAATTTCTGAAGAATTAGACAATCATAAAATAATTAGTAAAGTAATTTATCCTTTTAATCAAAAACATCCGCAATTTAATTTAGCAAAATCGCAAATGAGATCTGGGGGTTCGATGATCACCATAAAATTAAATTTAAATAAAGAGGATACTTTTAAATTTTGCAAATCTCTCAAATATTTCTCTCTAGCAGAAAGCCTTGGAGGAGTTGAAAGTTTAATTTGTCACCCAGCAACAATGACTCATGCTTCTGTTGATGATGAAACAAAAAATCTTTTAGGGATAGATGATGCTCTTGTCAGATTATCGATTGGATGTGAAGAAACAAACGATTTAATCTCAGACATATTATTTGCTTTAAATAAATTCTGAAAATTGAGAGATTTACTTAAAAACCCTATATGGAAAAATTTAGAGTTGGGATATTCTATTCCTGATAGTATTCATGCTGTTTCTGTAGCATTACCAACTTGGAATGATGTAATAAATTACGAAGAAAAAAATCAAGAATGCATGAATTTATTGAAGTCCATTTACCCAAGATTCGGGCTAAACCCCATAGTGAAAAGATTATGTGAAAAAGTAAAAAAGGAAAATTACTATAACAATAAAAGTATCTGGCCATATCCGAATGAAAGCATAGCTTTTAAAGCAAAAAAATACATTGATAGAAATACCTCTGAACAATTCTCATTAATAGAAAAAAGAGATAATTTAGCTTTCTTAATAACTGAAAAACAAGGAAGTATTTATGCGAAATCTTTTTGGCAACATACTGGTCTTGGCATATCTTCAAGGGCTGCAGCTATAGAACTAGGTCTTGAAGATTGCCCTCCAAAATCTTACGTAAATGAATGTTCTCAAAGAATAAAAAATAGAATTTCTAAATCTACAAAAATTAACTCAAATGATATTCACTTAACTTCATCTGGAATGTCTGCATTGCATACATCATTAGAAATCATATATAAATTATTTCCAGCTAAACCAACACTCCAAATTGGTTTTCCATATGTAGATGTACTTAAATTACCAATGAATATCTTTCATGGAGCCAAGTTAATTACAGAAGAAAATTGCGAAGATATTGAATTTGAAATCAAAAGCATAAATCCATCAGCATTAATTATTGAACTGCCGAGTAATCCAATGCTCAAATGTGTAAACATTAAAAAAATTTCAAAAATAGCAAAAAAGTTAAATATCCCCTTAATTGTTGACGATACAATTGGTTCAAATTTAAATATAAATTCCCTAGAACATGCAGATATAGTTTTTACTTCACTTACAAAAATTTTTTCAGGTAGTGGTGATATTCTTGCCGGATCATTAATACTAAATCCAAAAAGCAAATGGATTGATCAATTTAGAAATGCATTTAACGAGATTAATCTTCCAACACTTTCCGATGGAGATACAGTTTATCTAGAGAAAGTTAGTAGAGATGTAAATCAAAGAGTTTTTGAACAAAATAAAGCATGTTTAGAATTAAAAAAAAGATTAGAGACCCATAGCGAGATTAAAAATATTTTCCATCCTGAAAATTGTCCAAATTTTAATTCTCTACTTACTTCTGATGGAGGATACGGCTGCTTATTATCATTTGAATTAAATGGAGGATTAAGCAAAGCTAAGAAATTTTATGATTCTCTACAAGTATCTAAAGGACCTAGTTTGGGTACAAAATTTACTCTAGTTTGTCCTTATGTTTTATTGGCTCATTATGACGAGTTGGATTGGGCTGAAAGTTTTGGTATACCCTCGCACCTTATTAGAGTATCAGTTGGATTAGAAGACCAAACTCAATTATGGGAAACCTTTTCTGAGGCACTAAATAATTTCTAAATTCCTAGTATTTACCGAATAGAAACTTATATACTCTTTTTCTGAATAATAGTTAGTATTAAAATATATTTTCTCAATATATAAAATGGCAAAAATTTATGAGGACAACAGTTTTGCTATTGGAAACACTCCATTAGTAAAATTAAAATCAGTAACTAAAAACGCGAAAGCTACAGTACTTGCAAAAATTGAAGGTAGAAACCCTGCTTATAGTGTCAAATGTAGGATTGGCGCCAACATGATCTGGGATGCAGAGAAAAGTGGGAAGCTTACAAAAGACAAAACTATTGTTGAGCCAACTTCTGGAAATACAGGAATTGCTCTAGCTTTTACTGCTTCAGCAAGAGGCTATAAACTCATCCTTACAATGCCAGAATCCATGTCAATTGAAAGAAGAAGGGTTATGGCAGTGTTGGGTGCTGAAATTGTTTTAACAGAAGCATCAAAAGGTATGCCTGGAGCAATAGCTAAGGCTAAAGAAATTGCAGAAAGTAATCCTTCTCAATATTTCATGCCAGGTCAATTTGATAATCCAGCAAACCCTGAAATTCATTTCAAAACTACCGGACCAGAAATCTGGGATGATTGCGATGGTGAAATTGATGTCTTAGTTGCAGGGGTTGGAACTGGCGGCACAATTACAGGAGTTTCAAGATACATTAAGCAAGAGAAGGGTAAAAATATTACTTCTGTAGCTGTAGAACCCTCACATAGTCCTGTGATTACACAGACGATGAATGGAGAAGAGGTTAAATCTGGACCACATAAAATTCAAGGAATTGGAGCAGGATTTATACCTAAGAACCTAGACTTGTCAATTGTTGATAAGGTTGAACAGGTAACAAATGACGAGTCAATAGAGATGGCTCTTAGATTAGCAAAAGAAGAAGGTCTACTAGTTGGAATATCTTGTGGAGCTGCTGCTGCTGCTGCTGTTAGATTAGCTGAACAAGATGAATATGCTGGGAAAACTATTGTAGTTGTTCTACCTGATTTAGCAGAGAGATATTTATCATCAATTATGTTTACTGAAGTTCCAAGCGGAATCATTCAAGAACCAGTCAAAGCCTAAATCTATTTTTTCTCCAGTAATGCATCTGGTGAAATATACATAGCATCGCCATAAGAGAAAAATCTAAATTTTTCTTTTATGGCTTTTTTATACAAATCTAATAATCTTTCTCTACCAATCATTGCACTTACTAATAGTAATAATGAACTTTTAGGAAGATGAAAATTAGTTAATAATCCATCAACTACCTTAAATTTATAACCTGGCTTAATTACTAAATCCACGTATTTCGCTATGGGGATAAAGTCATTAATTTCGTGAGAATAACAACTTTCAAGAGCTCTAACGCTAGTTGTCCCAATAGCAATTATTCTTCTATCTGTTTTCTTTATTTTTTTTATTTCCTCCACTACTTCCTTATTAACACTTACCCATTCTTTATGAAGTTTTAAGTCACTTAGATCTTCTTGATCAATTGGTTTGAATGTTCCATAGCCCACATGCAAAGTTATCGGCAAAATTATTACTCCTTTTTTTTTTAGATTGGAAATAAGATTTTTGCTTAAGTGTAAACCAGCAGTTGGTGCAGCAACCGCCCCCGGATTAGTTGCATACTCAGTTTGATAACTTTTCTCATGAAAAGATTCTTCTTCGGATTTTTTTATATAAGGAGGGAGTGGGACTTCCCCGTATTTATCAAGAAGGTTATTCATTGAATTGAGACAAGTTATATTTTCCGGAAATTTTATAAATCTCCCTCCAGTTTCTTCATCAACCCCATCAACAATTAAATTAATATCTTTTGCTAAAGGAGATTTTAATTTTAATTTTCTATTTATTTTTAACTTTTTCGCTGGCTTTGCCACACATAACCAAACACATTCATGGGATCTTTCTAAAACTAATAATTCGACTAATGTCTTATTTTCTAATTCAACCTTTAACCTAGCTTTCATTACTTTAGTATTGTTTACAACTACAAGATCGCCTTCTCTAAATTCATCTAAAAGATTCTTGGTAAATTTATTAGTTAAAAAGTCTTCGTCTAAAACACTATTTCTAACTATCATCAATCTTGATTCATGCCTAATTGCAGAAGGTTTACTAGCGATTAATGAAGGATCAAGTAAATAATCATAAGCATCAAGCTTATAATCCCTTTCTTCATTATTAATTTGAGAAATCAATTAAACTTAGGAGACAAGTGTCTCTGGCTCATTTTCAATTAGGGAAGCCAAGTCTTTTAAGAATGAAGCTCCATCAGCTCCATAGATCACTCTATGATCAGCTGTTAGATTTACTTGCATTATTTTTTTAACAGATATTGAACCATCACTATTAGCGACAACAGTTGGTTTCGATGATGCTATGGCTAAAATAGCACCGGTACCTGGAGGGAGAATTGCGTCAAATCTATCAACTCCAAACATCCCAAGGTTAGATAAAGTGAAGGTTCCCGTTGAGTATTCATCAGGTTCTAATTGTTTTGATCTTGATCTTTTTACGAGATCTTTCCATTCCCTAGATAATTCAAATAAATCGGTATTGCATGGTTCTTTTAAAACTGGAGTTATCAGTCCCCCATCTTCCATTGCAACAGCAACAGCAATATTTATATTTTCTGGATAAGAAATTCCATTTTCTGAAAAACTTGAATTAACTTGCGGATGTTTCTTTAGTGTCTTTGCAACTGCCTTTACAAGTAAAGCAGTCATTGTAACTCCGTTCTGTTTTACCTTTTTATAGAAATTATCTAATTTATCTGTATTGATAGAGTAACCCACCCTAAAACATGGAACTTCTAAACTAGATTCCATATTTTTATTTACCGCTTTTTGAAGAGTATTAAATTGAACTGTTTCTCCAGGATTACCAAAACTATTTCCTGAAGTTTCTGGTTTACTTTCAACTCCCAAATTTGCACCAGGGATACTTGCAGGAGAACCACCTTCTCCTATCCATGGTATAGAAACAGGTTGGCCATTAGCTTTTAAAATATCATCAGCTTGAATCCTTCCGTGAGGGCCAGATCCATGAACCTTTGCTAAATCAACACCCATTTGTGAGGCTAGTTTTTTAGCTCTTGGGGATGCAATTATTCTCGAAGAAACATTACTTGTTGCGGCATTAATTTGATCGACTTTAAAAGATGGGACAGGCTTTTCTCTCTTTAAGACGACTTCTTCAGCTTCTTTCTTGATATCTTCAGTCTGGACTACTGGTTTTTCTTCAGTTTTATTGCTTACCAACTCAAGTTGGTCTGAAGTTGAGACCTCGGGTTGATTTCCTTTATTTTGTTCTTGAACAGAAGCTATCTCATCCTCATTTTCTACAATAAGACCGATAGTCTCTCCTACTGGTGCAGTGCTGCCAGCAGGCATTAAAACAGCTGCAAGATATCCATCTTGAAAAGATTCAACATCCATATCTGCCTTGTCAGATTCAACAACCAAGACAGATTCACCTCTTTCAACTTTATCTCCTGGATTTTTCAACCATTCCACAATCTTGCCCTCCGTCATAGTAGAACTCAAGGCAGGCATGAATATTTCGTGACTCATAATGGTTTAGTGATTGCAGTCGTTTTGATGGTGGTGTCTAACCAACTGTCTAACTTTTTTCATAGTCAGATGATGAAATTATCCTTCCAGATTCACAAATTTCATCAGTTAGATCACAATCATCGTGATATACATATTCTACAAAAAAATAGATCACAAAGGAATATATCAAATGTTAAATGTTAAACAAGCAATAGTAGATGAGATTCAATACTTAAAAGTTTGAACTGGATGATAACGAAGAAGCCTACCGATCAAAGAAAGATACTATTCCACCAGCACTACTATTACTTGATTAACTGATCATTATTTAACAACATATAACTGGTTACGTAACCACATTGCCATTTTTGGTATAACTCTTTAACGTAAATACTAGATTCTCAAACTAAACGCACTATTAACAATCTGATGACTACTAAATTTGTTATTTACAGACGAATCTCAGGAGGCACTAATCAAATCAAATCAGGATTAGGATTAGAAGCACAGATGACTGAGATAAATTGTTATCTACAAGGCATAGATGATCACGTTATAGTTGATCAATTTACAGAGATTGCATCTGGTAAAGATCATCAAAACAGACCCATATTGCAGTCTGCGATTGACAAGTCGATACAAACTAATTCGATATTGTTGGTAAGTAGGATATGTAGACTTAGCAGAGACTTAGAGTTCACCGCCTCTTTAATGAAGTCAAATAAAGTTAAATTCAGAATTGCAACTATGCCTACTGCTGATAACTTTATAATCGCAATTTACGCAGCAATGGTTCAAAAAGATCGTGAGATGATATCAATTAGAACCAAAAATGCATTAAGAGAGGCAAAGAAAAAAGGAAAAAAATTAGGAATTATGGGTAAAGAAAATATTAAACAGGCAAACCTTAAAAAGATTCAACAGGCAGATGAGTTTGCAGACAAAGTGAAAAAAGTAGTGATACCAATGAGAGAGGAGGGTAAAACATATCTACAAATCGCAAACATTTTATGTAACGTGAATTTTTTAACTCCAAGAGGCTGTAAGTTCACACCATCATCAGTTCAAAGATATTGTGTGAGGTAATAATTAGATGAAAGATTTTTTAATTGACATTCTGAAGATTTGGATCGGAGTTAACATTTATAAAAACTCGATGAGAGAACCAAAGTCTAAAGTCGGTAGAGTTTCAAATATGAAACAACAAGAAATAATCAATAATGGTGGTAAATAAATAAGCATAGGTGTGTAGAAACACCTGTTGGTGAAACACGTGATGGATTTACTGATTTCCTATCACGTGTTTTTTTATTGCTGGTTGATTGTTAGATAGTGATGATACTTTTGTTACTAAATGTTAACAACGTGATCAAATTTGTAGAACAAACTTATAAATAACTCTGCCAGTTTTGATAAGGGATAAGAGACTATTAAGTGATTATTTGAGTAACTTAAGGGCGAAAAGTTAATTTAAATATCATTTAAAACCAGTAGGCGTAATGTTCTTAGACTGTTAGTGCTGGCAAAAGTATAAATAGAGTTAACACACATTTACTACAATTATTAGAACAAAATGAGATTTAAAGATGCAGTTTCATACAACAAGTATGAGGCAGAGACAGGTAAGAGAGTAATTAAAGATTTGATGGTTCATTTCAAATGTAACAAGAGTGATGTATATAAAAAATCAACAAAACACTTACACGAACTGGTTTTTACAAAATGAAGAATATTCAAATATCTGACTTTGGTTATGAATCTGGAAAAGAGAAAGTTCGTGTTCAGATGAGGAAGCAAAACCCGACTGATCGTGATTTAAAAGAATTGATCGAAAAATTTCTAAGAGAGTAACAATGAAGAAGCTACGACAACCATTATCAGAATCAGTAAATAACAAGATCAATATGGTTAGAAATGTATTCAAGAAAAAACGATTTGATGAGTTACAGGATGAGATGTTTCATATACGTGTTCAAGACTCTCTGAGAGGTATCTCAGAGGGTTCTGAAGACGTTCAATTACTTATTGAGAGTAAAAGGATGTCTGACTATGTAAACACATTAAATTGGATGACAAAAAATGGAAATCAGACGAGACAACCTAAGAAGATGGAAAATCGAAATTGAGATGGATGGATTAAGTGAACCTGATGTAGCAGAAGTGTATGAATCAGTCAGGAAACATTTTCACTTAAAACGTGAAACTTATGGCACACACAGGTTAGATAAGAGATGGATAACAGTTAAAGATGTATCAAACTCAGTCGAAAGATTTATGAGTTAATTAACAATCAACAGGCCAGGAATGATCAGAGATAAGAATTATTGGAAGCGGTTAAGTTACTTCAAACAGGCAGTTGATAGTTACTCAAGACGAACTAATCAATCATTGAATCGATATCAAGTCGCAGCACTGATATCAATCCTGATGGATAATTCATATCGAAAATCATAAACAATAAACCAAGAGGCAACAGTCATACGTTGCCTTTTCGACTATTTGGGATACAACTAATATTCAACCAGTGCTGGGATAGTATTATGAATCCAATCAAATTAAGTCTGTTAGTTGTTACTTTTGTGGCATCAGTTGTTGTTGATGTAAAGGCGATTGATAAAAACTCTGATGATGAGTTCTGGAATGAGATTAAACAAGTTAGGGAAAATGTAACTGGCAGAGTCGATATCGAGTTCAACAAGAAGATTGACTACTGTCGATGGTGGGGTGAATCTGTAGTCAAATCCAAGAAAGAAGAATGGAATCTATCTAACGTTGTGTCGTATTCGAGTAAGTGTATGAAACATCTGACTGATCTAACTAACAAAACTCTGAAAGATGTTACTGGCACTGATCATCATAATTCTCACGTTTTTAATAATCAGTAAGCTAGAAAATAAAAAATCGATAGTTGTAATCTATAGGTAAGCAGTTCCCAGTGATCGATATATTTTTCAAAATCGACTTTTTAAATGAAAATCTATAAAAAAATTTTCTGGGCAAAAATGATGTGAAAAGGTTTTATAAGATTTTCTTATCAAAATTGAAAGAACGATACGTGAAATCGTTGTGGCAGTAATACATCTTGAGAACACTGATTGTTACTAATTGTATCCAAATTTGAGTCTGAAAATCTCAATCAGCATAACTAACTTTGTAGTGGTTATCCTAAATTGTCTTTAGGTTTACTACAACTACTGCTACTAACTTATCAAGTTTGACTTGAAGTTTATACTTTGAGTAACTCTTGAGGCGGTAACATTGGGAATACTGTATCAGTAAGATACCAACACTAAGTATAATCAAATACACTCAAGGATTGTAGTTGTAGTCTACATACTTGAGTCTTTTTATTGCAACTAATTGTAAACAAATTGTTGCACTATCTAATAATTATGATTACAGTAACCTTTGTGGAGGTTCATAAGGATTTCTTTAGTAACTTCTTAGAGTTCACTAAGATTACTAAGAATTAACTCAAAGATTAGAAGCTGTGAGTAACTCAAGAGGCGATAGGTTATCTGACGTAATTGAAATTAGAATCTCTTAACTGATCATTCAATAATTCATATTCCAGAGGCACTGGTTGATCGAGGTAGTGTTTGTATTTTCTCATTCCCCAATCTTTTTTCTTGAATACTTTTGATTTCCAGTAATCGAATAAGCAGTCAAGATTATTATTGTGATCAACGACAGGCACTGAGTTGTATAAGTTGTCATCCCAGTTCTCACAACCATATGTTCCAACATATACTCTCTTTTTTTCAGTTCGATTCATAAGATCATCGATGGTGGTTGAAAATAACTTTCTCAACTTTGATACTGTCTTATCGTGTCGATTCTGGAGCAGTGAATATTCAAGGAAGTGAATCAAATTTTTAAAAGTTTTATCTTCTTGTGATGATGAATTTTTAACAAATAGTGATCGACTTATTCCTCTTCGATCTAACCATTCCAGCAGTTGTTCTTTCTGTGGATTCTTCATTCTGATGGGGTGTTTCGACTCTGTAACACCGATGAACTTTATAAAACGATCTAACTGATCATATTGACTAGAACTCTTTGTAGAACCGAATAGAGACATCGTGTAGAACAGAACAACATTCGACTTATACATCTTGTTGAAGAAATCTCTCAACTCATTTGATTGACTGATCAATGTTAATAATTTTCCACCTCTAAATTTTGAACCGAAAGGCTGTGTAGGCACTATGATTTTTGAATTTAGAATATGAGAATTTATAAAATTTGGTTCTAGTCGATCAATTCCCAAATACTGTTGTAGAGGTTTGTTCGACAGCACACCAGAATCAAGTCGTATGAATCCAAGTATGAATTCATCGTATGGTGTTTGTTTCTCTTGAATAAACTGAATTGATCTATGTTTGTCAGTCAAAGTGACAATAAAATCAACACATCTGAATCCACCAAAGTTGATATGTGATGAAGTTAAATCTAAAAATTTAATGTAATCAGGTTGTTTTCTTCTTCCACTTCCCTGTTTCGGATTTCCAACAAAATAAACATTGACTCCGAAGTCACCACCATTGATCTCACCTTTCTGGGCAAATGGATAAGCATAACCATTCCATAGATTTTTCTCTTTCAAATCAACGATCTTTTGTTTCCTCATCAAATCTATTGAAGAGGCGGTTGTTCCGAAGTATCCGATGAAAAAGTTAACAGCAAAGATCGTATCGGGAACATCTAAAAATCTAGAGTATGTTCTAAATTCTTCACCATCATTTTTTTTATTGAGATAATTCGGATTTAGAACCACTAATTAACATTTTTTGAATCTAATTTATATTATTATTTTTAAAAAATTAGTGTAGATAAATTATTATTATTTGTTAATCTATTACCAGAACTATAACTCGTTACGTAACAGTGAAACGACCGAATGAATTACAAGTATCTTTTTACATAGATTCCAAAGAAAGACAGCAGTTCCAAGAACTTTGTAAGACATCAGGAGTCAGTGTTAGTAATACTTTACGAATGTGGATTCAAACAGCACTTCAAACACAGTCACTCAATGTTGAAACACCACCTGATGGAAAAACAGTTACTAACACTGTTGTGGCTACAACATCATCTGAAACTAATCATCAACTAGCAGTGATAAAGAAGAGGCTAGACAAGGTTGAACGTATATTTAATTTCATCAATGAAACAGAATTAGAGTTCATCAAGAATGAAGTCATAGGCGAAGAGTTCGGAACAATCAGAAACAGAGTTGGAGTCGTTGAGAGTCAACTACAACAAATGGGAGGTAGTATCAGTTGGAAAGAAGATTAGAACCACCTTACAGACGATTCTGAGAGGAGTAATTTTATTAAAATATTGATTTTTTGATGATTTTTGATGATTTTGTTAAAAATCCTCAGGCACACTAGTTCCCAACTCATCTATTGAATAACGAGCAGATAAACCATCATATGTTTTTTGAATCATCTCCATTGATGTTCCTACGTTCTTTGCTACTTTGTTAACAGGAATTCCCTGTAAAAGTCTGTTTGAAATGTGAGTCGATCTAAGAGAGTAGAGAGTATATTTTCTATCAAACTTACAAGCTGTGACGATCTCACGATACCAATCTCGAATATGTTCACTATGGTAAATTTTTCGATCTTTTAAAAATGGATTCATTAACACCAGATCATCTTTATCACGAGGCGGTAGTAGTTGAATTGGTTCTTTAACTTTTTTCCGATACGTATCAATAATTGTTTTGTCACCAGCACTCAAACGTCTGTTGATATCTTCGATCTGTCGATTTCTTAATTTGATTCCTTTATCAAGATGTGATTTTAATTTTAAAAAAGTATTTGAGTTAATTGAACATTCTCTTCTTCCAGTTTTTGTATTCTCATCAATTTGAATTAAACAGGCAGTTTTATCATTTTTTGAAATAATCTCACAGTCACCAAATCTAATTTTTCTTGATTCGTGGGGGCGGAATCCACCTTGATACATAAATCTGATGTAGTTAATAAACCATCTTCTTTTCCACGTTTCATACTCATCATCCCAACCTTGATCAAATTTATATAATTCATCATTAAATCTCTTCCAATCATTAGGTAAGTAAGCAGGATTAGATTCAACATTATATTTTTTTAAATCTTTAATTCTTTCAATTCTTGGTTGATTTCGAGGCAGTAAGAATTCTTTCTCCACCATCCATTTGAAAATCTCATTGAGTTGACTGATATCTTTGTTGATCGTGTTATGTGATAAACCTTTTGTTTCTGTTTTCCATCTTCCTCTTGTTCTTCTATCTAACTGGAAACCAGCATAACCATCAAAAGTATCTTTTCTAATCTCAGTCATATTCTTGATATTTTTAAATTTAAGATATGGGATGAATCGTAAATCTATTCTCTGTTGATAAATCTTCTGAGTATTTGGTTTGATCAATCCTCGATTGAGTTTCTTATTTTTTTCCAGCATATAATTTTCAAACACACGTTGAATAGTTAATGTCGATTTACCTGATGTAGGAGGCGAAGATTGAATTTTTACATAAACATCTAAAGCAATACTGTGGGCAGTATTCATATCAGTTGTGTTCAATGAATGTTGTGTATATCTTTTTCCATCTCTTTTGACTCTTAAATACAAATATTTTCGATCTTTGTATTTACATATGACAGCACGATCGTTCAAAGTTGGTTCTGAAAAATCGAGTGTTGGTGACATAATCAAAAATGTCTACGACTCTGTCTAACTCTTAGATCAAGATCGTAGATATAAACTAAATTTGATTACATTATAATTAACTGTCTAACTGGTGTCTACCTGTCTAACCCACTAGTATCACTGAATCCTGACTATTTCGTGAGACATAAGAAAATTGTTATTGCATAAGTTTCAAGGGATTTCTACCAAACTTCCTAAAGTTTTTATGATTAAGAACCCTTTAAACTCTTGTTTTAATTATACGAAATCATGTTCACAGTGGGAACTCTTAAAACTTAAGAAAGTAATAATTTAGATCGATTAGAATTTAAAACTTTTCGAAATTAAGATTTACTTATATTTATCAAAAATACTAAATCTTCTTTTTAATTATTATCTATAGATTGAATAACTCCATCTTTAACTGTAATCGAGACTTGCATTTTTTCAATAAGATTGTCTCCCACAGTGACATCACAGAAACTATCCACTTGCCCTTGATCAACAATTTCGTCCATTTTTAATTCGCGAACTTGACTCTGTTGTTGAAGTAGATTTCTTTTTTGTTCTTCAATTTCATTTCGTTTTGCTGCGACTTGTTGTTGCACCTGACTAACCTGTTCTTGAACCCTTGGATCAAGAGGATTAACCGATTGGGATCTAATATTATTTACTATTTGCTGACCCTCCTGCTCCAGTTGCGATAATTGCTGATCAATGTTTGAAATTGCTTTACTTAATTCTTTTTCAGCATCTTCCTTCCAAGTTGGTGTAACTACAGCTTTAATAGCTATTGAGCGCTTTATAGATATTGAGTTTTTTGTTTCCATAAAAAATTAAATTACCTTTTCAATATAGATAGAAGAAATCAAATTTTCTTACTAAATTTGTTTTCATACATATTTTCTATTGGTAATGAATACTTTTTTTCTATTTCTTTTCTTTTTTGTTTTAGAGTTTGTGTTAACAGCCCATTTTCTAGAGTAAAGGCATCAACAAAATAACAATCTAATATTTGTTCTTCTGATCTTGCTCCTAATCGACTTTTAAGCAAATTATTAATTTGTGATTTGAAAAATGTACCAATTTTCTTATTCTGGTTTAATTTTGAAAGGTCTTCTTCCAAAAACTTGCTTTTAACCAATTCTACATTAGGAACTACAAGGGCTGTTAAACATTTCTTATCTTGTCCTACTAGTTGAATCTGATTAATAAATTCAGAACTAAGGATTTCAGTCTCTAGCGGATTCGGTTCTATATTTTCACCACTTGATAGCACTATTGTATCCTTGGCTCTTCCTGTTATAAAGAGAGAACCATTTGATATTAGAAAACCTAAATCACCAGTATCAAACCAACCGTCCTTGGATAAAACATCATTTGTAGCTATTTGATTATTAAGATAACCTTTCATTACTTGAGGCCCCCTAACAAGAATTTTTCCGACTTCTCTGAACTTCAGAATCTTTTTTTTATCATCATTCACTATTTTGATTTCAGTAAATGCTAAAGGCTGACCAGATGATCCTCTAACATTTAATTCTCTTCTCCTACAAGTTAATACTGGACAAGTTTCTGTGAGACCATATCCTACCAAAACATCTACACCTAAAGATTCAAAAAAAAGATCTACATGTTCTGGCAATGCACCTCCACCGTTAATGGGAAATTTCAGTTTTTCACCGCATAGTTGTCTAAGAATATTCGGCCATAAAAAAATAGTAGACAATTTATGTAAAGGATATCGGCTAATAACAGAACCCAGTAAGGGGATTTTTGATTTAAAAGTTATTTGATTTATATCTATATTTCTTATCTTTCTAAGACTTCTTTTGAAAACCGAACTATTACTTATCAAAAACTTAATAAGTTTTTGCTTTTTGGAAGGCATTTTTTTCAAAGCCTGAAAAAAGCCATCATGTATTGCTTCCCATAGTCTCGGTACAGTAGCCATGACAACAGGTTTTATTTGTGTAATATCATCTTTAAGAAATTTTGGAATTGTATAGTATTGAGAACAACCACATGAAAAAAAGAAGTATTCAGCACTCCTCTCATAAGAATGCCAGATAGGCAAAACGCTTAATACAGAGGTCCCTGGTTCTGGATCAGCGATATAGGCTAAATTGATTATTTGATGTAAAAAATTTGCATGAGTCAAAGGTACACCTTTAGGTTTTCCGGTCGTCCCTGAAGTGTAAAGAATAGTAGCGACGTCATCAATTTCTGGATTAAATTTTTCAAGATTATTATTTTGTGAATTTTCTTTTTCTGCTGACCTTGTAAATTGATTCCAACTTATTAAACTTTCAAATTGTTCATTTTCTAAATTGATTATAAATTTCAGTCTTTTTTTTAATTCTTCTTTGTTGTTTAACTTTAGCCAAATTTCTTTAGATTGAACTATTAGTCCTACAGAATTAGAGTGCTCAATAATATATTCTAATTCTACTGAAGGAGAATTAATACCTCTCACTGCATTTATAGCTCCTAAACGCATTAAGCCTTGATCTACTGCTAGCCATCTTGGAGAATTTTCAGATATTACAGTAACTACATCCCCCTTTTTTAAACCATAATTTTTAAAAGAAAAAGAGACTTTTGTTATTAAATCAGCAAGCTCAGAATAAGAAAATTTTTCTTTGTATTTCCCTCTTAAATCACAAACAGCTAAAGTATCACCACATTTAATTTTTAATTTTTCCCAAATTTGATCTATATGATCAAGGTTCTTAATAAAATCTCTATTTTTGGCAAATTTATTTTTTTTAGAAAGAGGTTTGGCTGCAGGCCAATACGCTAAATCACTCATATTAAATTAATTGATTTTGAAATTTTAATTTCTATTTTGATACAAAATCAAAATTAAATTCTTCCTGAATGATTTTTTTAACAATTCTCTTGACATCTTGAATATTTAAATTCTTGTTATAATCAATCATATTTGCCATAAGACAATTTTCGATCCCGCAAGGAACAATTTTATTAAAGTTTTCTAATTCGCAGTCAATATTGATTGAAAATCCATTTATTGTAATCCATCTTTTGCAACCAATTCCAATTGAAGCAATTTTCTTATTTTCTATCCAAACACCAGTGAAACCATCTCTTGAATGACAATTTATATTAAAAGTTCCAAGAATTTTTATAATAATTTCTTCAATTTTCCTCAAATACCAATTTAAATCTTTATTAAAATTTTTCAAATCTAAAACCAAGTAAGTTACTAATTGTCCAGGCATATGACAAGTAACCTCACCACCTCTATTAATATTAAAAACATCATATTTATCATCACCCAAAGAAAATAGTAAATTATCGTAATTAGATCCTCTACCTAACGTATAACAGAGTGGATGCTCCCCTATCCAAATAAAGTCAGGATTAGAATTATCTAAAATCAATGCCTCCTGATATTCTTTTTGTAATTTATAAACATCATTAAAAGAAGAAATATTATCAGGTTGTTTAATTATTGCTGTTCTATTTTCCATATTTAAGTAGATTTAGAAAGTAAGTAAATATTTTTAGAATTGTTATGAAAATTTTAATCCATGGAAAGAATCTTGAGCTCACTGGAGCATTAAAAGAATATACTGAGGCAAAGATAGAAAAAGCAACGCATCACTATAAGGATATCGTTAAAGAAGCTGATATACACCTTTCAATTGAAAAGAACCCAAGAGTCTCGTTCCAAACTGCAGAAGTTACTATTTTTGCAAACGGTACCGTAATTAGAGCTGAAGAAAAAACTGAAAATCTATACTCAAGCATTGATTTAGTTTCAAATAAACTTTGTAGAAAATTACGTAAATATAAAGAAAGAAACAATAAAACAATTCATAATAAACAATTTAAAAATAAAGATTCTTTACCAATTGAAAGTATGGAATCAAGTTTCCTAGATAAAGCTTTATTTGAAGAAGGAACTGAAGCTAGTCTGCCTGAACCATCTATTAAAAATAAATACTTTGAAATGAATCCAATTTCATCAGAAGAAGCAAGAAAACAATTAGATCTAATTGATCATGATTTTTATGTTTTTCGAAACAAGAAAAATAATGAACTTCAAGTTTTATACAAAAGGAATCATGGAGGTTATGGACTGATTCAATCTAAATAAGTTTTAAATGCCCAATATTGAATATGAATTAAACGACAAAATTCATGCAATTATTATTAACCCTTATCTATCCTGGGAAGATTTCTGTGTGAATTGCGATTTAATAAGAAAATACAATATAAAAAATATTTCTACTTCAGTAAATTATTTAACTGATCTTAAAAACTGTTTGGGTAATTACAGTGCGGATATAAACGCACTTATTTCTTACCCTTTAGCAGATTTACCAGTTTCATTTATTGAAGAATTAGTTTGTTTTGCAAAAGATAAGGGTGCAAAAGGAATTGAATATATCCCAAACTTTATCAATTTATCAAAAAAAAATGTAGAAACTTTCGCTGCTGAAATTGAGCAAATTAAATTATCTGGATTACCAGTTTCAATAATCGTAAATAAATCAAAACTAAAAGAAGAAGTTTTTATTAATGCGATAGAAATATGTTTGGAATTAGGAATAAAAAATTTTCAATTCGGGGACGGGTTTGGGCCTCCTCTTACATCTTATGATGTCCCCGAAATACTAAAAATAACAGGCTCACAAAATCAAATCAAAGTTGTAGGTGGCATAAAAAAACTGACGCAAGTCATTGATTTGTTTGATAATGGAATTAGTTGCGTGGGAACTTCTAATTTTTGTGAGATTTTTGAAGAAGTAAACGTTATTTAAATGTCTGGTTCAGGTGAGTGCCGACTAAAAGGTCTCTGTATTAAAGCTTCTCCATTAGGTGAGAATGATAGATTAATAACTATCCTCACCGATGAGCAAGGGATAGTTAGATTAGCGGTACCTGGTGCTAGGCGTCCTAAAAGTAGTCTTGCTGCAGCTACTCCTATTACATATTTAAGTCTTCAGATTTTTGGGAAAAGAAATCTTAAATCTGTACGTCAAATTCAAATATTAAAAAGCTATTCTGGTCTAGGGAAAAATATTGAATGTCTTGCAGCCGCACAAGCAATAACTGAATTAACATTTTTATTAGTAGGTAATAATGACAAGCAACAAGACTATTTATCTTGCGTTCTAGCACATCTTGATAGGATTTATTTATATCAAGAGTCTCAAGAAGAAGATATTAAACTGCTCTCAATGAGTATTCAATCTTTAATCCATCTATTAGCCATCGGGGGTATTAATTTACCAATTCATCATTGTTGTAAAACTGGAGAACCTATTATTCCACCTTTAGGAAATTGGGAATGGAGTTGTTATTATTTGCCAAGTGAAGGGTTTTCATCCATAGAAGATCCTCAAAGTAATCTAAAAATAAATGCATCTGAAGTTGCTCTATTACAGAGACTTCTTTTCCCAGAATTACCAATAAAATCTAATGGAGAGTTATTGGGGCCTAAAAAAGTCTGGCTTAAAATATTATTTATTATTGAAACTTGGATTTCTACTCAACTAGAGAAAGATTTATCTTCACTAAAAATGTTGAGAGAAATATATAGTTAACATTTTCATAAACTATTAATAAATTATAAAATTATGATCTTGGGTGCTCTGACTGTTAATTTAATTAATAGTTAATTCAATCAATGTGGTTCATGTTGCCTGGTTGGGTAAGAAATCTCCTTTTTGTGGAAATGTAACATATGGTAATTCAACTACTGAGAAATTAAAGGCCAGAGGTCATAAAATTAGTTTCATTCATTTCGACAATCCTTCTAGTTCAAATTCATCAAATCCATTATTTCTGGCAAATGATCCTGATGTAAGTCTTCCATATTTAATTAAGTCCCAAGTATATACAATACCCTCACCAAGAGCAGAAAAAGAGCTAAGGCTATCATTGGAAAGATTAAAGCCTGATTTAGTACATGCAAGCTTAACTTTATCTCCTTTAGACTTTAGACTTCCAGAGATTTGCAATGAAATTAATCTTCCACTCGTAGGGACATTTCACCCACCATTTGATGCAAAAAATAGAAATTTAACTGCTAGCACTCAACAGCTAACATATCAACTTTATGCTCCCTCTTTATCAAAGTTCGATAAAATAATCATTTTTTCCGAACTTCAAAAAAAAGTTCTTTACAAATTAGGAGTACCTAAAGAAAAACAAATAATTATTCCAAACGGTGTTGATGAGAATATTTGGAAACCTTTTTGTGAAAAAAATAAAAAATATACTCAAGTAAAAAACAAACTTGGAAATGACAGAATCTTTTTATATATGGGTAGGATTGCCAATGAGAAAAATATTGAGGCACTTTTACGTTCTTGGCGCCAAACAAAAACTCAAAATTGCAAATTAGTTATCGTTGGAGATGGACCAATGAAGCCAACACTTGAAAATAGTTTTTTTAACCTTGGTAATGAGAAATTAATTTGGTGGGGTGCCGAATTAGATTTAGAAACTAGGGTAGCAATAATGCAAATAGCAGAAGTATTTTTCTTACCAAGCTTAGTAGAAGGTTTATCATTATCACTTTTAGAGGCAATGTCTGCTGGTACTGCTTGTGTAGCTACAGACGCTGGCGCTGATGGTGAAGTTTTAGATAACGGAGCAGGAATAGTAATTTCAACTGATAATGTAGCTGCACAATTAAAAACTATAATCCCAATTCTTGTAGAACACCCTTCATTTACAAAAGATCTTGGAGAAAAAGCTAGAGAACGTATACTTGAGAGATACACAATTACAAAAAATATAAATTCACTTGAAAAAGTTTATTTGAACTTAAAAGATAAATTAAAAACCTAACGAAACTCTTTACTTCGATTACTCGCTGAAACTATTGATTCAATTAATGCTGACCTTACACTCTTTTTTTCTAAAACCCTTAAAGCAGAAATAGTTGTCCCACCTGGAGAGGTTACTAAATTTTTAACCTCAGAAGTAGTAAGTTTATTTTCCTTTATTAGACAAATAGTCCCTAGTATCATTTCCATAACAAGTTCCTCTGAAATTATTTTTGGTAATCCCCCGCTTAATCCTCCATCACTTAATGCTTCTATAATTAAAGCAATAATTGCAGGACCTGATGAAGTTAAAGCTAAAAATATATCAAGGTAATCTTCAGTAAATTCATAAATTTTACTAGTATTTTTAAATAATTTTTTTGTAAATTGTTTCTGATCTTCTGTAATTTCTTCTCCCCAAGAAATTCCTGTTAAACCTTTTCCAATAGTTATCGGAATATTTGTAACTACCCTAACACATTTATGATTAGGGAACTTTTGAGTAAGTCTATCAATTGAAACCCCCGCAAGAATTGAAACTATTAAATTATGCTTGATTTTTATATTATCCGGCTCAATTATCTCTTTTAGATGCTGTGGCTTCACCGACAGAAGTTTAACTTTACAATCCCATATTTTTTTTGAATCTGTAGAATTTGAATGATAAGCATTAATATTGTATTTATAATTTTTTTTTAAATTTTCTAAGCTTTTCTCTGAATTGACAAGACAATATACATTATCCGGCCGAATTAATTTTTTGTCTAATAAGGGGGTTATTATAGCTTTTGCAATATTTCCAAAACCAATAATCGCAATTTCATCAGTCACAGATTAATCATGAAAAAGCACTAAATTTAGGATCACCCCAAGCTGGTTTGGGTGTAGTGTTTTTTCCTGAAATATACTGAGAATTTCCTTCTTTATAAACATTTTTAGGTGAAGCCCCCTCTGAAGAAATGTTAGATACATTTACACAACTTGGTGCAAAAATAAAATGAGATTCTCCTATTTGTTCTTGATAACCATCGATAGCAAATGTCCCCCCTGCGACGCAATCAATAAATCTCTGAGCTTGTCTTGGTTCTAACATACTCAAATTAACAATGATTGTTTTTCTTTCTCTTATTGCTTGTATTGCCTTTGTCATCTCTTCATAGTCTCTTGGCTCCATCAAGGCCACTTCTGAAACCCCGTTCGAGATGCCAGGCATACCAACCACTTTTGAAGATTGATTATTATTGTTAAAAGGATTTAGATTAGCTAATGCATTTGAATTCTTTGAGTCATTTACTTTTTGATTGATTTCATTGCTAAATTCCTCTTCATCTTGATAATCATCAAAACCATCCTCAAACATGTCATCATCCATGCCTAAGATAGACTCAATTTTTGATCTAAATCCCACCTTTAAAATCCTCTTGAAATTGATTACTAAGGTTTAAGAACCTTAAGCAATAGATTCATTCTTGAAATGAATAAACTACCTATACTTAGATAACGTTAGATTAACTTTACTGCAAGTTTATAGATGAGATTTTTATAAAAAAATAACTATTTAGGATCTTCCTCCAAAAATTAATGATCCTAATCTTAACCATGTTGATCCAGCGTCGATAGCTTGTTCCCAATCACCTGACATCCCCATGGAACAATCTGGTAATTGCAGTGAATCAGCGAGATCACGACATTTTTTGAACAACCCAAAATTTTCTGTAGGACTAAGTCCTTTGGGATTGATAGTCATCAAACCAGTTAATGAAATATTTTTCAACTTTTGCATTTCTCTCCATTTCAATATTAAATATTCAGGATTAAAACCTCCTTTAGTAGGGTCATCACTCAACTTAACCTGCAACATTATTAATGGATATTTCTTTTCTTCACGAGAAATATTAGAAATCTTTTGCAACTTTTCAAATGAATCTACTGAATGAATGTATTTAAAATTTTGCACTATCTTTCTTACTTTATTACTTTGAATTCTTCCAATAAAGTGCCAATTTATTTGTTTAAGATCTTTTAAGATTAATTGTTTTTCAAACGCCTCTTGAACCTTACTTTCTCCAAAATCGTTCTGACCTATATTTTGGATAGTCTTGATTTCTTGACTTTTAAATCCTTTACTTACCGCAAGAATATTTACATTTGAAGGTATCTTATCTTTTATTTTTAAGTAATCTGCGGGGTTCACCTTTTATAAGAAAGTTTGCGTAAATAAATTCTCCCATTTAGATAGTTCTTCAGATCCTTTTCTTCTAGCTTTTTGAAGATTTAATTCGGCCTGATTACGGGCATCTAAATAAGGTATAACTTCAAAAAAAACTTCTCTCTGTCGAACTTCAACTAAGAAAAACATTTTTTGGGCGTATAAAGTCGCATAAATATCTCTACCATCATTTCCAGGAGAAACTTGGTATAACATGCCAAATGTTGGATGGTTTAAATAACGCTCAGAGCTCAAACCTAAAATATTATGTTATTTATAATGCACCATACAGTTTTCTAAGAAAAATTGCTATGCAAATAAAACAAATCGATAATGTATTAACAATTACATTGAGAGATTTTGAAGGATAAGGAGTTCTAAATCTGTTGGTTTTTATAATAATTTTTTTCTTTGAGAGTAATGATTCTGCTCCATGATCAATTCTCAGAAATATATTTTGAAATAACCTTTCCACTAAGATTAATAAAACATTAAAGGATTTCTTTAATCCTAAATTTCGAAAATTTATTGATCTAACTGAAACTGATTTAATGATATTTTGAAGTTCTTCCTGCACTAGAGGAATAAAACGTAATGCAAGTAACAACTGAAAAAGCCATTTACTAATTGGCAATCCAATCTTTCTTAATGGATACATAAACCAACTTAATCCCCATACAATGTCTTCCTGCAATGTGGTTAAAAGCATCAAATTCACACTATGAATAACGGTAAATATCAAAGTAGAGGTTTTAATTCCTATTTCAAAGGCTTTTCTTGATAAGTTGTAGGAACCAAAATTAATAAACCATATCTTATGCGAAGGAATTTGCAAAATATTCCATTCTTTTTGGCCTTCTAGTACTACTTGCAATTCATTGGGATTTCTTAAGTAGCCATCAAGAGATTGAATATCAGACGAGGCAAGTATTGATATACATCCAATTAATAGTGATAAACATGAGAGAAAAAATAATGATCGCCACCATACTCTAGATGGCAATAAACTTAAAAAAGTAATTAATAGTAAAAAACCAACTAAACTCAATCTCCATATTGGACCTGCCCAAATTGGGGTGATTAAAAATATCATTACTATAATTATCTTTAATCTACTATCTATAATTCTTAGCCAACTTCTATTACCATGAACGTATTGACCAATAGAAAATTTGGTTAGCAAATTCATTAATCTTTTTGAATTAACTCAATATTTTGTCTTTCGACTTCTTTATTTAAAGCTCTTTGTTGTTTTCCTCTCCAAAGTAAAATGAGCGGTGTACCTTCAAAGCCTAAATTTATTCTAATTTGTTTTTCAATATATCTTCTATAAGTTATTCCGAATAATTTAGGGTCATTTACAAAAAGAGTAAAAGTGGGAGGTTGGTTCTTTACTTGAGTACCGTAATAAAGCCTGCCTTGCTTGCCGCTTCTCTTCGTTGGAGGACTTTTCCAACTGATTGATTCTTTAAGTACTTCATTAACTACAGATGTTGTAACTCTTCTTCTATGTTGATTTACAGCATTAAGAGCATGCTCAAAAATATTATCAACTCTTTGACCAGTTAGGGCAGATACAAAAATCATTTTTGACCAGTGCAAAAAATAAAGTTTAGATCTAAGTTCTTTTTCTACTTGATAAATTGTTGAACTATTTTTTTCTACAAGATCCCATTTATTAACGACAATTATACAAGCCCTGCCTTGTTCTTCTATGCGCCCAGCCAGCTTCTGGTCTTGATCAGTTACTCCATCCATAGCATCTATAACTAAAACACAAACATCACTTCTATCTATAGATTTAAAAGCCCTATTAATACCAAAGAATTCAGTACCATACTTAACATTTTTCTTTCTCCTGATCCCAGCAGTATCAATAATTTTCCAATGATTATCACCTTTTTTAATAAGCGTATCTATTGAATCAGTTGTCGTACCACTAATATCACTAACTATTGCTCTTTTTTCTCCACAGATTGAATTTAACAAACTAGATTTACCAACATTAGGCCTGCCAATAATTGACATCATTATCTTTTCTTCATCATCCTGGATATTATTTTCAGGAAGTTCGCCGATAACGAGATCTAAAAGATCTCCAGTACCTGAACCATGAATAGCCGAAACAGGGTTAGGTTCGCCCAATCCTAATTTCCAGAACTCTGAAGCTAGGGAGATTCCGAGAGTCGTCGATTCGCATTTATTAACAGCAACAATTGTTTTACAGCTTGAGTTTCTTAACCATTTTGCTATTGATAAATCACCATCAGTAACGCCTTGATTCCCATCTACGACCAGTAAAGCGAGTGAAGCCTCTTCTAGAGCCAAGAAAACTTGTGTTCTTATCTCTGGGAGAAATTCACTATCATCATCAAAAACTAAACCTCCAGTATCAACTATTTGAAATTCCTTACCTCCCCATGAAGCATTTTGATAAGTTCTATCTCTCGTAACACCAGGTTTATCAAATACTATTGCATCATTACTTTGGCAAAGACGATTAACTAAGGTAGATTTCCCAACGTTCGGTCTTCCGATAATTGCTATTGTAGGAAGAATCAATTCTTCTCTCCAAAGAAAGTAGTATCCATTACAACTATACCTTTAATAGAATCATTTACCTTTTTCAAAAAAACTTATTTAATTTCTGGATCACCAAAATGTCCTTTAACTGGATTAACAGGGGGTGAACTAGGACTTGGCATAAGTCCACTATCTTTTGAAAAACAATCATTTTCAATCGCCCAATAAATCAACCAATTTACTGCCGTCGCTCTTCTAGTTCTTCTTGGATAGAGTTCATTAATCTTATAACCTTTAAAATTAAGAAATTTTTTCAATCCCTGTTTATAGTCTTTTGGAATTGATCGAGTCAAATGTACTGATGCTGGTCGCTCTGAAATGATTTGAGGAGCTTTTTCAAATTTTTCTGACCAATAAGTAGGAGTTAATGCGCTAAACACCCAATCAGTTACAGATAGTTTTTTAGTATAAAAAAGTCTTTCCCAAACTAATTCACAAACAAATACATCACTAACCTTATCTTCAAGAATAAGAAATAATAGTTTTTTACATATTGGCCATGTAAATTGATTTTCAATTAATTTGTTTTTATGCATTAATCGAACCTTATCAAGATCAAAGAAAAATAAGGCATAAATTCCTTTTTATATTTGGATGCATATTGAATAATTTGATCAGGCATCCCAACACTTAAAGCTATTAATGATGTATTGATGATATCCTCTTTTTTTAAAATTTCCCTAACTAAATTCCATCTTTTGCCAACTTTCATAATGGCCAATACCGTTTTATTTGGCTTACTTTCCCTAATTAATGTTGTTAATTCAAATTCTGAAGAAGGGCATTCTTTGATAATCAAGGTCTCGCCTTTTTTTACTAAATCAAAATCATTAAAAGCTGCCGCTGCTGAAATAGAGGAAATACCAGGTATCGTTTTGGTAATAATTTCAGCATGATTATTTTTTATTAACCTCAAAATATTAGAAGAACTTGCAAATAGGGAAGTATCTCCAAGACAAAGTAAAACAACTGATTCTCCATTTTGTATAAATTTCACAATTTTTTCTACAGCATTAGACCATATTTCATCTGGATCAAAATCCTTTCTGGCCATTGGAAAAATGATAGGTATATTTTTTTTAAATTTGGTGTATTTCTTGACTATTTCTGCAGCGAAACTCTTTTTATTATCATCTGAAATTGGAAAAACTATAACTTTCGCCTTTTTGATTGCATCTACAGCAGCAATTGTTAAAAGCGATGGATCTCCAGGCCCAACACCAACGATAGTTAATGTTGGAAAATCAGTTTTATATCGATTAAGTAAACTTAAAAACTTATTCTTTATCATTTTTAATTAAATTATTTCTAGCTATGGACCCTTGGCATTAAAAAAGTTTCAGCAAGAATTGTTGACTCAATTTTCGACAATTCTTCTAACCTTTTGAAAGTTTTATTTTTAGAGAATTTAGTTTGCGCTAGTTTCCAATAAACTCCAAAATGTCTTGCCTCACTCTCTAGCAGAGACTTATAAAGGGCTTGAAACGATTTATCTTCAGAATTCAGAGCAAGCAAGCTTAATCTTTCATGACTTCTCGCCTCAATAAGTCCTGCTATTAAGAAGCTATCAAGCATTCTATTGGGCTCATCCTTTCTTATATTCTTGGACAATTCGGCTCCATATGGAGGCGGTTTTAAGGACGCAAGAGAATGTCCAAGATCCTTTAAAAAATAAAGTATTTTTTCAAAATGCTCTAATTCCTCTCTTGCTATTGGGCTTAGAACTTCTGCCAGATTTGGTTCTGATGGATATCTAAACATTAATTGAATAGCTACTCCTGCAGCTTTTCTTTCACAATGAGCATGGTCAATAAGAATATCAATTGGATTAGATAATGCGAGTTTGATCCACTCATCTGAGGTAAATGAAGATAAATATTTAATATGAGAAGTGGGCCTTTTAAAATCGACTAGCATTTAATCTTTACTACTTAAATATCCAATAATTCCTTCAAGAGCCAAGGAATAACTTTCTATGCCGAATCCACTAATAATTCCTATAGCTTTATCTGTAAGAAAAGATTCTTTACGAAAATCTTCTCTACTGAAAATATTGGAAATATGTAACTCTACAAAAGGAATTTTTGATCCAATTAAAGCATCTCTAATGGAAATCGAGGTATGTGTAAAAGCTCCAGCATTTATAAGAATACCTCGGATACTTTTTACAGACTCATGAATTTTATCTACTATTTCTCCTTCATGATTACTTTGAAAACATTCAAGATTAATACTTTTTTCTTTAGCAACTTTAATTAAATCTTTTTCTATATCACTCAATGTTTTATTACCATATATTTCAGGTTCTCTAGTGCCCAAAAGATTTAAATTTGGTCCATTTATCAATAAAATATTCATCATCAATAAAGTCTTTTCTTTACAAATGCTATCTAGAAAGGAACAAAAAAACCAAAACAATTTCACACAAAGTGTCCATTAACTGATAAGTTCAAATAGTGGGGGTCGGTGCCCGAGTGGTTAAAGGGGGCGGACTGTAAATCCGCTGGCTCTGCCTACGTTGGTTCAAATCCAACCCGGCCCACTTTAAAATTGCCCTTGTAGCTCAGCGGTAGAGCACTCCCTTGGTAAGGGAGAGGTCTCGGGTTCAAGTCCCGACGAGGGCATACCCAAAAGCCGAACTACCGCAAGGGTTTTAAAGAATTTAGAGAGAAGAAAATATACACTCCACTTCAAGTACTTATAAGTGAATATATGGACATATTGGGTAAATCGCACTAATAGCACTAATTAAATGGCCAGTAGTAGTAATGGTTCTTGGGAAACAGACTTAAGAGATTCCGTTCGCACTAATTTTGGGCAAGGATGGCTTTTAAATGGCGAGACAAGTGGCAAGACTAAAATCCTATATGTTTACAACGAAGGGCTTGGTAAAGCCAACAAAAGAACCTCTGTGACACTTCCTATTAAATGGAAGAAATCTTCTGGTATAGATGTCCTCAATGCAATTAAATTTATAAAACCTTTAGTAGTTAAAGAAAACCTTCCACTTAGTGATGTGGTTAATCTCTTTAATCCTTTGATATGAATTTACTTCTGATCTTTCAGAAGCAAAATAGTGCGATAACTAGTGCACTATTGACAATTAATCTAAAATAAGGGGCAATTAGCTCCTTTTTTATGAAGTTAAAAAATATTTTAAAAACTACTGGAGCGCTTCATATCCTGTTGGGGTTGTTAATTATTTCTCTACTAATTTTTTCAGTGGAAACTATTGCAGGCAACGCTTCAAGTGAAACATTGCTTCTTGTTAGAGGTACTGCAGATGTTGTAGCTGCTAGTAATTTAGGAATAGGTTTTTTATTGATTATTTGTAGTTCCATTAAAGATAAAGCCTCCTTAAGAAAAGTTTTATCAGGTGAATTAGCTTTGATGTTTTGTTTTTTGGCAGTAGCTCTATTTAATACTTTTAACACTGGGACAATTGTTGATGGAGGACCCCCTCCTCCTTTCTGGATTGTTTTAATAGTGAATCCTCTTTTATGTATCTATGGATTAGTTAACAATAAAAATTGAAACGCTTACTAATTGCACCGCTATATTAAATACGATTGACAGTCGATATAGAAATTATAAAAATTAAATATTTCAGTAGATCGGAAGAAGAAAGCAAAAATATTACATGCTTTACTTACTTTTAACCTTGATATGTTTTAAATAAATTTAATTGATTATTTCTATGGAAAAATTTTCCCAAAATCTTCTTAGGCTTTCTCTTTCAATATTATTTTTAAGTTTTCCTATTGGTTTTTTATTCGCAGGTTTTGAATATTTAAATACCAAAAAGTTTTTATCATCAAAATATGATGAATTAAATGAAAAGATAGAAGACTATATTGAGGATATGGAAAAAACTTATCCTGAAACTATAAAATATTTTCCTTCAACTAAATTGGCAGATAAATCTCCTCTTGCAACATTACTTTTAACAAAATCAACTATGAAATTATTTCAAGTTTCCGAATATCTAAAATATAAAAATTCTATTTTGAATACTACTGACGAGATATCAAAGACCGTTGATGCATTTATAGAAGAATTAAGAATTGAATATCCCGAATTAAATAGAATACTTCCTAGATGAAACGCTTACTACTCCCATTACTAGCAGCCCTCGCTTTACCTACTGCTGTTAATGCTGGAATATCTGATGAATTACATAAGAAATGTTTAGAAGCACGAGATTATGCAGGTTGCGTGAATACTAATAAACAATTTTCTCGCAAAAAAGATAAAGAAATATCTGGGATAGGAATAAGGCTTTTTCTTAATAGTGACACTGCTGAATTAACTATTCAATCTGTAATAAATAACTCTCCCGCCGCTACAGCTGACATTAAACCAAATGATGTAATCATAAAAATAGATGGCAAATCAACTAAAGGAATGGGTATAAATGAAGCTGTTTCTCTCATAAAAGGACCAAAAGATAAGCCAATTAAATTAGTTTTATCAAGAATTAATGAGGCAGGTAAAAAGGAAAAAATAAATGTTCGATTAGTAAGAGATACTTTTAAAGTCTCAACAAAAGACTATTTATATGAAGGTGATTTAAGGAGGCAATTAGAGTTTTTCTTTCCAGAAAATATAAAACAGATTTTTCCAGAAAATGATTCCTCGTCAAAGCTCAAAAAAGGAACTTCAATTTAATTTTCTGAATGAAACGCATACTCCTAGTTGAACTTTTATTAGTTTTAATTACCATAATTTATGTTTCTCAAAACCCAATTTCAAGAATTTATATTGCTGATTATTTAGAAAAGATATCCTTATTTTTATTTAAAACAGTAAGTGAAGAAGATTTAAATAAGTGGTATGAGAAAAGAGATAAGTATGAATTACTTGAGAAATTAGGAGGAACTGCTTATTGATTGACAGTCGATCTAAAATTGGAGGGTATAAAAACCCTCTTTTTTTATGACTGCTCAAAATTTCATGAATGTTGTTCGATTTAAATTAAAGTCTGATTGTGTAGATAAGTATTTCGAAGTAATAGATAAAACAAGTTTTGAGGGGATGACTCAAAGATATATCGCTAAAACTGGAGATTATGATTATTGTTTTGTTGGGATCTGGAAAAGTGCAGAAGCTATTTCAGCTCAAAGACCAGCTATGATTGCTCACCTTGATGAGGTTAGAGGATTTATGGAAGAGTTGTCTCCAGAACTTGGAGTTACTGACCCTGTTTCAGGAAATATTGTTTCTAAAGTTGGATATCACGATTGACAGTCGATCTACCATAATTAGCATTTAGCTCCTTCTCAACCTCTTTGAGTTCCTCTCAATAATTCTCGTAATTTTAACCTAAGACTAAAAATGAAATCAGTTTCAGAAAACCAACTATCTTTATCTGTTATTTCTACAGTTTCGTTTAAAAATTTAGCGGAAGAAGTCAAAGAATTTGCAATAATTACTTTTGATTTTGGACTTGAGTAAATAAATCCAATAATTAACACAATTAAAAATATGGACCCTTTAACTTTAAGTGATTTAATAAATTCTTTTTTTAAGTAACCCAAAATAATTTAAAAATTAAATTTATTTTAGGAGTTGATATTTAAAGACAGATTAAATTAACAGTCAATCTAAAATAAAAAAAGTGATAAGTTTTTAAAAATGAGTAAATTTTCCTCTCAGGAAATAGAAAGTCAATACAACTTGATAAAAACGCTTTTATCTAATCCTCAAAAGTATAAAGATGCGATAGATGCAGTTAAAAAAGATATTGCTTATATGCCACTAGAACTAAAGAAAAAACTTGAAGAAGAAAATATTAATTTATAAATAATATTTTGGAAGACTTCGAAATATTTACTAAATAAAGCATCAAAGGAACTTCTACTAGTACCCCAACTATGGTAGCCAAAGCAGCTCCTGAATTAATACCAAAAAGAGTTATCGATACAGCTACTGCAAGTTCAAAAAAGTTTGAAGCGGCTATCATCGAGCCTGGACAGGAAATAGAATACTTTTGCCTAAAAAACTTCATTGAAAAAGCAGTTAAATAAAAAATAAAAAGAGTCTGTATTATTAATGGAATTGAAATTAAGATTATATGAATAGGATTTTGTAATATAGATTTTGATTGAACAAAGAATAATAAAAAGACTGTAAGAATTAAAAAAAATAACGAATAACTTTTACTTTTATTCAAAATACTTTTTATTTTTTTTTCGCTATAGATTTTATTTTTTAAAAATATTGCTAGAAAAAGTGGTACCAAAATAAAGATTATTACAGAACCGAAAACAGTATCTAACGGGATATCTATACTGTTAAATCCTAAAAGAATTTTTGACAATAATGGAAAGGCTAAAATTAATATTAGATCATTAATAGCTACTTGTATTAAAGTAAATAAAGGATCGCCTTTAGCAAGATTACTCCAGACAAAAACCATTGCTGTACATGGCGCTATTCCTAATAGAATCATTCCAGAAACATATTCTTTAGCTAGTACAGGATCTATCAAATTACCATATAAAAAATATAAAAAAGAGGCTGCAATGATTGCCATTGAAACTGGTTTTATTAACCAATTAATAAAAAGGACAATAGAAAATCCTTTAATCTTATATTTCAAATTTATTATTGACTTGAAATCTATTGATAACATCATTGGGAAAATCATGCCCCAGATAAGAATTGCTATTGGAAGATTTATTCTTGAGAGTTCTAATCCGCCTATAAATTGAGATAAATTAGGAAATAAATAACCGGATAAAGATCCAATACACATTGCTAAGAAAACCCAAATACTTAGATATCTATCAGAAAATTGCATTTAAAATTTTTTAATCAATCATTAAATTTAGCAAAATTTTTTGGCCTTAATCTTAACTTAATTTACCCATAATAAGCTCTTAATAATAGCTATTTTTATATGTCAATTAAGGCGAAATATGTAGGTGAATTTCAGAGTGAAATTATCTTTGAAAATCAATTAAAAATAAAAACAAATTCGAACAGAAATTTACATGATTCTTGCAAACAGACTAAACCCTCAAATCTTTTGTCTGCATCTTTAGCTTGTTGTATTTCAACAACTCTCGGAATAATTCTAGAAAAGAATAACATTGAATCAAAAAGTTTTTATGTTGATATTATCTCTAAAAGTGATGTTCAAAATAATAAAATTTCAACCTTGCATTGTAAAATATGCCTTCCACTTATTAAGAAATTAAAAATAAAGAACTTTATAAAAGAAAAAATTGAATCATCATTCATAAGCAATTCTCTTAAAGAATCTATAAATATAAGCTATGAATATATTTTTAATAGATAGCTAATCTTTCGGCAACAATCATTTTTTTATAAGTATCTAATTCTTCAACTTCTTTTAGAGAAACCTTTCCTCTATCATCCCATTTTCTTAATCGAACTGCATCTTTGAAGTATTTATTATTTTCTAGTTCATTAATCTCTTCTTTATTTAAAGCACCACCTTGTACATGAAAACTATTTTTAGATGCTTTAGATAAACTTTCATAATAAGAATTATCGATTGAGCATAAATATCTTTTTGCTACAACGTGTAAGCGAATACTTTCTGTAATTTCTTCAGAGAAAAAATCTTTTAAAAAATTTGAAGCAATATTTTCATGGTTAAGATCTTTTTTTAAGAAATCATTTTTTGAGTCATTTTCATCGATTAGAAGATGACCTATATCGTGTAATAAAGAAGCAATTACTATATGCCTTCTGCCATCTTCAATTCGGGCAAGTGATGCTGTTTGGAGACTATGTTGTAATTGAGTGACTGATTCATCATAATTAGTTTTTCCTTCCTCCTTAATAAAATCAAATAATAAATCTACAAATTCATTGTTATCAGAATTTTGTAATTTGTTTTTGAAGTTTTTAATAGTTTTGTATTTCATTTAATTGCTTCTCCTTCAAAGTGACCTATTAAACTTACATATCCATCTTTAAGAGATTTCTTTTTAAAGTCATAATAATCTTTTCTCAAATCGCCTTCAGATTTAGCATTATAAGTAACATAAAGCGCTCTTCTTGGACGACTAGATTTATTTGTTGAACTTCTGTGAGGAACAAAAGAATCGAAAAATACTGCGCCTCCCTTTTTAAGAGGTATCTTCTCCCAAACAAATTTTTCTGCGGTTAGTGAATCTATACATCCTTTGTCATCAATATTTATTATGCCCTCATTATTTCTACCTCTTGCAAATTCCAAACATCCATTACTTATATCAGAATCATCTATAGCTAATAGCATTGTTATGTGCTTTTTCCCAAAAGGATAAGCAGGAGCATCTTGATGAGGTGCATATCCAGCTCCCCCCGGGTATTTATAATTTATTTTTTCTTTGAATAATATTGGTTCATCATCAAATAGCATAGTTAAATAATCTTTTATTGATGAACTTAAAAGAAATTCCCTAAAAGATGTATGCGAGCTTACAAAGTTTTCTGTTCTTGAGAGCACTTTACCATTAACTGTTTTTTCATAATGATGGTTAACCTCTTTAGAGTCGTTAAGTTCACTAATCCATTTTTCAATGGCCTCTAAATCATTTTGATTTATTAGGTTTTCATTAACTATAAATCCGTCATTATCGAATTTTAATTTTATATTATTCAAAACTGATTCAACCTTAATACAAGTCTTAACAAGATTTTAAACATTTATGATTAAGATAAATTTAAGAAGAAATGATAATTAAGAATGCCAATTTCAATTAGAAAAATATATTCTAATCAAACTGTTGATATAAGGCATGAAGCTATTTGGCCAGATAAAAAAAAAGAATTTTGTATTCTTGAAGATGATAAAAATGGTACACATTTTGGTTTATATAAACAAGAGGAATTAATATCAATAATTTCACTTTTCGTGAGAGAAAATAAAGCAAGAATCAGAAAAATGGCCACAAAACCTGCTTATCAAAACAAAGGATTTGGGTCTAAATTAATTTGTCATTCAATTTCTTACTTAGAGTTAAGAAACATAAATTATATTTACTTATTTTCTAGAAAAAAAGCTCAAATGTTTTATGAAAAATTCGGTTTTTTATCTGAAGGTGATTATTTCAAAAAAGAAAATATCTCTTATATAAAAATGTATAAAACTATTAATGATATAAAAAGTTGATAATATTTTGAGCAGCTTCTAATTCAATAAAAAGTCTAACTTCATCAACTGCTGAGCCAAGATGAGGAGTAAAAAAAGTCTTATCTTTTAAATTTAATAATTCCTGATTAATTTTTTTTGGTCGATCTTTTATCGATAAATCTTCAAATTCAAAGACATCTGAAGCATATCCTCCTATGTGCCCAGAATTAATTGCTTGTGCAATTGCACTCTCATCTACTACAGAACCTCTTGAAGTATTAATAAGTAAACAATTTTTTTTTATTTTTAAAATGTTTTCAAAGTTAATAAAATGGTAAGTATCGTTTTTTAAAGGTAAAAGAATAACCAAATAATCAGCCTTCTCAAAAAGATCATTTAATTCCAGATATTTGGTGTTTAGTTGTTGTTCATCTATTGAATCTAATTTTTGTAAATCATGATAAAAAAGTTTTACATTAAAACCTTTAATCTTCCTAGCCACTTCAACCCCTAATTTACCCATACCTAGAAGACAAACATTTTTTCCTTCAATTCCATTTGAGAAGAATTTTGGTTCCCAACCTTTAAACTTTTCAGACCTAACATATTCATCACCTATTAGTAGATTTCTTGATAAACCAATAAGAAGTCCCAATGTTAATTCTGCTGTTGGCGAAGCAAGTAAATCTGGGATCATTGTAAATTTAATATTTCTTTTTATGCACTCTTCCAAATCAATATTGTCAAATCCTCTTAGTGCTCCAGAGATGATCTCTAAATTTTTTGAATTATCTAAAAAGTTCTTATTAATTCTATCTGGCATGAATACCATCACACCATGTGCATCTTTACATAAGAACTTTAATTTTTCATAAGTTAGAGGTTTATCATTTTGGTTACTAATTACTTCAAAATTTTTTTCTAATAACTCAATAACTTCAGTATGAACTTTATTGGAAATAACAACCTTCTTCATTTAATGAGAATTATTCAGATACTGATTTCCTGAGATAGTTACTCATGCTATCTAATACAGTTACTACGACTAAAACTACTATTAATAAAGCTGATACTTGAGCATAATCCATTATCCTCAAAGCACTTATGATCTCTAAACCTATACCACCAGCCCCTACCGCACCCACAACCATTGAAGCTCTAAAGTTGTATTCCCATCTATAAAAAGTAACATCAGCCATAGCAGGAAAAACTTGAGGAAGAATGCTATGCACAATAACTTGTAGATCACTTGCGCCAGAAGCTCTAGCTGCTTCTATAGGTTCCTTGTCACAAAGCTCAATAGCTTCAGCATAGAATTTACCTAACATTCCAACAGAATGAAGACCTAATGCCAATGTCCCCGGTAGAGCACCAAAGCCAATCATTGCAACTAGAATAATACCCAAAATTAATTCAGGAACAGCTCTTGTAACGTTTAAAATTAGTGTTGCTAAGTTGTAAAATATTGGATTTATCGTTGTATTTCTTGCAGCAAAAAAACATAGAAGTAAAGATAAAAAAACAGAAATCGAAGTTCCTGCGATACTCATTGCCAAAGAGTCTATTAAAGGTTTAAACCAAGTTCCAGCTCTTGAGAAATCAGGAGGGAACATTTCCGGCAGTAATTTTAAAACTGCCGGAATGCCTGTACTTATCCTTTCAAAATCGAAAAGACCTACAACTGCTAAAGAAGAAAATACAAATATCAAAATTATGAGAACCCTGAAAAATTGTTTTTTCCAAGTCCTCCTTTCGACTTCTAAAATTCTTTTAAATTTATCCATTTAATAATTTTTTATTTGTATTTTTAATGTGATTTTTTACTTAACAAACTTAGAAAGATCAAGACCTAGAAGTTTGCCTGCTTTTCTAATACCGTCGTAATCACTATCAGTTATAGATGCAAAACCATCAGCGTTAAATGGTTTCAGGACTTTGTCACTTTCTAGTTCTAAGAAAGTAACTCTTATGTTTTCTTTTAATTCAGGAGATAAAGTTGAACGCATTGTCCATGGATATTGAGGAATAGGAGAAGATTCAGCAATAGTAGTTACTTTAGAAGGGTCAATAACACCTTTCTTCTTTAGGGATTTAAGAATCGGACATGCCATTCCACCTGCTTGAGCATTTCCATTTTGAACTGCCAAGGCAACAGCATCATGTGATCCTAGAAAAACTCCTTGAAAATCCTTGCCTTTAGTAAGTCCATTTTCAGCAAGAGTTAACTCAGGGAATAATCTACTAGAGGTTGAAGCTGGATCTCCAAGAGCAAAAGTAGTACCTTTGATATCATCAAAACTAGTAACACCTTTTTTAGTGTTTCCAATTATGCAGGAATTATAAGTCTTAGTTCCTCCTTTAATCCTTGCTGCAAAAGGTTCAATATCACTTACTGCTTTAGCTAAAACATAAGATAAAGGTCCAAAGTAAGCTAAATCCAACCTATCGTTTCTAGCTGCTTCAATCATTGAAGAATAATCAGTAGTAACAACTAACTCTATTTCCTTATCAAAGGCTTCAGTTAAGTAATCTTTTAGACCTTGATTATCTTGGATAACGGTTGCAGCATTTTCATCAGGAATTAATGCAACAATTAACTTATCAGGATCAGCACTTGGTCCAGCATTTTTCGTAGAGCATGCCGAAGTAAGCGCCACAATAGAAATAGTTAAAACGCTTAAAAGAGATTTAAGTTTCATTTTTTTGTTTAAGTTTTTTTAATGAAGTGGTTTTAAACCATTACCACTTCATTTGAGGTAAAATTTGCTTCTTCTGTTATTGGTGAAGATGAATAAATATTTTTTAAAATCTCGTCTGAAAGTTGATCTGATTTACCATTAAAAACTATTTTCCCATGACTTAAGCCAATAATTCTATCTCCATATTCTTTAGCAAAATCAACTTGGTGAAGACTAGTTAATGCGGATATATTATCTTTCTTACAAATATCTTTCAGCATCGATAAAACTTGATGGGAAGTTTTTGGGTCAAGACTAGCTATGGGTTCATCTGCCAAAATCAACGAAGGATTTTGAGCTAAAGCTCTAGCAATTCCTACTCTTTGTTGTTGTCCTCCGCTTAATTCTTTTACTTTTACAAGCGCTTTGTCTAAGAGGCTAACTCTATCTATGCAATCGAGAGCAAGTTCTTGATCAAATTTTGGAAGAGGTAAAATGCTTCTAAATAGTGAATGAAATCCAAGTCGACCAGTTAAAACATTTTGGAAAACAGTATTTCTCTCAATCAACTGATGTTGTTGAAATATCATCCCAGTTTTTTTTCTTAAATTCTGAAGATCTTTTTTATTTCTTATTTTTCCTAAATCAAAAAAATCTAACTCTCCTGAAGTTAATGGATTCAATTGATTGATTGTTCTTAGCAAAGTTGATTTACCTGCCCCAGAAGACCCAAGAAGGACTACAAATTCACCTTTATAAATATCTAAGTTTACGGATTTTAAAGCTAGGCTCTCTCCATATTTGACATTAATATTTTTTAAGGAGAGCTTATTATTCACTAAGATTTAATCAATTAAATCCATTTAATACTGATTTGATTATCTTTTTTTTAACTTTAAATTAATAAAAGGTTAAGAGAAATAAAGGTTGATTTAAATTGTAAAAACTATTAATTTTTCTTTTTTTTTGAAATGAGTCAGATATAAATTTGTAAAATTTGCTATGACTAATAAGATAAGTAAGAAAGTATTTAGCTCCATTAAACAAAATAGTATCGAGTCTATTCTATATAATACATCTCCTTATTTTTGCTGTAATCCATTCACTAAAAACAACCGCTACTACTATTGCTAATAAAATAACTGATACCTTAGCCCAAGCTAAGTCTCCTATTTGAGCATCTAATTCTATCCCTATACCTCCTGCTCCAACTAAGCCAACAACAGTTGCTTCTCTAATATTTATATCCCACCTATAAATAGAAATACTCGTAAATGCTGGGAGAATTTGAGGCACTATGCCAAAGGTCATAATTTGTGCTTTATTTGCCCCTGTTGCCTCAATAGCTTCAATTTGGTTTTCATCAATTTCCTCTATAGCTTCATAAAGTAATTTTCCACAAAATCCAATCGATCTTAATCCGATAGCAATTATGCCAGCCAAGACTCCCGGACCGACAACTGCAACCAGAAGTAATGCCCAGATTACTGAATTAATTGATCTGCTTGAAACTATGCAAAATAAGGCTAAAGGTCTTAAAAACTTTTTACTTGGGGTAGTATTGTTTGCGGATAAAAAAGCTAATGGTATTGCAATTAAAGTTCCAATCGTTGTACCAATAGTCGCGATATTTAAAGTGTCCCAAATAGGTTTTATTAAAGTGAAGAAATAATTAGTTTCTGGAGGAAACATCCTACCTAAAAGATCTAAAGCCTCATTATGTGAATCAAAAACATAAAACCAGATTGTTTTACTACTAATCAGACCGAAACAAAAGCTAAAAATTAAAGTACCTAAGAACCAACAAAGCCAGTTTTGTAAATCTCTTTTTCGATCAAATTTTTTCCAGGTTTTGTAATCCTTTTGTTTTATTATTGGCATTACTTTATTAATTTCCTGAGATGACTAGATGTATATTCAACAATCATCACGATAGAAATAATTACGATAAGAACAGCCGCTGCAGTCTCAAATTCATATCTATCAAAAGCTGTATTTAAGGTAGAACCAATACCTCCTCCCCCAACAATTCCAATTACCGCTGACTCTCTAAAATTAATATCCAATCTGTATAAAGATAATCCAATAAATCTTGGCATAACTTGAGGCTGGACACCATAATTAACCCATTGAAACCAACTGCTGCCAGTAGATTTGATTGCTTCAGCTTGGGATTTATTTATGTCTTCAATATCTTCAGATAATAATTTAGCGAAAAACCCTATTGTCGATAAACTCAGAGTTACCATCCCAGCAAAAGGTCCAAAACCCATTAACTTAACAAAAAATATTGCTAGGATAACTTCCTGAAAACTCCTCGATAATGTGATAACTCCTCTTGATAAGAAATAAACAAATTTAGGGGCTATGTTTTTAGCTGCCCCTAAGGATACAGGTATAGAAATAAGTATCCCCACAATAGTTGCAACAATAGTCATCCATAGACTTTCAAAAATACCTGCCAAAATCTCATCAGATCTAGTTATAAAATCTGGAGGGAAAAAAGCAAATATAAAATTTTTACCCCTTGGGATCCCTTCAAGAATTCTTTGCCAATCAATTTCGGTAGTTAGGAAAACAGATAATAAGTAAGTACTAATTAGCAAAATTAATCCAATTCTTAATAACCTATTTTTTATTAACGGTTTTCTTTTCCAAATCACTTTCTTATCATTCATTTAATATATTCCTAATTTGCTACGGTTTTAGACCAGTCTTCTTCTCCATATATTTTTGTAAGTATTGTCTCTGATAAGCCACTTGGCTTGCCATCGTAAACAATTTCTCCAGCTTTTAAACCTATTATTCTTTCTGCAAAATTCTGAGCAAGAAAAACATCATGAATATTTATAATCGCAGCAAGATTTCTTTCCTTACATAACTCGCATATTAATCGCATAATTTGCCTGGAATTTTTGGGATCTAAACTAGCTGTAGGTTCATCTACTAAAAGTAAGATTGGATTTTGTATCAAAGCTCTAGCAATTCCTACTCTTTGCCTCTGCCCTCCTGACAATTCATCGGCTCTTTTATCAAGCATATGCTCTAGTCCAATTCTTTGAAGCAGACGGAATGCTTCTTCAATATCTTTTTGAGGAAATTTCCTGAAAAAACTATTCCAAAATCCTACGTAACCTAATCTGCCGGAAAGGACATTTTCCATTACACTTAATCTTTCTACCAAAGCAAATTCCTGGAAAATCATTCCAATTTGTCTTCTTATTTTTCTTAATTTAGATTTATTTAAAGAAGTAATGTCATTTTTTTCATTAGCGAAATAAACTTTCCCTGAAGTGGGCTCAACTAATCTATTTATTGTTCTAATAAAAGTACTTTTACCAGCACCTGAAGGACCGATAAGAGCAACTACTTGCCCATTAGGAATTTCTAGGTTTATTCCTTTAAGAGCCTCTTCTCCATTTGGATAAACCTTTTTGAGGTTTATTGTTTTAAGCATTAAGTCTGATTTTATTTATGATTAAAAATTTTTATTTGCAATCATAAACAACACCATTAGCCTTATCTATTTTTCTAATAACATCCCAATCGTGCTTGTGACTTATTGAAATGAATCTATCAGCCTTTTTAAATTCTTTATCTAATGTTGAATTATCCCAGTTATAGGTGTAAAAAGCTTGCTTTACTTTTGCAACTACAGCTGGATGTAGATTATGAGCATGAGCATAACCTGTAGTTGGGAAGGTTTGGGATTTATAAATAGTTCTTATTTTAGAAGAATCAACAACACCTCTTGCATCCATTCTTGTAAGAACTGAGTTAGCAATTGGTGCTACTTCATAATCTTTGTTTGCAACACCCATTATTGAATTTTGATGCTTGCCAGAAAAGACTGGGGTGAAATCTTTATTTGCCTCAAGACCAAATTCTCCTTTAAGAATGGCCGATGGTGCTTTAAATCCTGAATTAGATGTCTTAGATGTAAATGTAACTTTTTTACCTTTTAAATCTGCAGGAGAATTAATTGGACTATCAGAAGGAACAATAATTTCCATTTCATAACCGTAAGATAAATCTTTTTTAGCCATCATTCCAAATGGAACTGCTCCTGCACATGCTGCTGCCACTGTATTGCTTCCAGTATTAATTCCTGCTACATGAAGACGTCCAGATCTCATTGCCTCAACTTGAGCAGCATAAGATTGAACTGGTAAGAAAGTGACTTTTTTACCAGTCACCTTAGACATATGTATTACAAAATCTTCCCAAACTTTTGCATAAACGGAGGGGTCTTCAACAGGTGTATATGAGAACACAATGGTTTCAGGATCTATCCATTCATCTTCGGAAAGGGGTAGATCTGCGAGAAAATCTCCATCTCGATCACAATATTTGCTGTCAACAGTATTATTTGGATTGCAATCAGATAAATCTAAATCTCCAATTAAATCATTTGATTTATTTCCACAACTTGAAATACTTGCACTGATTATTGATAGCCCTAAGACTATCTTTAAAAAATTTCTCATTAGTGTTGAATTTATTCTTCATATTTAACTTGCTCTAAAGAGATTAACTTTTTCCCAAAAAGAGTTTAAATTCTGATTAATTGTTTTATTTTGAGTTAGTCAATTTTTAATCAGATTTATTATGGAATTAAATAATTTTTAATTTATTTTTAACTTTATAAATTTAGGGTGAAAGCATTTAAGAAATAAATATGATAATTCCTGAAAAGCAAAATATAGAATTTAAAGAAAATACAATTCTAGAAGTCAAATCAGGAATATTAATAATGCAATCAAAAATCAAGAATAAGAAAAATATTGTTGGGATAATAAATGAAAATGTTGTAATAAATTTGGAATTATGTAACTACGAAAATATTAAATTAATTGCGTTGACAAATTGCGAAATTAAAACAATTAAAAGAGGGCTATTTTTTTCATCTACAGACTTATTAACAAAAAGTCTAAAAAGAATTGATCAATTGGAAAAACTTTTATTAATAAGTAATATAAAAAAATCAGAAGAAAAACTAAAAGAATTTCTTTTATACTTATCTTCAATTATTGGCTTAAAAAAAGATAAACATATTTATCTAAATTTAAAAGAATTTAATTTTACCCATAAAATTATTGGTAATTCAATTTCTTCAACAAGAGTAACCGTAACAAGAAATTTAAAAATACTAGCAAAAAAAGGTTGGCTCAAATTTGAAAAAAAAGGTATTTTAATTCCGTTTAAAGATAATTAACCAAACCTTAATTAAACAGACTTATTTTATGGCTACAAACAATATCTTTATTATGTCTTGTTCTATAACATCTGTTTTTACTTTTAGAATTGAAAGCACTTTCGATGAATGGGCAGCAATATTTGATAGTGAAGAAGCAGATAAAAGGCATTCAGAATTTGATATTAAGCCACTTTTTAGAGGAGTAAGTAAGAAAGATCCTCAAAAAGTTATTGTTATTCATCAAGCTCCAGAAGGTAATGTTCAAAAGTTTGTAGAAGCTAATGGTGACTGGATGGCAACTCATAGAGTTGACTTATCAACAATGGAAGAATCATCTTGGACTTTTTCAGCAACAACGGAGAATTGTTGTGATTAACAAATGAAAAGACTACTATTCCCACTACTAGCTCTCTCAACTATTTTCCTTGCGAGTTGTACTAGTAACCCAAACAAAATAGGTACTCAAAAGGTTTCTGAAACCCAAAAGCAGAGAGAAGTTTGTCTAGATTGGTATGGCTACAGAATTGATACCAATAAAGCAATTAATGATTTAAATCTAAAAATTAAAACCGAATCAGAATTAATGGCTTACTGTGATTTCTTCAAGAATGTAGCTGATACAAAATAGATTTTTACAAAAGAATTTATTTTTTGGTGTCTTACGATCTCATTTCTTTTTGTGCTTCCCTAATTCTTTCTTCAAAGACTGATCTTCTATATGGAGTAACTTCTCCATTTTTAGTTGCCAAGATTTGGGCTTCATAAAGCCTCTTGGCTCTTGTAATTTTTTCTCTTATTTGAGAGAGCTCATTCATGATCTTATGCAGTTAATGAGAATCCCGTTCCCTATTCTCTTATCATGCGTCCAAATAAATTGGATGAACGTAGGAGTAAGCTAACATTAAAAAAAGAAGGTCGGATTTAAGATATATTTAAAAAATCTTTAAAAGTAGTTTTTAATAAAATTTTAAATAGAAATTTTATCTAGAGGTAAAATATTCTGGGCCTCAATTGAGTCCAAATGAATTTCATTCTCTGTATCTTTATACAATCTTCTTGATTGTGGTGATTTAAGGGCGTTATTGTAATTTTCAATAAATTCCGAATCATCCAAAATAGATTTATTTTCTCTTTTAAAACTTTCTTTATAAGAATATTTGATATGCCCTATTTCTTGGGCTTGATTTGAGTTTTTGGGAGAAGGTGAATTTTTTATAATCATTTATTATTTTTTTTATATGATTGTCTTCAATATTTAAGGCGTTAAAATATAGAAGACTTACATAAACTAAGATTATTGGATTAAGAAGTTATTAAGTAAAAAATAAATTTGTTTAAAAAATTTCTAAATTTCTAAATTTCTAAATTAAATATTTTTTCTAATAGTCAAAAGTTTATTTAATAAGAATTTAATTCAAAGTTAACAATAGACACTTAAAAAATAAATATGAATAAGATTCAACTTGTTAATTTCATTACTTTTTCAATTCTTGAA
>CACHDC010000005.1 GCA_902578445.1 uncultured Synechococcaceae cyanobacterium
TTTCTTTTCTTGGATGATCATCAATTTTTTTATAAAGTTCTTCTAAAACTTCTTTTGCTTGGTTCTTTGATGTAGTTAGAAGTATTGATGAAGCTAAAGGATCATGCTCTGCTTGCGCTAGTAGATCAGATGCTATATGAGTGCTTTGAGCTGTTTCATCTGAAATGATTAATATTTCGCTTGGACCAGCTAAAGAATCAATTCCTGTAGAGCCATAAATGAGTTTTTTTGCAGTTGTAACATAGATATTCCCAGGACCTGAAATAACATTAACTTTATTGATTTGATTTGTGCCAAATGCTAAAGCACCAATTGCTTGAGCTCCTCCAATCCTAAATACTTTATTAATACCTGATAAGTGAGCTGCAGCTAAAACAGTTTTGTTTACTTCTCCTTGTTTATTCCCAGGAGTTACCATTATGATTTCTTCAACTCCTGCTACTTTTGCAGGTATTGCATTCATTAGTACAGTACTTGGATAAGCAGCTCTACCTCCAGGAATATAAATACCTGCATTTTTAACTGGTCTCCATCTTCTTTGGACTACATCACCATATTCGCCTTTTATCGTGAAGGATTGAGGAATTTCTTTTTCATGGAATTTTTGAATTCTTTTATGTGCCACCTCAAGCGAGCGCTTCAAATTATTATCAATTTCATCCCATGCATTTTTTATTTGACCCGCACTCACTTGCATAGGTTCAGGGTTGAAACCATCAAATTTTTTTGTATATTTTTCTACTGCTATATCTCCAGAATTTTTTACCTCTTGAAGGATTTCCTCAACAATTTTATTAATCTTATTATTGTTTTCTGAATTAGTTCGAGTAGAAATCCTTTTTAATTCTGCAATAGCTTCTTTTTTATTATCTATAATCTTCATATGCTTAATTTTTCAAATTGAAAGGCTCAAAACCCAATTTAATAACTTTCTAAAGTATATATGATTGATTAGTAGTCGATTTATTTGTTATGATAATAGTCTTCCATTTATGAACACTCTGTGGCCAATAACAAATCAGCAAAAAAGAGAATACAAATTGCCGAAAGGAATCGTTTAATAAATAAGTCATATAAATCTACTGTTAGGACTTTAACTAAAAAAACCTTAGAAAATTGCGAAAAATATAAAAAAAAATCCTAATGAGGATAATAAAAATTTAGTAAAAACAAGTCTTAATAAAGCTTTTAGCTTAATCGATAAAGCAGTTAAAAAAAATGTTTTACACAAGAATAATGGAGCTAATAGAAAATCAAAAATTAACACTTTTGTAAAAAATACTCTTACCACAAAGTAAAAAGTAAGATCATATTTATGAGCGATATAGAACTCATAGACTCACACTGTCATTTGATATTTGAGAATTTCGAAGAAGATCTTGAAGATGTTATTTTCAGGTTGCGCTTAAGAGGTATAAAAAAATTAGTTCATGCATGTTGTGAATTAACAGAAATTCCCAAGTTGAAACAAATATCTCATAAATTCAATGAAATTTACTATTCAGTTGGATTGCATCCGCTAGAAGCAAAAAAATGGGAACAAAGTTCAAAATCTTTTTTAAGAAAATCTGCTCAAGAAGATAGGAGAGTTGTAGCTATTGGGGAATTAGGTTTGGATTTTTTTAAAAATGAAAATAAAACTCAGCAAATTGATGCACTTATTCCGCAAATGGAGTTAGCTTATGAGCTTAACTTACCTGTAATTATCCATTGCAGAGATGCTGCAAATGAAATGATTGAGATATGTAGTGATCTTTCTAATAAAGGGAAATGTCCAGATGGTGTACTTCATTGTTGGACAGGAACCCCAAAGGAAATGAAGCAATTCTTGGATCTTGGTTTTTACATCAGTTTTAGTGGAATAGTAACTTTTCCAAAAGCACATGATATTCATGAGTGTGCCAAAATAGTTCCTAATGATAAATATTTAATAGAGACTGATTCACCATTTTTAGCTCCTGTCCCTCATAGGGGTAAAAGAAATGAACCTGCATTTGTTGAAAATGTCGCAAATTTTATGGCAGATTTAAGGTCTACTGAAATAAGCACAATTGCTAAAGAGTCATCTAAGAATGCTGAAGATTTGTTTAAATTTGACTTGTTAATTTGACACAGAAGCTGTTATTATTAGAAATTACTGGAAAATTTTTCTTAATTTTTTAGCTTTAACTTACACAGATAATGATTAATCAGCATTAAACGAAATTTAATTCTTCTTAATTGAGTTGATTTTTTGTTGAAATCGAGATTTAATGTTTGATTTTATTTAGTGAAAAGTTAAAGAACTAAAATATTGAGTAGATTGAAAGTAAATAGTAAATCTCACAAATAGCAGGTTTTCTTGGATGAGCAGTAGCGCTTTACAGGTAGCAAAAACAGCTACTTATCTACCAGATTTAGTTGAAGTACAAAGAGCAAGCTTTAAATGGTTTTTGGAAAAGGGTTTAATAGAAGAACTACAAAATTTTTCTCCAATCTCTGATTACACAGGGAAATTAGAATTACATTTTATTGGTGAAGAGTATAGGTTAAAAAGGCCTAGACATGACGTTGAGGAAGCTAAAAGAAGAGATGCTACATTTGCATCTCAAATGTATGTAACTTGCAGGTTAATTAATAAAGAGACTGGGGAAATTAAAGAACAAGAAGTATTTATTGGCGAACTACCATTAATGACTGAAAGAGGGACTTTCATCATCAATGGCGCAGAAAGAGTTATTGTTAACCAAATTGTTCGAAGTCCTGGAGTATATTTTAAAGATGAACTGGATAAAAATGGTCGAAGAACTTATAACGCCAGCGTTATCCCCAACAGAGGTGCATGGTTAAAATTCGAAACTGACAAAAATAATTTACTTTATGTGAGAGTCGATAAAACAAGAAAAATTAATGCTCATGTTCTTATGAGAGCGATGGGTCTTTCAGATAATGATGTGATCGATAAGCTTAGGCATCCTGAGTTTTATCAAAATTCAATTGAGTCGGCGAACGACGAGGGTATCAATTCAGAAGATCAGGCATTACTTGAGCTATACAAGAAGCTACGTCCTGGTGAACCACCCTCAGTTTCTGGAGGACAACAGCTATTACATAGTAGATTTTTTGATCCCAAAAGATATGATTTAGGTCGAGTTGGTAGATATAAAATAAATAAAAAATTGAGACTTACTGTTCCAGATGATGTGAGAACACTTACCCATGAAGATGTTCTTTCTACCGTTGATTATTTAATTAACCTAGAATTGGATATCGGCGGAGCTAGTTTGGATGATATTGATCACCTCGGTAATCGAAGGGTTAGATCTGTAGGAGAACTTCTTCAAAATCAAGTCAGGGTTGGACTTAATCGTTTAGAGAGAATTATCAAAGAGAGAATGACTGTAGGGGAAACAGACTCCCTAACTCCCGCTCAACTAGTCAATCCTAAACCTTTGGTTGCTGCCATAAAGGAATTTTTTGGTTCCAGTCAATTAAGCCAGTTTATGGATCAAACTAATCCTTTGGCTGAATTAACACACAAAAGAAGAATCTCCGCACTAGGTCCAGGAGGTTTAACTCGAGAAAGAGCAGGTTTTGCGGTCAGAGATATACACCCTTCACATTATGGAAGATTATGTCCTATCGAGACTCCTGAAGGTCCCAATGCTGGACTTATAAATTCTTTGGCTACCCACGCAAGAGTTAATGAGTATGGGTTTATTGAAACACCTTTTTGGGAAGTTAATAACGGTAAAGTTAGTAAAGAAGGAAATCCTGTTTATCTTTCGGCTGATTTAGAAGATGAGTGTAGGGTGGCTCCAGGAGATGTTGCAACTGACAAGGACGGTAACATAATTGCAAATCTAATACCAGTTAGATATAGACAGGATTTTGAAAAAGTTCCACCTCATCAAGTTGATTATGTTCAGCTTTCTCCGGTTCAGGTAATTTCAGTTGCTACTTCACTTATTCCTTTCTTGGAACATGATGATGCTAATAGAGCTCTAATGGGATCGAATATGCAACGTCAAGCCGTTCCATTGCTCAGGCCAGAACGTCCTTTAGTTGGTACAGGTTTAGAGTCTCAAGTCGCTAGAGATTCGGGCATGGTTCCAATAACAAAAGTTAATGGAACTGTGTCTTACGTAGACGCTAATGAGATTGTCGTTAAAGACGAACAGGGTAATGAACATTTTCATTATCTTCAGAAATATCAAAGATCAAATCAAGATACTTGCCTCAACCAAAGACCTATAGTGAAAATTGGAGATAAAGTTATATCTGGTCAGGTTTTAGCAGATGGATCCGCATGTGAAGGAGGGGAAATAGCCCTTGGCCAAAACGTATTAATTGCTTACATGCCATGGGAGGGATATAACTACGAAGATGCAATACTTGTTAGTGAGAGGATGGTAACAGATGATTTATATACTTCAGTTCATATTGAGAAATATGAAATTGAAGCAAGACAAACGAAGCTAGGACCTGAAGAAATCACTAGAGAGATTCCCAATATCTCGGAAGAAAGTTTGAATAATCTTGATGAGATGGGAATAATTAGGATTGGTGCTTTTGTTGAGAGTGGAGATATTCTTGTAGGAAAAGTTACTCCAAAAGGGGAATCAGACCAACCACCTGAAGAAAAACTGCTAAGAGCTATTTTCGGTGAAAAGGCTCGAGATGTGAGAGACAATTCACTTAGGGTACCTAAAACTGAAAAGGGAAGGGTCTTGGATGTTCGCATTTATACTAGAGAACAAGGTGACGAATTACCTCCAGGAGCCAACATGGTTGTTAGAGTTTACGTGGCTCAGAGAAGGAAAATTCAAGTAGGTGACAAAATGGCTGGAAGGCATGGAAATAAAGGAATTATTAGCAGAATATTGCCTAGAGAGGATATGCCTTATTTACCTGATGGAACACCTGTAGACATAGTTCTTAATCCTTTAGGAGTTCCTAGTAGGATGAACGTAGGTCAAGTTTTTGAATTATTGATGGGCTGGGCAGCCTCCAACTTAAATTGTCGGGTTAAAGTTGTTCCATTTGATGAAATGTATGGAGCTGAAAAATCACATCAAACTGTTCAAGCATTTTTAGAGGAAGCTTCAAAACAGCCAGGTAAAGCATGGGTTTACAATCCTGAAGATCCTGGAAAATTATTACTTAAAGATGGTAGAACAGGTGAACCTTTCGATCAGCCAGTTGCTGTCGGATACTCTCACTTCCTTAAATTAGTCCATTTGGTGGATGATAAAATTCATGCTAGATCTACTGGTCCTTACTCCTTAGTTACACAACAACCATTGGGTGGTAAAGCTCAGCAAGGTGGGCAAAGACTTGGAGAAATGGAAGTATGGGCTCTTGAAGCGTATGGAGCCGCTTATACTCTCCAGGAATTGTTAACAGTTAAGTCTGATGACATGCAAGGAAGAAATGAAGCGCTTAATGCGATCGTAAAAGGTAAACCGATCCCAAGGCCTGGTACTCCTGAGTCATTTAAAGTTCTTATGAGGGAATTGCAATCTCTAGGCTTGGATATTGGGGTTTATACAGATGAAGGAAAAGAAGTAGATTTAATGCAAGATATAAATCCTAGAAGAAATACTCCATCAAGGCCGACTTACGAATCACTCGGAACCTCTGAATATGAGGAAGATTAAATTCTCAATTAAAACTTTTTAATTTAAATTTGACAAAAATGACAAACAGCAACTTAAGAACTGAAAATCACTTTGATTATGTCAAAATTTCAATAGCTTCACCACAAAGAATAATGGATTGGGGACAAAGAACATTGCCCAATGGACAAGTAGTAGGTGAAGTTACGAAACCTGAAACTATCAATTACAGGACACTTAAACCAGAAATGGATGGATTGTTTTGTGAAAAGATTTTTGGGCCATCTAAAGATTGGGAATGTCATTGTGGAAAGTACAAAAGGGTAAGACATCGTGGAATTGTTTGTGAGAGATGCGGGGTTGAAGTAACTGAAAGTAGAGTCAGAAGACATAGGATGGGCTATATAAAACTTGCTGCGCCAGTTTCCCATGTTTGGTATTTGAAAGGAATCCCTAGCTACGTTGCCATACTTTTGGATATTCCACTAAGGGATGTAGAACAAATTGTTTATTTTAATTGTTATGTCGTTTTAGATCCAGGTGATCACAAAGAACTTAAATATAAGCAATTACTCACTGAGGATGAGTGGCTGGAAATTGAAGATGAAATTTATGCTGAAGATTCAACTATAGAAAATGAACCTTTTGTAGGAATTGGTGCTGAGGCACTAAAGCAATTACTTGAGGACCTTGATTTAAGTCAGGTTGCTGAGGAGCTTAGAGAAGAAATTACTAACAGTAAAGGGCAAAAAAGGGCAAAACTTATAAAAAGGATAAGAGTTATTGATAATTTTATTGCCACTAATGCACAACCAGAATGGATGGTTTTAGATGCAATCCCAGTTATCCCTCCTGACCTTAGACCTATGGTTCAGCTTGATGGAGGAAGATTCGCAACTTCAGATTTAAACGACTTATATAGAAGAGTTATAAATAGAAATAATAGACTAGCTAGGCTTCAAGAAATATTAGCGCCTGAAATTATCGTAAGAAATGAAAAAAGAATGCTTCAGGAGGCAGTCGATGCCCTTATAGATAATGGCAGGAGAGGAAGGACTGTTGTTGGAGCAAATAATAGAGCTCTTAAGTCCCTCAGTGACATAATTGAAGGAAAACAAGGAAGATTCAGGCAGAATCTGCTTGGAAAGCGTGTTGACTATTCAGGAAGATCTGTAATAGTTGTGGGTCCTAAATTAAAAATGCATCAGTGTGGTCTCCCAAAAGAAATGGCGATAGAGCTTTTTCAACCTTTTGTAATTCATAGATTAATACGACAAAATATTGTCAATAATATTAAAGCTGCAAAAAAATTAATACAAAAAGCCGATGACGAAGTTATGCAAGTACTTCAGGAAGTTATTGAAGGCCATCCAATTCTTTTAAATAGAGCTCCGACACTTCATCGTTTAGGAATACAAGCTTTTGAACCGAAATTAGTTGGAGGCAGAGCAATACAACTTCATCCTTTAGTTTGTCCTGCATTCAATGCTGACTTTGATGGAGATCAAATGGCAGTTCATGTTCCTTTAGCTTTAGAGGCACAAACTGAAGCACGAATGCTTATGTTGGCTAGTAATAATATTCTTTCTCCTGCTACTGGTGAACCAATTGTGACTCCATCACAAGATATGGTTTTGGGATCTTATTATCTGACGGCTTTGCAACCGAATTATCAAAAACCAGAATTCGGAGATAATAAGACTACTTTCGCTTCATTAGAAGATGTCATTTTTGCTTTTGAAGATAAAAGACTCAGCCTTCATGAATGGGTCTGGGTTAGATTTAATGGAGAAGTTGAAGATGAAGACGAAATGCGTAGTCCAAAAACAACTAAAGAGTTAGAAGATGGCTCAAGATTAGAAATCTGGAATTTAAGAAGGGACAGATTTGACTCTGATAATAATTTAATAAGTAGATTTGTTCTCACAACCGTTGGGAGAGTAGTTATGAACTATACCATCATCGATTCAGTTTCTGAAACGTAATCTTTTTAAAAACTATTTTTCATTTATTTCAAAATCATGACTTCATCTAAACCTAAAAAAACATCCAGAGTACGTAAAACTACTAAAAATTCAAAAAAGAATAATCCAGTTACAATGCCCGCCCTAGCTAAAACGCCGCCATCATTTAAGAATAAGGTAGTTGATAAGAGAGCTTTAAAAAATTTAGTCTCTTGGGCTTATAAAACTCATGGAACTGCAATAACTGCAGCCATGGCTGATAATCTAAAAGACTTAGGATTTAAATATGCTACCCAAGCTGCTGTTTCTATCTCAGTAGATGACTTAAAAGTTCCTGAGGCTAAACAAGATTTAATAGGACAAGCTGAAGAGCAAATATCTGCTACAGAAGAATGCTATAGACTTGGTGAAATTACTGAAGTTGAAAGGCATACAAAAGTTATAGATACCTGGACGGAAACTAATGAAAGATTGGTAGATGCTGTAAAGAATAACTTTAATCAAAATGATCCTTTGAATTCAGTTTGGATGATGGCTAATTCAGGAGCAAGAGGAAATATGTCTCAGGTAAGACAACTTGTTGGTATGAGGGGATTGATGGCTAATCCTCAAGGAGAAATCATTGACCTGCCAATAAGAACCAATTTTAGAGAAGGACTCACCGTTACCGAATATGTAATTTCTTCTTATGGAGCAAGGAAAGGTTTGGTGGATACTGCCTTGAGAACTGCCGATTCTGGTTATTTAACTCGAAGATTAGTTGATGTAGCTCAAGATGTAATTGTTAGAGAAGAAGATTGCGGAACAAAACGTTCAATAGTTGTTGAAGCTGAAGATGGTAAATTTGGAGCTAGGCTTCTTGGTAGGCTTACTGCTGAAGATATTTTTGATACTGAAGAAAATCTTGTTGTTCCTCAAAACACTGCAATAGATCCTGCATTGTCAGGGAAAATTGAAAGAGCATCTATTAATAACGTAAAAATAAGATCCCCTTTAACCTGTGAAGCTAATAGATCGGTTTGTAGGAGGTGTTACGGATGGGCTTTGGCTCATAATCATTTGGTTGATTTAGGTGAAGCAGTTGGGATTATTGCTGCTCAATCGATTGGTGAGCCAGGCACTCAATTGACAATGAGAACTTTCCATACTGGAGGTGTTTCAACTGCTGAAAGTGGAGTAGTAAGATCAAAAATTTCTGGTAAAGTTCAATTTAGTTCAAAAGCAAAGGTTAGAGGTTATAGAACCCCACATGGTGTAGAAGCTAAACAAGCAGAAGTTGATTTCATCCTAAAAATAGTTCCTCAAGGTAATAATTCTGGCAAACCTCAAAAAATTGAAGTTTCTAGTGGATCACTTCTATTTGTTGATGACGGTGATGAAATTAATTCTGATATAACTGTTGCTCAGATTACTGTCGGAGCAGTTAAAAAGAGTGTTGAAAAAGCAACAAAAGATGTTATCTGCGATTTGGCTGGTCAAGTTAGGTACGACAAGGTTATTCAACCAAAGGAGGTAACAGATAGGCAGGGTAATATCACTTTAAAAGCTCAAAGATTAGGCAGATTGTGGGTTTTGGCTGGAGATGTTTATAATTTGCCACCTAATGCAAGACCTGTAATCTCATCTGGAAAATCTGTTGAGGAAGGAACTGTTTTGGCTGAAGCAAGTCAATCAAGTGAGTTTGGTGGAGAAGTTCGATTAAGAGAATCAATCGGAGATTCAAGAGAAGTTCAGATTGTGACTACTTCAATGTCTCTCACAAATTTTAAATTAACTGAAGAATCTACTCACTCAGGTCAAATATATAATTTGGAATCTAATGATGGCATTTCTTATCGTTTAAATGCTTCCCCCGGCAGTAAAATCAGTAATGGTGAGGTAATAGCAGATTTAACGGATGAGAGGTTCCGTACAAAAACTGGTGGTCTAGTAAAATATGCGCCGGGATTAAGTGTCAAAAAAGCAAGATCATCTAAAAATGGTTTTGAAGTAAGTCAAGGAGGGACATTGCTCTGGATTCCTCAAGAGACTCATGAAATCAATAAGGACATATCTCTTCTAATGATTGAAGATATGAAATGGATAGAAGCTGGAACAGAAGTTGTAAAAGATATTTTTAGTCAAACATCAGGAATTGTTACTGTTACACAAAAAAATGATATCCTTCGCGAAATAACTGTAAGAAATGGTACTTTCCATGAGTGTGATGAAGAAGAAGTCTTGAATAGATTTACTGAAGAGGGAACTCTTGTAAATCCAGGTGAAAAGATTTTAGATGGTGTTGATAATAAAGAAATTTTATTTGTTCAAAAATTAGAAACACCTAAATGTCGAGGCTTGTTATTAAGAACAGTTGAAGAATTTAATATTCCTGACCAAGCGGAAATACCTCAACTATCTCATGTTAAGCAGGAACAAGGTCCACATTTAGGCTTAAAAGCTATCCAAAGGCTTACCTATAAAGACGGTGAATTGATAAAATCAGTTGAAGGAGTTGAATTACTTAGAACACATTTAAGTGTTGAAAGCTTTAATGCTACTCCTCAAATGACTATTGACGTCGAGTCGATTGAAGATAAGAATGATGCATCAATCAATAGATTAAATTTAGTAATTTTAGAATCTATTCTTGTAAGAAGAGATACTATATCTGACTCTAGTCATGGCTCAACACATACAGAACTTCAGGTCAATAATAAAGAAGTAGTAAAAGCAGGAGATGTAATAGCTACCACTCAAATTCTTTGTAAAGAGAAAGGATTGGTTCAATTACCAAATGTTGTTGACGATGAGCCCATTAGAAGGTTAATCGTTGAAAGAGAAGAAGATAAAATTGAAATTAAAATTAGCGATAAAGCAGTAGTTCAAGTTGGTGATCGTGTAGTTGATGGTGATCCTATTAGTAAATCTGTAAAATCAACTTCTTGTGGTGAAATAGAAGAAATTTGTAATAGTTCAGTAACCTTAAGACTTGGCAGGCCTTACATGGTTTCTCCTGATTCAGTTTTACATGTTAGAGATGGAGATTTAGTACTTAGGGGAGATGGTTTAGCTTTGCTTGTTTTTGAGAGGCAGAAAACTGGAGATATCGTGCAAGGATTGCCTCGTATCGAAGAGTTATTAGAGGCTAGAAGACCCAGAGATTCTGCAATTCTATGTAAAAAATCTGGAATTGTTCAGATTAAACAAAGTAATGATGAAGAGTCAGTTTCTTTATCGGTTATTGAAAAAGATGATCTAGTTAATGAATATCAACTATTAATTGGAAAAAATATAATGGTAAGTGATGGTCAACAAGTTACAGGTGGAGAATCTTTAACTGATGGTCCAATTAATCCGCATGAACTATTAGATTGCTATTTCAATGATTTAAAAGATCAAAAACCTCTTTTAGATGCAGCTCGAGAATCTATATCAAAATTACAAAGAGCTATGGTAAGTGAGGTGCAAAATGTTTATAAGTCACAGGGTGTAGCAATTGATGATAAGCATATTGAAGTTATTGTTAGACAGATGACAAGTAAAGTCCGTATAGAAGATGCTGGAGATACCACTCTCTTGCCTGGTGAATTAATAGAGCTGAGGCAAGTGGAAGATGTAAATCAAGCAATGGCAATTACAGGAGGAGCTCCAGCAGAATTTACTCCTGTTTTGTTGGGTATTACTAAAGCCTCCCTCAATACAGATAGCTTTATTTCAGCCGCATCGTTCCAAGAAACAACAAGGGTTCTTACAGAAGCTGCAATTGAAGGTAAATCTGATTGGTTAAGAGGTTTAAAAGAAAATGTTATTATCGGTAGATTAATCCCTGCAGGTACTGGTTTTAGCGGTTTTGTGGAGGAATTAGCCTCAGAGGCTGGTCCCCACCCTGATATTCTCGCAGAAGAATCAGGTGGATACAGAAGAGCACAGAACCTAAGGCCAGATTATACAGTTGATATGCCACAATCACCTGCCGTAAGCTCTGCTGCAATACTTGATGATCCTAGCGATGAAGATTTGGAGACAACGAGAAATAGACATGGAATTGATCCTTCTTCGAGTAATTTTGCGGCATTCGCAAGGCCTAATGCTGAAAATCAATTTTCTGAAGATCAATTACCAGATCCTGCCGCATTGGAGGGATTGCAGGAGGAGGGCCTTTTGTCTGATGAATAAATATTTTCTATTATTATTTTTAGTTACTAGAATAGTTTTTTAAAATTTGTAAGAGATGATTAAACCAGAGATTGTCCCCAAAAGAAAATTACCTCGTTATGGATTCCATTTTTATAATGAAAGACTTAATGGAAGATTGGCCATGATTGGTTTTATTGCGCTTATTCTTACAGAATTCTTTTTAAAACATGGTTTACTGTTATGGTGAAAATAGTTTTCGAATAAAGACTACTAAATTTGAAAAATCTTCTTGGAAGTAGTGTTAAAGATTTAGAAAATGTGGCTTTAGATTATGGCCAGGCCGCTTTTAGGGGTCGCCAAATCTATAATTGGATCTATAACTATAGAAATAAGAAGAAAAATATTGATCAAATAGAAGTCTTACCTTTAAATTTTAGAAAGAAGTTAAAGGATGATGGTTTTAAAGTAAGTGAGCTAAGTATTCAGTCAAGAAACTTAGCTAACGATGGTACTCTAAAATTGTTACTTTCTACAGAAGATAATGAAAGTATTGAGTGCGTTGGTATACCAACTAAAAAAAGACTAACAGCTTGTCTCTCAAGTCAAGTTGGTTGCCCAATGGACTGCAAATTTTGCGCAACTGGCAAGGAAGGTTTGAAGAGATCTTTAAAAGCAAGTGAGATTTTAGATCAAATTTTATTTATCGAAAATGAAATGAATAGAAAAGTGACTAATATTGTTTTCATGGGTATGGGCGAGCCCTTACTGAATATTGATGACTTACTTTTTTCAATTAGATCTATAAATGAGGATTTTCAGATTAGTCAGAGAAAGATAACTGTAAGCACAGTGGCTGTTCCAAAAATGATAAGTAAATTATCAGTAAAGTCTTTTCAAATTTTAGGTAAATGTCAATTTACATTAGCAATCAGTTTACATGCTTCAAACCAACAAATAAGAGAAATGATAATACCTAGTGCAAAAAATTATGAGATCAAAAATATAATCGAAGACTGTAAAAAATTCGTAAAATATACTGGTCGTAGGGTAAGTTTTGAATATCTAATGCTTAGTGGGGTGAATGATCAATTAGAACATGCTCATGAATTGAGTAATTTGCTAAAAGGTTTTCAATGTCATGTAAATTTAATACAGTATAACCAAATTGAAGAGGTTGAATTTAAACGAACCTCTTTAAAAAATCTCCAATTATTTCAATCTAGACTTATTCAAAATGGTATCGCTGTTAGCTTGAGAAAAAGCAGAGGTCTAGATAAAAATGCTGCATGCGGTCAGCTAAGACAAAATGCAAAAATAAATAGTATTATCTAATAAAAATTTTTTAAAAATCTCTTAAACAGGTTATTATTGTGTTAAGTCATTTTTAAATCTTTGGGTTTTATTAAGACAAAAATTTTACCGTTCGCTATTGTCTTACTTTTTGGGATCGCCTTCTTTGCGGTTAGCGCAAGAATTTGGTTGCCAGGAGATATGATGTCTCCTGCCCCCATAAATTAATATTTTTAGTTTTTCAAAATGACAAAAAATAAGGATCCTAATAAAGAAAGCTTAGTTGATATCGCTGTTGATCCTGATGTTTTAGCGAGAGAATTGGCCTTAGAAATTGAATTAGATCCTTTAGAACAAATTGATGAAGATTCCTTCCCAAAAGGTTTAAACATAACTCAGGAGTGCAATGAAGCATTAAAAATGTTAAAAGGTAATAGAGAAGAAAGAATACAGGGCTTAAGAATATTTTGTGAATATAGAGATTCAAGATCTTTTCCCCTTTTATTACCTTTACTTGATCAACCTTGTCCTGTTGAAAGAATGAGTGTGGTATATGCTTTGGGTCGTAATCCTTGTCCTATTGCTGTAGAGAAACTTGTCAGTCTTTTGGAGACTGACGATAATGCTTATGTCAGAAGAGCGACTGCATGGAGTTTAGCTAATTATGATAATCAAATTGTTTTGGAGCCATTAATAAATGCATTGAGAAACGATGTTGCTGCAGTAAGGTTATGGTCTTCAAGTTCTTTAGCTGAAATCGGAAATGTTTCTTTAGAAAATGCTCAATTGGCAGCTGAACAACTTTTAATAAGCTTGAAAATAGATAATGAACCAGGTGTAAGAAGTAATTGCATCTGGTCATTGTGTAGATTGTACGAAAAATTAAATGATTCATTTCAAGAAAATTTCGTTGATGAATGTACCAAGATAGCTCTTTTCGATAAGGAACCCTCTGTTATGGAAGAAGCAAAAACTGCGCTGGATTCAATGGGGATGCAAGGATTTTATAATTAAATATCTTAATTTTTTACCAGAATGCTTACTAAAAAATTTATTTATCAGATATTCAATATAAAAATTAAAATTAATTAACTTGTACCAACTGAAACAAAATATTTTCGTTATTCTATATAAAGTAAAAGTACTCAGTACTTGAATTTAATGCCTCAAAAAACATTGAGATTCAAAATTCATCAAGACGGAAGAGTTGAAGAGACTGTAGAAGGATTTTATGGTAACTCTTGTAATGAAGCCACAAAAAATCTCGAAGATGCTCTTGGTAAAGTAACAGTAAAGAATAAAACATCTGATGCTTTCATCTCTAATCAAAATGAAAAATTAAATCAATTAAACAACGAATCTAATGTCACACTTTAGTACTATTAAAACTCAGCTTAAAGAAGCAGGTCCATTAATCAAGGCCTTAAACCATCTTGGCTATCAAATTATTCAAGAAGAAAAGTTTGTAAAAGGATATAAAGGTCAATTCACAGCGGTTGATATAAGTATGAATTTACCTGGTGATACACAAGTTGGATTTAAATGGGATAACAATTCTAATTCATATGAATTAGTCACTGACCTTGATCTATGGAAATTTGAGATTCCAGTAGAAAGATTTATATCAAAAGTTACACAAATGTATGCTTACCAAACAATCATTTCTAAAACGAAAGAAGATGGATACCAAATCGTAGAGCAAAAAAACAAAAATGATGGTTCTATTGAATTGGTCTTAACCAAGTGGGAAAACTAATGTCAAGATATGGATTTTTCGGATCCATTTCATAATACTGAAGAAAATATTGAGATTACAGGCTGGGAACCCGTTTTAGGTGGTCAGTTAGCAGAAAAAGCTGTTTGGGTTGATGAAGCTAAGTGTATTGGTTGTCAGTACTGTGTTCACGTTGCTTCGAACACTTTCACTGTTGATGAATTTCATGGTAGAAGTCGAGCTATTAGGCAAGATGGAGATAGTTCTGATGTCATACAAGAAGCAATAGATACATGCCCTGTTGATTGTATTCATTGGGTCAAATTTGAAGAATTGGATGATTTAGAGAATAGTCTCGATAGGGATATGTTTCAAACATTTGGAAAGCCACCGAGAATGAATAAGCACTAATATCAAAAAGATGCAATATCGTAGATTTGGTAGAACCAATCTGAAGATTCCTGTTTTATCTTTAGGTGGTATGAGATTTCAGAAAAGTTGGGATCAATTAGATTTTTCTGAGGTTTCATACGAAGAACAAAATAAAGTAGAAAATATATTAGATCTTGCAACACAATATGGCTTAAGTCATGTAGAAACCGCCAAGTACTATGGAACTTCTGAAGTGCAATTAGGGATGTGTTTTAAGAATACTAAGAAAATCCCAAATATAATTCAAACAAAGATTCCACCAAATAGTGATCCGGAAATTTTTGAGAGAGATGTTACGACAAGTATTGAAAAATTGAAAGTTAAAAAAATTGATTTGTTAGCAATACATGGTATTAATACTTCTGAACATTTAAATCAGGCTATTCGAGAGGGAGGTTGCATTGATATTTTGAGGAATTTTCAAAAAGAAAATTTAATTGGATCTATTGGATTTTCAACCCATGGAAAATCTTCACTTATTGAAAATGCCATATCAACAAACTTATTTGATTATGTAAATTTGCACTGGTATTTCATTAATCAGGAAAATACAAAGGTTATTAATTTAGCCAATAAGCATGATCTTGGGGTTTTCATAATAAGTCCTACTGATAAAGGGGGACATCTTCATACTCCCTCAAGAAAAATGTTGGAATTTTGTAAACCACTTCATCCTATAGTTTTTAATGATCTTTTTTGCTTAAGAAATCAAAATGTCCATACTTTGAGTGTGGGTATTGCAAAAGAGACAGATTTTGCTCTGCATTTAGAAGCTGTCTCGTTGTTATCAGATTCTGAGAAGTATGTGCCTAAGATAATAAACAGATTACAACAGGAATCAATTAATTCCTTAGGTTTAGAGTGGCATCAAAATTGGAATAGAAATTTACCAAGTTGGGAATACACGCCGGGAAATATTAATATTCCTGTTCTGCTTTGGCTTTCAAATTTAATTGATTGGTTGGGTATGGAAGGATATGCAAGAGATAGATATCAATTGCTTGGTAATGGAAGCCACTGGTTCCCAGGATTCAACGCAAATTTACTAGATGTAGATGTTTCTGAAGGACAATTATTGAAAGTATTAGAAGGTCATATAAATCCAAAGAAAGTTATAAGAAAATTGAGAAATTTAAAAGAAAAGTTTGGAAATAAGAATGTTAAAAGATTATCAAAAAAATAATTTCACAATGGATTTTTTTCAGGTTTGCCAACTTTTCTTGGGTAAATTTCAGGGCATAATCTTTTTTGCTGAATAAGAATTATATTTCGGGTGCCTTTATTTCTTGGTAATAGGATCTCTTTTTTATCTTGAATTTTCCCTTCTAATATTTCTAAAGTTTTCCCTAGATTTTTGCTTTCTTCATTCGTCCATTTGCCACAATATAAAACTCCAAACCCTTCTTTTTTTAACATTGGTAGTATATATTCTGAAACTGTTGATGGATTACTAACCGCTCTAGTTGTCGCAATATTAAAACTATTTCTCATTGACGATTGGTGGGCAAAGTTCTCAATACGATCATTGATTACATGAATATTGTTTTTGAAATTGATCTGTTCAACTAAAATTCTTATTGCATCCGTTTTCTTTTTCAAAGAATCAATTAGGTATATCTCAGAATTAGGATGAGTTATGGCATAAGCTAAACCTGGGAAGCCACAGCCTGATCCAATATCTAAAAATTTTTTATTATCAAAATTAATATTAGTGAAAGCTTTGAATGGCCAAATGCTGTCAAAAACTTGAGATACCCAATAATCATCCCCATCAATTAATCTTGTGAGATTGGTTTTATTATTTAATTCTTTAATTTTAATTTGTAACTCTTGAAATAAATTGATTTCTTCTTCAGTTATTAAGGAAAGAATTTCTTCTGGAACGTTTTGTTTGTTCATTTTGTTATGAATATGAATTTTAACCATCTATTAAATACATTCTATTTAGTAAAAATTTATTAGAATTACAATATTAATAAAAGATTATTTTGAAAGGAGAAACTTCCTATTACAAAATTTTAGGTGTAAATGAAAATGCATCCAATCATGAATTAAGAAAGGCATTTTGTAAACTTTCTATTGAGTTGCATCCCGATACAACTTCATTAGAAATAGATGTTGCTAAAAGTAAATTTCAAGAAGTTCTTGAAGCTTATGAACATTTAAATAATAGTAATTTAAGGAAAATATATGATGACAAACTTAAAGAAAACTCTAGAAGTAGAAATAATACTAACGTTTTAAATAATTTAGTAATAGATTCTAATAATCAAAATTTAATAGGAAATAGAAGACCTTTTTCGAATGGCGAATTGTTTTCGTTGTTTCTTTTAATTATCATAATTTCTATAAGTTTAATTTTTTCAATTTTTATTGCTTCTTTTACTGGAAAAGAATTAGAAACAATACCGCTTTGGCTAATTAAATAATTTTTCAAAAAAGTCTGTGCATCCCTCTAAAAAACCTATTAATCAAAATTCACTTCAATCATTAGAATTGTGGCTAACTGATTTAGGTGCTGTGAAGGATATTAATAATCCATCTAAATGGTATTTGTTACTTTCAAATTGGAATGCAACTATTATTTTTGAACAAGAAGATTTAAGTGTTATCTGGGAAAGTGAAGGACAAGAAACTAAAAGACTATTTTCCTATTGCATTAATAGAGAAGATGTGGAAAATGCAATACTGCAGGGACCTTAAATTTCTATCTAAAGATTTTCTAAGATTTGCCTTATTATCCAGTAACTTTTTTCTAATTGATCATCGGTTATACAGAGAGGTGGCAAGAGATAAATAACATTCCCGAGTGGTCTAATAAATAAACCTTGCTCCATTGCAAGACTCTTTATTTCTTTCCCAATATTATTGAAATAACCTTTTTTGTTCCCAATATCTAAATCGAAGGCAGCAATTGTACCGGATACCCTAATTTTTTTTATACAAGGTAAGTTTTTGAATTTAATTAAGTGAGATAAATGTTTTTCTTCAAATGAAAGGTATTTGTGTGGTTCTTTTTCTAATAAATCAAGGCTAGCGTTTGCCGCAGCACAACCTAAAGGATTAGCGGTAAAACTATGTCCATGCCAAAAAGTTTTTCTTGGTGAATCATCAATAAAGGATTTAAAAATTTTTTCTTTACATAAAGTTATTCCCATTGGTAAAAATCCACCAGTTAAGCCTTTTGAAATACTTATTAAATCAGGAACGATTTTTGCCTTTTGAAAGGCAAAAAGACTTCCACATCTTCCAAACCCAGTCAAAACTTCATCAACGATTAACAAAGAATTATTATTTTTTATAATTTCTGAAACTTTTTTTATAAACTGAGGCCTAACCATATTCATTCCTCCTGCTCCTTGAACAAGTGGCTCAAGGATTACTGCAACTGTAGGAGTTTTAAGTAGAATTTCTAATTTTTGGAACGCATCATTTTCTTTATTTTCTACTTCTTCATCGTTCATCCAAGTTGAAGGCCAAGGGACTCTCCTAACTGGGAACATAAGATTATCGAAATTCTCATTAAAAATATTTCTTTCACCTAAAGCCATTGCTCCAAATGTATCGCCATGATATGCGCCATCAAAAGCTACTATTTGAGTTCTTGTCTCTCCTCTATTTTGCCATGATTGGAAGGCAATTTTTAAAGCGACTTCCACTGCAGTAGAACCGTTATCAGAAAAGAATAATCTTTCTAGTTTTGTTAATTCACTAAGTCTTTCCGCTAATTTTTTTGCCTGTGGATGTAAAAAATCAGCGAATATAACTTGCTCAAGTTTTTTTGATTGATTGAAAATGGCATCCGCAATATATTCGTTACTATGACCATGAAGAGTTACCCACCAACTACTAATTGCATCTATTAGCTCTTTTTTAGGATTTTTAGTAAAAAGGAGGGCATCTTTACCATGAGTTACTTCTATTTGCGGTTTGCTGTTATTGATTTGTGTAAAAGGTGGCCAAATATTTGGGTGCCAATCTTGATATGGAGTTTTTGAGTCCAAAGATTTCATTTAACTTATTTTTGAGTTTAAAAGTGAGATCAACTTATTCTTGATGTCTAGTTCTTTCCATAGTATATCTAAATTGTTTGAGTCCATTTTTTTGATGTAAGGGAATTCAGCAATTAACGGAATACCACTAAAATCAACAAGAGTTTTTGGATTATCTAGGTGTTTTTCGCCATTGACTACTAAACCTAAAATCTCAATATTTCTTCGTTTTAAGGCCTCAATACTAAGCAGGGTATGGTTAAGAGTGCCGAGTGAGCTCTTACATACAAGTATCACCGGAAGATTCCATTGTTTTATTTGATCTATTTGCAAAAAATTTCGTGTTATTGGAACCATTAATCCACCTGCAGTTTCTACAATTAATGGGCCTTGCACTTTTGGCAATCTCAACTTGTCAAAGTTAATAGTTTTTTGATCTATTTCAGCAGCCCAATGAGGAGATAGAGGTTTCGTAAAGACATAAGCTTCTTTGATGATTTTCTCTTTACTTAATTGTGCAAGTTTTTCAACAGTTTGACTATCAGTTTGCGATTCAATACCGCTTTGAATAGGCTTCCAATAAAAGGAATTTAACCCTTTAACGAAAAAAGAGCTTATTAGAGTTTTCCCAATATCAGTATCTGTTCCACAAATTATAAATTTGAAAATACTATCTTGACTGCTCATAATTTCTTTATGATTTGAATCTCAATTTGCCATGAAAGATTAACTGTATTATTGTAATTCTTTGGCCAAAACTTTTGAATTTTTTTTAACTCCTTTACTGTTTTGCGTTTACAATTTGTTGATTGAGCCCCTACATTTTTAATGCTTCTAAAAAGCTTATATACATCTTCAAAATTTTCAAGATAATTAAACTTTTCTGAATAATGAATTTCAGTTGATTTGAAATCTTTTAATAATTCTTTAGAGCAAATGAAATTAAGTCCACTATATTCAATATCATTTTTTCTACAAGTATCTTTCCATTCAGGAAAGCAATTTTTTGTTGGATAAGAAATGATTAAAAAACCTCCAGATGTTAATTTACTAAACCAATTTTTTATTATCTTTTCTGGGTTGTTTAACCAATGGATGCAAAAGTTGGATGTTAATAGAGAACAGTTATTGATTTCAGGAGGTAAATCATTATTCAAATCCCATAAAATTTTTTTACTAGATAATTTATTCTCAAGAAGCATTTTATTGCTGAAATCAATTCTGGCTACTTTTTGGGAAGAAAAATTTTTTTCTATTTCATCAGCTAATATTCCTGGTCCTGATCCTAGATCTATCCATTCACCTTTTTTTTGGGGATTTAATTCTTTTATGAATTGAACAATCTTTTTTGCAAAAAATTTCTGAATATTTGAATGCTCGAAATACCGATATGCAGCATCATTGAAATTATTTTTTATTTTCTCATTCCACTTTTTACTATCCATTTTCATCATTAATTGCATTAAGTAAGATCTCGTATAAATTTAAATTTTTCAAGCAATGACCTTGCTGAGCTAATTTAATTAAAATTGGCTTCCTATCAAGTGTTTTATTTAAGGAATCTAAAAAGTTATTATTTGATTCGTTGTCAAGAATTAAATCATTTTCTGATTTTATAAAAATAATTTTGCAATCTTTTCTTAAAAATACTGGAAAATCTCTATTGATGTAAAGTTGTTTTAAATCACCTAAAAGAAGAGTTTTATTTAAACTCTCTAAACTTTTATAAAAGATATTTTTAAAACTATTATTCATATGATTTGGCATAAATGATCTATTTATAAATTCTTTCAACATATCCTTAGGTTCATCTTTTATGATTTTTGTTTCCATTCTTTTTAGAGACCTCAAAATAAAGTTTCTCTTATTACTTATGGGAAGAAAATTATTAAAAGAATTTATAAGAACAATATGAGTTGCTTCTTTTAAGATTTTTTTTTGCATTAAATGAAAACCAAATGAATGGCATAAAGTCATTCTAATTTCTTTTTTAGATTCGCTTTTAATCCATTTTGCGTGATAATTATTTGTTGAAAAATAGCCCCTTTCATTATCTTGCCAATGCCAATTATTATTTAAAAAATCAACTTTATAATCATCCCAGAAATATTTATTTAGTCCCCACCCATGTTGAGTAATAATTTGTTTCATTTAAACTCTTTTAATACTGCAATGAAATTTTTAAGCAGATTCAAATCTAAGTTCCTTCGTATTGTTATTCTGATTCGTGATTGCCCAACTGTAACAGTAGGAGGTCTTATCGCAATTGCTAAAAAACCATTTTCCTCAAGATATTTTTGTAGATAAATTGCCTTCTCTTCTTGGCCAACAATAATTGATAAAATGTGAGAATCTCCCTGAATTGGAAAACTAAAATTTTTAATAATTTCTTCTTTCCATATCTTTGCAGAAGATAACAACTCATTACCCCATTCTTTATTTTCTAAAATTTTTTTTAAACCTTCTAATGCTCCAGCAGCTAAAGATGGTGCAAGAGCGGTTGTGTACCTAAATGCACCACTTGTTTGGATAAGATACTCACCAATTTCTGAATTGGTGGCTATGAAAGCTCCACCGCTTCCAAATGCTTTTCCAAAAGTTCCAGTAATTATAGTTATATCTGAACGGCAATTAAAACTTAAACCCCTGCCTTCAGGTCCCAAGATCCCAATTGCATGGGCTTCGTCAACTAATAATTGAACACTATTTTTTTTACAAATTTCCGTTATTTCTCTGAGAGGAGCAATTGATCCCTCCATGCTATAGAGAGATTCAACAACAACTAAGATGGAATTTTTTGTGGGGTTAAATTTAATAATTTTTTCTTCTAAATCTTTTAAATTATTGTGTGAAAATCGAACTAGTTTAGCTTGAGCAGCTTTAACTCCAACCAATAAAGAGTTATGGATCAATTTATCTGCTATTACGATACTATTTCTGTTTGCTAAAGCCTGGATAGCGGCTATATTTGCTTGAAATCCGCTTGGGAAAAGTAATACTTTCTCTTGATCAAGCCACTTGGCAAGTTCTGTTTCTAATAATTTATGTATTGGTCTTGAACCTGTAATAAACCTAGAGCTTCCTGAACCAATACCTTCTAACATGCTTGTTTCGTAAGCAGCTTTTATTAAATCCTTGTCCCTACTTAATCCAAAATAATCATTACTGCACAAGTCTATAAGTTTTTTATTTTGCGAATTTAAACTCAGAAGTTCGAATGATTTTTTACCTAAAGAAAATGTTTTTAATTTACGGATTCTATTTTTTGGAATTTTTATTTTTTTCATTTTGGCAAAATAATATATTGTGAATTTAATTAAAAAGATTTAGATTTACTATTAAAGTTTGCAAGGTATTTTTTGTTTATTAATATCTATATAGATCATATATTAAGAAGTTAACTCATCCTCTCTTCAATCACAATTATTGCTTAATTTAGAGGAATATTTTCCCTTTCCGCTAGATGATTTCCAATTAGAAGCAATTCGAGCTATTAATAGCGGAAATTCTGTTGTTTTAACTGCACCAACAGGTTCTGGTAAAACATTGATAGGTGAATTTGCTATATATAGAGGCTTATCTCATGACAGTAGAGTTTTTTATACAACACCTTTAAAAGCTCTATCAAATCAAAAGTTTAGAGATTTTGCTAATCAATATGGTGAGAATAAAGTTGGTCTTTTAACTGGAGATATAAGTATAAATAGAGAAGCACCAATCTTAGTCATGACGACTGAGATTTTTAGGAACATGCTTTATGGCGAATTTGATGAATTTGATGATCCCTTAGAGAATTTAGAATCTGTGATTCTTGATGAATGTCATTATATGAATGACCCTCAAAGAGGCACAGTTTGGGAAGAAACTATAATCCATTGCCCTACTAGAACTCAAATAATAGCTTTATCAGCAACAATAGCCAATGCAGATCAACTACAAAATTGGATAGAAAAAGTTCATGGGCCCACAGTACTAATTAATAGTGATAAGAGACCAGTCCCACTTGATTTTATTTTTTGTAGTGTTAAAGGCCTCCATCCACTTTTGAATAATAAGGGTAATGGAATTCATCCAAACTGTAAGATTTGGAGAGCTCCTAAAGGGCAGAAAATGAGAGGGAAAGTGGGTAGGATAATGCAACCAAAGTCTCCCTCAATTGGCTTTGTAATCTCTAAACTAGCTGAACGAAATATGTTGCCAGCTATTTATTTTATTTTTAGTAGAAGAGGATGTGACAAGGCTATTGAGAATATAAAAGACTTAACTTTAGTAAGTTATTCAGAAGCGAATATGATATCCCAAAAATTAAATGTTTATCTTAAAAATAATCAAGAGGCAATTAAAGATAAATCTCAATGTGAGGCATTAAAACGAGGTATTGCATCTCACCATGCTGGATTATTGCCTGCCTGGAAAGAATTGGTTGAGGAATTATTTCAGCAAGGTTTGATAAAAGTTGTTTTTGCAACTGAAACTCTTGCTGCAGGAATTAATATGCCCGCAAGAACCACTGTTATTTCTGCTTTATCAAAAAGGACAGAAGATGGGCATAGATTATTATTTAGCAGTGAATTTTTGCAAATGTCAGGAAGAGCTGGAAGAAGAGGAAAAGATACCCAAGGATATGTTGTTACATTACAAACAAGATTCGAAGGTGCTAAAGAGGCAAGTGCACTGGCTATTAGCAAACCAAATTCTTTAGAGAGTCAATTCACTCCTAGTTATGGAATGGTACTTAATCTTTTACAAAGTTATACTTTAGAGAAGTCTAAAGAATTAATTAAAAGAAGTTTTGGTAGTTTTTTATATTTAGTTGAATCTTCAGGTGAGAATATAATTCTTGAAAATTTAGATAAGGATTTAATTGAATTAAAGAAAATTACATCTAACGTTTCATGGAAAGATTTTGATGCCTACGAAAAGTTAAAAAATCGTCTTAAAGAAGAGAGAAGACTCTTGAAAATTTTAGAAAAACAAGCAGCAGAAAAATTATCAGAAGAGATCACTAATGCACTCCCATATATTAAAGATGGAAGCTTAATTTCAATCAAAGCTCCTCAAATTAAAAGAAAAATTGTTCCAGGATTAATTTGTAAGAAAATATATGAATCCCAAAAAATTAAGAGTTTATTGTGTTTGACAATTGATAATTTATTTATTCTTATAAAACCCTCATACATAGTAAGTATTTTTAATGATTTGGATGCAATTGATGTCTTAGGACTTGAAGTGCCAAAGATGTATTTCTCTGGAGAGGTATTTAGGGGAGATGATATGTCGCTGTGTTATGCGGATCGAATTTTAGAAGTTTCTAAAAAAAATGATTTACAAACTCCACAATATGATTTGTCAACGGAAGTTTTAGCACAACAGCAACAAATTAATAATTTAGAAGAAAAAGTTAATAATCATCCCGCTCATAGATTTGGAGACTCTAGAAAATTAAAAAAATATAGAAAAAGAATTGTTGATGTTGAACAAGAAATAAACATGAGAAAAAAACTTCTTGAGGATAAAGAAAATCATAACTGGAGAACTTTTACCGATTTGATTAAAATTTTGAATCATTTCGGTTGTTTAAATGATTTGGAATTGACAGGAGTTGGACAAACAGTTGGTGCAATAAGAAGTGAAAATGAATTATGGATTGGTCTTGTTTTAGTTAGTGGTTATTTAGACGATTTAGATCCTCCCGAGTTAGCTGCAATTATTCAAGCTATATGCGTTGATATAAGGAGGCCTAATCTTTGGTGTAATTTTAAGCCTTCTTTAAAGGTAATAGATGTTTTTAATGAATTAGATGGTTTAAGAAAATTAGTCGCTTCTCAACAAAATAAGTTTCATATTGAAATTCCTATTTATTTAGAAACAGAGTTGACTGGAATTATTTCTGAATGGGCAAGAGGAAAAAAATGGAAAGATTTGGTTTTTAATACTTCATTAGACGAAGGCGATGTAGTGAGGATTATTAGAAGATCAATTGATGTTCTTTCTCAAGTTCAATACTGTATAGGTGTTAGTAATAAATTAAAAAGCAAAGCAAAGCTAGCATTAAAAGCTATCAATCGTTTCCCTGTTTCTGAATCTAATGAACTTATAAAAGTCTCTGAAGATATTAATCCTGCGACAAAAAGAATTGACAATGATTCATGAATTTTTAATCAAATCATTGAATTAATATTCATCGCTTCATCAAATTCATCTTCCTTTAGATATCCTAATCTAAGTGTTGCCTCTTTTAAATTTAATGATTCTTTGAAGGCAAGGTTTGCAATTTCAGCTGCTTTTTCATAACCAACTTTTGGCACTATGGCTGTAATTAACATTAGTGAATTTTCTAAATTTAACTTCATTTTATTTTGATTAGGTTCCATCCCATCAACTAATTTTAGTCTGAAGTTTTCTATTGCATTTTTAAGTAATTTTAAACTTGTAAGAATATTAAATCCAATAAGAGGCTTATATTCATTCATCTGCAAAGTGCCGCTAGAATTTGCCATTGAAACTGCATATTCAAGACCCATTATCTGAGTGCAAACCATTGATAATGCTTCGCATTGAGTCGGATTAACTTTGCCAGGCATGATAGAACTGCCAGGTTCATTTTGAGGGATAATTAATTCATATATTCCTGATCTTGGACCAGAAGATAGAATTTTTATATCATTTGAAATTTTAAATAATGCACCTGCTAAAATTTTTATCTGACTCATTACTTGAGCTAGACGATCATGCGAGGCCATGATAGAAAAATTATTTTTTGATTTATAGAACATTAGATTAGTATCATCGCAAATTGATTTTATAGAATCTTCACAAAATCCTTTTGGACAATTAATCCCTGTACCAACTGCAGTTCCTCCCAGAGGTAAGAAATACAATTCATTCAGACTAATAATAATTGCATTCTCAGCATCTTTAAGTTGCTCTGACCATCCTGATATTTCTTGCCCAAAAGTAAGGGGAACTGCATCTTGAAAATGGGTTCTTCCTATCTTTATAAGGTCTTTCCATTCTTCACTTTTTTTATCAAGGATCTTGGTAAGTTCCCTTATCGTTGGAACTAAATTTTTAATTATTTCATTAACAACAGATATTTGAATGGCAGCAGGAAAAGTATCATTAGTTGACTGAGATTTATTTACATCATCATTCGGATGTATCGGTTGATGACTACCAAGCTCTGAATTAGTTTTTAATGCTGCAATATTTGAAATTACCTCATTAACATTCATATTTGTTTGCGTGCCACTACCTGTTTGCCAAACCTTTAAGGGAAACTGTGAATCATGAAGCCCATCAAGTATTTCTGTACATGCCTCTACAATTAAATCTTTTTTTCTTTTATCTATTAACCCTAAATTGAAATTCGCAATTGAAGCAGCTTTTTTTATGAGGGTGATTGAATAAATTAACTCAATTGGAATTAATTCTTCTCCAATAGAAAAATTTATTATAGATCTTTGTGTTTGAGCACCCCACAAAGATTCCATGGGCACCTCTATTGTTCCCATACTATCTTTTTCAATCCTAAAGTTTTTTGTCATTATTCCTCTGAAAACACTGGTTTAACTTAGATAAGGTTTTCAGTAATCCTATATACCTAACTTCTCCCATATTACACTTAAATTATTGAGATGAATTGAAGGATTAAAACATTCTTCTAAGTCACTTTGATCAATAAAATCCATTATTTCATTATCTTTCTCTATATTTTGTTTGAAATTCCCATTCTTAGTATTCCAGGCCTGATGCGCATTTTTTTGTACTAAGCTATAAGCTTTTTCTCTAGAAAAGCCCTTCTCTACAAGCAAAAGTAAAACTTTCTGACTAAAGATTACACCACCATATATATTTAAATTCTTGAGCATATTTTCTGGGTAAACTTCTAAATTGCTTACTATTTCTTTCATTTCTCTAAGCATAAAATGCAAACAGATTGATACATCAGGTAACATGATACGTTCATTTGAACTATGGCTTATATCTCTTTCGTGCCAAAGTGGAACATTTTCCAGTGCGGTTAAGACGTAACTCCTCAAAATTCTTGCTAAACCGCTTACTCTTTCACTTCGAATAGGATTTCTTTTATGAGGCATGGCAGAACTTCCTTTTTGCCCTTTTGTAAAGCCCTCTTCAACTTCTAAAACATCAGTCCTTTGTAAATTTCTTATTTCAGTTGAGAATCTATCTAGAGAAGCGCCAACTAGTGCAATAGTTTGTACATATTCTGCATGTCTATCTCTCGATATAACCTGTGTACTTGCTGTATCTGGTTTTAAGCCTAGTAAATCACAAGTTATTTGTTCTACTTTGGGATTTGTATTGGCGTAAGTTCCCATTGCACCACTTATTTGTCCAATCGCTACAGTTTCTTTCAGTATTAACAATCTTTTTTTGTTCCTTATTATTTCTGCTAACCATCCAGCAAGTTTAAAACCGAAGGAAATTGGCTCCCCATGAATTGCATGAGATCTGCCAATCATTAATGTATTTTTATGCTTCCTCGCTAATAATCTGACTTCATTTTCTAACTTCTCAATTTCCTCTAATAATAATTCGCAAGAATCTTTTAACTGAAGAGATAATCCAGAATCAAGTACATCACTACTTGTCATGCCAACATGTATGTATCTTCCAGAATCTCCTACAAATTCATTAACGCTTGTAAGAAATGCTATGACATCATGTTTAACTTCTTTCTCAATTTCTGTAATTCTAGATTCATCAAACTTTGCATTTGAACGGATCTCTTTCATGGCATTCTCAGGAATGTTACCGAGGGAAAAATTTGCCTCACATGCAGCTATTTCAACCTTAAGCCAACTCTGGAATTTTGCGCTTTCAGTCCAGATTTTCCCCATTTCGGGTAATGTGTAACGCTCGATCACAATTTTTATTAATTATCAATTTAAACTTTATAACCAAAATCAAATAATTGCTCTATACCTTAGAGATGTACTTGCCATTGAACATATTTGCCTGATTATTATTTTCTTATGTAACATTTTTCTGGCTAATTAAGAAAGCTTAAATGTAAAAATGTGTGCATTTATTCCTTTCTTAAATAATGGGTAATTTTTTAGTTCTAATTTAAAATTGGAAGGTATTAGATAATTGGAATCTTAATCTTGTGGAAGTTCATTATTCAGTTTTTTTTATTGATTAATAGATGATTAATAAAAGTAGATTAGACCTTTATCTTTTAAATAAAGGTTTATGTGAAACTCGTCAAAAAGCTCAAGGTTTAATTCTTGCGGGCAAGGTAAGAGATATCAATGGAAAAGTATTTGATAAACCTGGGCAACAAGTATTAATTGGATCTGAATTTTTTATTGATTCCGAGCCTATGTTTGTATCAAGGGGCGGCGAAAAGTTATTGGAGGCATTTAAAAAACTTGAAATTAAAGTAAAAGATAAAATATGCATTGACGCAGGAATCTCAACTGGAGGATTTACTGATTGTTTATTGCAACAAGGAGCAAAGTTAGTTTATGGAATAGATGTTGGTTATGGACAGACTGCATGGAAGATTAGAAATAACCCAAAAGTCATACTTTTTGAACGAACTAATATTCGAAATTTAAAACCTAATGATCTTTTATCTAGAAATAATGAATTGCCAAATTTTGTTGTTGCTGATTTGTCTTTTATTTCATTAAAGTTAGTTTTTAAATCTATTGGTAATTTATTAGAAGGTGATTGTATTGATGGAATATTTTTAATTAAACCCCAATTTGAAGTAGGTAAAGATAAAGTCAGTAAAGGTGGTGTTGTTCGCAATCCTAAATTCCATACTGAGGCAATAGAGTCTGTTATTTATGCTGCTAAGAATTTCCAATGGAATATAAAGAATTTGATAGCTTCTCCTTTAGTAGGCCCTGCTGGAAATCATGAATATCTAGCTTGGATGACCTTAGGAAGTCAATCAAATAAAAGTATTAATAGTGAATATATACAAAATTTAGTAAAAGAAACTCTTTGAATTAAAGAGCTTCTTCATCTTTGTCGCCAGTTCTAATTCTCACAACAGAGTCAATTGATGTCATGAATATTTTCCCGTCACCTATCTCTCCAGTTTTCGCTGCTTCAGCAATCGCATCTATGACTGAATTAACCTTTTCATCTTCTACTACAACTTCTACTTTGAGTTTCTGAAGAAATTCAACAGTAAATTCAGAACCTCTATATCTTTCAACTTGTCCTTTTTGCCTTCCAAAACCTCTGACTTCACTTACGGTCATTCCAACAATACCAGAGTTTACTAATGCAATTTTTACATCCTCCAGCTTAAATGGACGTATGATTGCTTCAATTTTCTTCATGATTAAGGATTGAATATTCTTATTTTAATTGTTTTTTGGGAAAACATCCAACATTGAAATATCAGAAAAACATTTAATATTAAGGCCTGCATTCGTTGCGTCTTCAATTAACAATTGGGAATTTTCTTCAGAAATTATTACTGTACTATTTGATAACGCTTCCCACTGATCATTCTCAAAGTGTGTTTGAAGCCATAACATTCCAATTGCAGTTTTTGGTTGAAGGGATTTATTTAAGTTGTTATCGATAGTTACCAAACAAATGTCCATTAATTTTTCATTGAACTAACCACATATAAACCTTTCGGCGGACATAATGAATGTTGCTATTGATACAAAAATAAGATTTAACATCTTTTGGCTTAGTCAATTGTAATACTTAGATTTGTTGATACTTTTGCGAATTTTTATCTTTATATATAGTTTTTATATAGGTTTAGAAAAAAGTTCTACTAAAAATGAGTACAGCTAAATTAGAAGATTCGACTCAAAGACCGCTATATGGTGAAAGAATTATTGAAGAATCAAAAATAATTTGTTTTGATAATCCAAATAAGAAAAGAATTTATGAAATTTCTATTCAGTTACCTGAATTTACATGCAAGTGCCCCTTTTCTGGTTATCCAGATTTTGCAAAGCTAAATATTATTTATCAACCTAATTTGAAAGTTTATGAGTTGAAGTCTTTAAAGCTTTATATTAATAATTTTAGGGATATAAAAATATCACATGAGGAAGTTGTGAATAGAATTATGGATGATTTAGTGAATGAAGGTTCACCTCACTGGATACATTTAAATGCTGCCTTTAACCCCAGAGGGAATGTTTCTATGCAGTTAGACATTTTTAGTGGGCAGAAAAGAAATTAAAAATTTTTTATTTCGTCTGATAATTTAAAAAATTCTTTTTTAAAACCAACAAGATTTTTATTACTAAGACCTCCAATAGATAACTTTTGTGATTTTTTATTTACCAGAATCCATAATTGGTTAGTTGGTATAAGACTTATTATTGTTCCAAAAATTATCAAGATAAAAGAAAAGTAAATAAATGGTATAGACGGATCATTTTTAATTATTAATCCACTGCTGGGGATTATTTTTTTCAGGGATACTTTTGAAAAGTTAACTTCTAAAGGATCCTCATTGATATAGATATTATTCCCGGAAAAATTTTCTATATTTGAAATTTTAAGTGGACCATTTTCATTATCTATTGTTAGAAGGAAATTTTTTTTAGTCTCCGATCCTAATTCAATTAAAACTCCCCAAACTTGATTACCGATTTCTGGAATCTCCTTTAATTGTAATTGATAAAGGATATTATCTATTTCTAAAACAACATTTGATATTGCCCAATCTGCTTGATAAATAGTTAATCCTTTAAACCTGATTGGGTGATTAACTTTGGTTGTTTTTATTTCATTTAAATTTAAATCTTCAGAAGAAAAATTTAATTTTGAAATAAACTGTTTGGGCACACCATCACTTTCACGTTCTATAGAAAAATCGACTAATTTTACATTGACTTTTGAGTTTGTGCTCTCATTAACAAGATCTAAAGTTTCTCCAGGCAGTAAATATTGTTCTTTTGATTGACTGGAAAAACTTCCATATGCTGAACCTATAAGTAAGACTATTAATCCGATATGTACAACTAAAGGACCGATTTTTCCAATTAACCCCTTTCTTGCAGAAATATGACTATTAAATTTGTATGTTTTCCATCCTTTTTTTTTAAGTAATAAATCTACTTTTGATATATGTTCTCCATCTTGATTGATTGGATGACTTGTAGTTAGTTGCAGTTTGCTAAATTTTTTTTCGCTCTTATATTCAATCCATTTTAATGAAGCTTTTAATGAAGGAATTTGCCTCCTAAAACTACAAGCTGCCAGAGAAATGCAAAGAAGAATTAATGTAAATAAAAACCAAAAGCTTGTATATATATGATCCAATTGAAGTTTTAAGACTTTTTCTCCATCTAAAAATCCAAAAATTGGAGCTCTATCGAAATTATCAATATAGAATTTATTATTACTACCTTGAGGTATAAAAGTACCTATGCCACTTGTAATAGCTATGAAGATTATCAGCGATATAGCGAATCTTAAACTTGATATTTTTAAAATTAGATTCTTAAAAATAATCATTTAAATCCAATTTGAAAATAAATTTAATAACCCTAGAGAAACTAAAAATATCCCACTTAAAGTCGGAATTATTTGACTAAATTTTCTAAGAGCTAAAAATTGCTTTAAGTTTTCTGCAGTAGCTCCTGCAATGATTAATGGAGTTACTTGGCCTATTCCAAAGAAAAATAAAAAAATAATTGAGATTATTGGGTTTTTAGCTTGTGATACCCAAGCCAAAAGAGTTGCTAAAACTGGAGTAATGCAAGGAGAAGAAGCTAGTCCAAAAGTAGTCCCTATGACAAAAGGCGCTATAAATGTTGGTATTTTATCTTCAATTATTTTTAAATCAGGTCCATTCGGAAACTGAAACTTTAGAATTCCTAATAAATTTAAACCCATTATTATTGCTATTAGGGCAACAAATGAAGTGTAATACGATGGAATTTGCCCATATATTTTACCTAAGAACCCACTCGCAGCCCCGAGTGCAACAAGCGAAAAAACTACACCTCCTGAAAAACTAATAAGTTTAAATTTATTTTTCTCTGTTCCACCTATATAAGCAATTGTCACTGGAAGTAATGATAAGGAACATGGCCCAAGACTTGTTAAAAGTCCTGCGCTGAAAACCAAAAATATAGTAAATGGACCAGGACTATTAAGACCATTCTGCATAAGCAGATTACCCTTTTGAGATAATTCTGAAATAACTAAATTAAATGATTCGATAGCTTGGATTTAATCCCTTAAATTCTAACTAATTAAGAGTCTTTCGTGTACTAATCATGCCAATGAATCCTGTTGACTCTAATGAACATCTAACTAACATCCCTGCAATAAAAAAAGACGCTAATAATGAATTGCCACCATAACTAATGAAAGGTAGTGGTAACCCTGTAGTAGGCATAGAACCTGTTGCTACAGCAATATGCATTATTGATTGTCCTGTCAACAGCACACAACATCCGATAGCAACTAATTTTGTATAGTTGTTCCTGCACTTAAGACTAATTCTTAGGCTTATATAAGAGAATACTGCTAAAAATCCTAAGAATAAAGTGCACCCCAATAAACCAAATTCTTCCGCAAAAATGGCAAAAATAAAATCTGTATACATGAACGGCAGATACTGTAATTTTTGTATCGACAGTCCAAAACCCTGGCCAAATAAACCGCCAGAACCTATAGCTAATAAACTTTGAACCAATTGAAATCCATTTTCTTGTTGATCTTTCCAAGGATTTATAAATGAAGTAACTCTCAGTTTTTGATATTCGTTATTAAGAATGCTGATACATCCAGTAATTAATCCTATTGAAGCAAATGAGCAAAGAGAACTAAGTTTTACTCCTCCACATAAACCCATAACCCAAAGAAGAATTCCAGTTAATGATGCAGTACTTAAATTAGGCTGTTTAAGTATTAATAAAATTAATAAACCAAAGGTTATGATTGAAATTAATTTTTTATCATTCTTTACTAGATTCCAATGTGCGAAAAGATTAGAAGCTTCTAGAATGAGAAAAGGTTTAATTAATTCAGATGGCTGCAGACGTAAATTGCCAAGCACTAGCCATCTTGAAGATCCATTAACTGTAATTCCAGTAAGATTGGTAAGGAAAATCAAAAAGAATAAAATATAAAAAATAATTCTTGAGCACTTTAAAAGATTTCTAATGTTTGTATTAAGTACGAAATAAAATAAACCAATTCCTGGAATTGTCCAAATGATTTGTTTTTTTAAGAAGTAAGCCCAATTTCCCATTTCCCTACTAGCCACCCACCAACTTGATGATCCTAGTATGCATATTCCTAATATTGACCAAATTCCAATGATGACAATTAGGATTTTTGCTTCATAAGGCCATATCGCCCAAGGTAAGGGAAATATAGACTCTTTTAAATTACTGAAATTTTTTTTGTAATTAGAACTAAAGGTTTTTTTTCTTTTAGAAATTCTTTTGTATTTTATTTTTTCTTGACTTATCTCCAATTTTTTAGATGTATATTTACTATTGAGACGTTTAATTGAGATTTTGCCAAGTCTTTTATTAACGTTTTAAAGTGTTAACTCAATTAGAAAGATGACTTTTCATAAATTTTATTTTTGAAGAATAAAGTAAAAAATGGCCTACATATTCATCATAAATCTTAAGAATTAATTTTTTATAAAAAAAAACTAGCTAAAAGGTACCTCTCCGTGATAGATTCCGTGAGTTTATATACTTACTTAAAACCATACAGAGGGGTTTCTAAACTATGTTCACATCAGTGGACTCAAATAGAAAAAAACTTGAGCATCCCTCTAATGAGAATGTTCAATTTTCTCAATCCCTGAATAATTCGATCATCAAAGAAAGTAAATCTGGCATTGCCAATCAAATAGATCATTTGCTTTCCCAAAATGATGAATACACAAAATTGCAATTAACAATTTTTGGAATTACTTTTATTGTTTCTATTTTATTAGCATCAATAACTGGAATTTTTCTAGGCTTTACTTTTGGTTTTAGTATTTTTATAGGTGCAATTGCCGGCATTTTTTACCTACGTTTGCTTGCCAAAAGTATAGGGAAACTTGGTAAAGAATCATCAGGTGTATCAAAATTGCAACTATTAGTTCCAGTTTGCCTCTTTATTTTTGCGAGCAAGCTAGGATCTTTGGATATTTTTCCTACGATGATAGGTTTTTTCATTTATAAGCCTTCACTCATTTTTTATTTTTCACGTTCTTAAGTAAATTTTTTTTATTCAAAACAAATGTTTTTTAATTCCTTGCTAACAAATTTTGCAGCATTAGAGGTTGGTCAACATCTTTATTGGCAAATTGGAAATATCAGACTTCATGGGCAGGTATTTTTAACATCTTGGATTTTATTAGGAGCGTTATTAGTTTTTATTTCTTTAGGAACTAAAAAAATGGAAAATGATCCTAAAGGCCTTCAAAACCTGCTTGAGTTTCTCTGGGATTACATAAGAGATCTTGCTAGGACGCAAATAGGTGAAAAAGTATATAGAGATTGGATGCCATTCATAGGTACTTTATTTTTATTCGTCTTTGTTAGTAATTGGGGCGGAGCTTTGATTCCTTGGAGATTGATTAAGTTACCAAGTGGAGAATTAGGAGCACCTACTGCAGATATCAATACAACTATAGCCTTGGCTTTATTGGTTTCACTTTCTTATTTTTATGCAGGTTTAAGCAATAAGGGTTGGAGATACTTCGAATATTATGTTCACCCAACCCCGATTATGCTTCCTTTCAAAATTCTAGAGGACTTTACTAAACCTTTATCACTCTCTTTCAGGCTATTTGGAAATATTTTGGCTGATGAACTTGTTGTTGGTGTTCTAGTCTTTTTAGTTCCGCTAATACTCCCAATACCTGTTATGTTCCTAGGATTATTTACTAGTGCAATTCAGGCATTGATTTTTGCAACTCTAGCGGCCTACTACATTGGAGAAGCTGTTGAAGAACATCATTAGCTGTTTTCTGATACATTCAGACGCTTTTACAAAGTGTCTGTAATCTGGCAAAATATCTAATCGCGTAGGTCTGAAAATATCAGACCCATTCTTAAAACAAAGGATGTCCAAGCGTGTATGACAACAAAGATTATCACAAGTATTAAGCTCTTTATTTCAAAATTATGGATTCGATTACTTCCGCTGCATCAGTTGTAGCTGCTGGTTTAGCAGTTGGTCTAGGTGCTATTGGCCCAGGTCTTGGACAAGGTAACGCAGCTCAAGGTGCTGTTGAGGGTATTGCCCGTCAGCCAGAAGCTGAAGGTAAAATCAGAGGAACTCTTCTTTTATCTTTCGCTTTCATGGAGTCATTAACAATTTACGGATTAGTTGTGGCTTTGGTACTACTTTTTGCGAATCCTTTTTCCTAAAAGTTAATATTGCTTCTAAATCCTTATTAGCAATATTTAAATTTAATTTTTTAACTTCAACTAAAACATATGTTGGCCTTTAATTTTTTTGGTGCTACAGAAGGTGGATTATTTGATATAAATGCCACTTTGCCGCTAATGGCGATACAAGTAGTTGCACTTACTTACATATTAAATTCTCTCTTTTTTAAGCCTGTTGGCAATGTTGTAGAAAAAAGAGAAAAGTTTGTAAGTAATAATATTATTGAGGCCAAAAATAAACTTTCTGAGGTTAAAAAATTAGAAGCTGATTTATTGACTCAGCTTCAAAGTGCGCGTACAGAAGCCCAAAGAATTGTGAGCGAAGCTGAAAATGAGTCTGACAAGCTCTATAAAGAAGCACTAGAACTTGCTAACAATGAAGCAAATGCTTCAAAAGAAAAAGCAAGACTAGAAATTGAAAGTCAGACGTCTGCTGCTCGTGATCAACTTTCTAAACAGGCTGATGATCTAAGCGAACTTATTGTTAATAGATTGATTCTAGAAAAATGAATTTAACTCTTTTAGCTACAGAAGGTTTTGGATTGAACTTCAATTTATTCGAAACTAATATCCTTAATTGGGCTGTAGTAGTTTTCGGTCTTTATAAATTTTTGCCTGGTTTTCTAGGTAAAATGCTTCAAAAAAGGAGAGAAGGTATCCTTCTTGAATTAAAAGATGCCGAAGATCGACTACTAAATGCAACTCAAGCTTTAGAAAAAGCGAAGAAAGATTTATCTTCAGCAGAAGAAAAAGCTTCTCAAATAAAAGCAGATTCTCTCAAAAGATCTGAATCAATCAGAATGGAAAGTGAGAAAAAAGCTATAGAGGAGATGGCACGAATTAAACAAAGTGCAATCTCTGATGAGAGCTCTGAAGCATCCAGAGCAATTTCTCAACTTCGTAAAGAAGCTGTTGAACTGGCAATTAAGAAAGCTTTAGATTCTCTACCAAATCGACTTGATAAAACAACACAAGAAAATTTGGTAACTCAATCAATTAACAATATTGAGGTTAACTAATGCCACTTTTAAATTCAGTTACTACACCATACGCAGAGGCATTACTTCAAGTTGTGAATGAAAATTCGCAAACTGAAGAGATGGTTTCTGAGGTTAAACAGCTCTTGGAATTAATAAATGATTCCCCTGAATTGGAGAAGGCACTATCCTCTCCTATTTTAGAGACAGATGCTAAGAAGAAAATCATTATTGAAATTTTTTCAAATAAGGTAAATTCTTCTTTATTGAATTTCTTAAAATTATTGGCCGATAGGCAAAGAATTGAAATCCTTACTTCAATTCTTGATAGGTTTTTAGAGATTTACCGAGAAAATAGTAATATTGCATTAGCAACTGTTACTTCTGCAGTCGAGCTTACTGATGAACAGAAAGGTTTAATTACCAAAAAGATCATCAATATTGCTGGAACAGAAAAATTAGAACTTGTAACTAAAATCGACCCATCACTTATTGGTGGTTTCGTCGCCAGTGTAGGATCAAAAGTAATTGATGCTTCTCTTGCCTCACAAATAAGAAAACTTGGCTTATCTCTTTCCAAGTAACTTTTTAATCAACCTTAAATTCTTAAATCCATGGTATCTATACGCCCTGATGAAATCAGTTCAATCTTAAAACAACAAATAACTGATTATGACCAATCTGTAAGTGTTAGCAATGTAGGAACTGTTCTACAAATCGGTGATGGCATTGCAAGAATATATGGCTTAGATAAGGTCATGGCAGGTGAGTTATTGGAATTTGAGGATGGCACCGAAGGTATAGCTTTAAATCTCGAAGATGATAATGTTGGAGCCGTTTTAATGGGAGAGGCACTTGGTGTCCAAGAAGGAAGTAACGTTAAGTCCACAGGTAAAATCGCATCTGTTCCAGTTGGTGAAGCAATGCAGGGGAGAGTTGTTAATCCTCTCGGACAGCCAATAGATGGGAAAGGGGAAATTCCAACAAGTGATACTAGATTGATTGAAGAAATGGCTCCGGGAATTATTAAGAGAAGATCAGTGCATGAACCAATGCAAACAGGTATCACATCTATTGATGCAATGATTCCTGTTGGAAGAGGTCAAAGAGAATTAATTATTGGTGATAGACAAACTGGAAAATCTGCGATTGCTATTGACACAATAATCAACCAAAAAGGTCAAGACGTAGTTTGTGTTTACGTAGCTATTGGTCAGAAGTCAGCATCAGTAGCAAATATCGTGGAGGTCTTAAGAGAAAGAGGAGCCCTTGATTATACAGTCGTAGTTAGTGCAGGAGCTTCAGAACCAGCTGCTTTGCAGTACTTAGCACCTTATACCGGTGCAGCAATTGCTGAACATTTTATGTATCAGGGCAAAGCAACACTTGTTATTTATGATGATTTAACAAAACAAGCTCAGGCATATAGACAAATGTCTCTTCTTTTAAAAAGACCACCAGGAAGAGAGGCTTATCCAGGAGATGTTTTCTACTTACATAGTAGATTGTTAGAAAGAGCAGCAAAACTTTCTGATGCTATGGGAGGGGGCTCTATGACAGCTCTTCCAATTATTGAAACTCAGGCAGGGGACGTTTCGGCTTACATCCCAACTAATGTTATTTCAATTACAGATGGACAAATTTTCTTGAGTGCAGATTTATTTAACTCAGGATTAAGACCAGCTATTAATGTTGGTATTTCTGTTAGCCGTGTTGGAGGAGCCGCTCAGACAAAAGCAATTAAAAAAATTGCTGGAACTTTAAAATTAGAACTCGCACAGTTTGATGAACTAGCTGCTTTTTCCCAATTTGCATCTGATCTTGATGAAGCAACTCAGCAACAACTTGAACGAGGAAAAAGACTTAGAGAGTTATTAAAGCAACCTCAATTCTCTCCACTGAACCTTGCAGAACAAGTTGCAGTTGTTTATGCAGGAGTTAAAGGCCTTATTGATGAGGTTCCTGTTGAAGATGTTACTAAATTTGCAACTGAACTTAGGGAATATCTGAAATTAAACAAAGCGGAATTTATAGAAGAGATTCTTAAAGAAAAGAAATTAAATGATGGATTAGAAGCGACACTAAAAGAGGTGATAAATGAAGTTAAATCATCAATGCTTGCCACAGTTTAAATTTATTAAGGAGATACCATGGCAAATCTTAAAGAGATTAGAGATCGAATCGTTTCCGTTAAAAATACAAGAAAAATAACGGAGGCTATGAGACTTGTTGCAGCTGCAAAAGTTAGAAGAGCTCAAGATCAAGTTCTTAAAAGTAGACCTTTTGCAGATAAACTTGCACGGGTTTTAGAAAATATTCAATCTAGAGTACAATTTGAGGCTGTCGACTCTCCTCTTTTATCCAAGAGAGAAGTAAAGAGTATCACCTTGGTTTGTATAACTGCGGATAGAGGTTTGTGCGGTGGTTACAACACAAATATTATAAAAAAGGTTGAAATAAGATACGCAGAATTAGTCAAACAAGGTTATCAGCCAAATTTAATTTTGGTAGGCAAGAAAGCTATTGGATATTTTCAAAACAGAAAGGATAGATATGTAATTAAAAGTACTTTCAAAGAACTAGAACAGGTACCCACAGTCAAGGACTCAGAAGGAGTTACAAATGAGATTTTAGCTGAATTTCTTTCAGAAAATTCTGATAGGGTGGAAATTATTTATACAAAATTCATAACTTTAGTTAGCTGCGCGCCTGTCGTTCAAACACTATTGCCACTTGACCCTCAAGGAATTGCTGAGGAAAATGATGAAATTTTTAGGTTGACTACAAAAGATAGTAAGCTACTTGTTGAAAAATCAAATATTGAAAAAAGTGATTCAGAGAAGTTGCCATCAGATATTGTTTTTGAACAAAGTCCTGATCAACTATTAGATTCGTTGTTACCATTATATTTACAGAATCAAGTCCTAAGAGCTCTTCAAGAGTCTGCAGCTTCAGAACTCGCTTGTAGGATGACTGCTATGAATAATGCTAGTGATAATGCTAAAGAGTTAGCAAGTACTTTGAATCTAACCTATAACAAAGCTAGACAAGCAGCTATTACTCAAGAAATATTAGAAGTTGTAGGAGGTTCATCAGTTTAGCAATAAGATTTAGGATATGCCTGAATACAATATCAAAGTTCAATTTGATCAAAAGACTGTAAGTTTTTTATGCTCGGAAGATCAAGATATTATTTCAGCGGCAAAAATGAATGGAATAGATTTACCGAATAGTTGTTGTTCAGGAGTTTGTACAGATTGTGCATCCATGATATTGGAGGGATCTGTAGATCAAGAAGATGCTATGGGGTTAAATGATGATTTGAGGGAAAAGGGCTTTGCACTTTTGTGTGTGGCATATCCCAAGTCAGATTTGAATATTGTCATTGGTAAAGAAGTCGAAGACGATTTATATAATGATCAATTTGGTAAATATCAAAAATGAAATTAAGTTCAGTTGATTATTATTTAGATTGGCCAGTTTCAATAAAATTAAAAAATTTAAGGGGATTTATCATTGCAAATTTAGAAAAAAAAGGTGATTTAATTCGATGGTCAATTGTTGATATTCAAGATTCTATTGACTCTGTTGGAACAAAAAAACTTAAAATTAAAGCTGTCTTGGCTAATTAAAAAATATAAATTGAAATATTTTCAATAATGGAAAATTCACCAACAATATTCATTGTTCCAACTGGTATTGGTTGTGAAGTAGGAGGTTTTGCTGGGGACGCACTTCCTGCGGCTAAATTATTGGCATCGGCAAGTGGATGTTTAATTACTCATCCAAATGTTATGAATGGCGGTAATCTTTCTGAAAAAGATAAAAATATTTTTTATGTTGAGGGTTATAGTTTAGACCGACTTGCTAAAGGGGAAATTGCTTTAAAAAGGGTGAAGCAACAGAAAATTGGGATAATTTTTGATTTAGCCATTGAAAAAGAAATATTAGTAAGACATTTACAAGTTGCTGATGCATGTGTTTCTACTTTAGGGATTAATGTTCATTCTTATGTGATTACAAAAAAACCATTAAACATATTAATTGATTCTGATTATTCAAAAATCAGTGGTGGCGTAGTTGAAAATCCTGATACTCTAATTGATGCTGGAAAATGTTTAATTGAAAAAGGAGTTACGGCGATAGCGATTGTGGCAAAATTCCCAGATGATTCAGATTCTTTAGAAACAAATATCTATCGAGAGGGGAGAGGGATTGATCCTATTTCTGGAGTCGAAGCAGTTATAAGTCATTTAATAAGCAAATTTTTAAAAGTTCCCTGTGCTCACGCACCTGCTTTAAATTCAATTGAATTGAATGAAAATTTAGATCCTCGTGCAGCTGCAGAAGAAATAGGATACACCTTTTTACCATCAGTACTGATTGGGTTAAGCAATGCACCTGACATTGTAGAATTGCCCTCTAAACATGAATTAGTTTCACTACACCCTGATCAGATAGAATCTATCGTTGTTCCTAATGGGGCACTAGGTGGAGAAGCAGTACTGGCAGGTATTGAAAAAGGTTTAAATATTATCTCTGTAAAAAATCAAAATACATTAAAAGTAACAAATGAGTTTTTTGATTATCCCAATCTTTTTGAAGTGGATAATTATTTAGAAGCTGCAGGTATAATTCTTGCTATCAAAAAAGGTATCAACCTTGATTCAGTTAAACGGCCTTTAAAAAAAATCCAACAGTGTTCTTATAGTGATTAATAAGATATTGCAATGGGAACTCTCCAGTCACTTCCTAATGATTGACTGCTTAGTTTTAGGATTGGAGGAGCTTGCTTTCTTTTAAATTCTGCTTTTTTTATGAGTGAGATAATTTTTAAAATTAAATCTTTTTTATAACCATCTTCTTCGAGTTGTTGTAAATCTTTTTTCTCTTCAATAATTCCTTTAAGAATATTATCTAAAATAGAATAAGGCGGGAGAGAATCAGTATCTAGTTGATCAGGACCTAATTCGGCACTTGGAGCTTTTGTACGTATATTTTCGCCAATTATATCTACATTAGTATCTAACATATATGATTTTCTATGGCTAATTGAATCTTCACTATCAAGCCAATTGCATAATTTAAAAACATTAGTTTTATATAAATCCCCAATTACCGATAATCCCCCATTCATATCACCATAAAGTGTGCAATAGCCTACAGCTAGCTCTGATTTATTTCCTGTTGAAAGTAATAAATGCTTTTCTTGATTTGCTAAAGCCATCAGAAGCGTTCCTCTGATTCTTGATTGAATATTTTGATTTGTTATTTCAGCCATCTTGAAAGATATGGAATTTATAAAAGATTCTTCAAAAGAGCTCATCAAATTTTCAATTGGAATGCTATTGAAATTTATTTTTAATCTTTTCCCTAAATTTTTCGCATCACTCTTTGAATGAGAGGAGCTCCACTTAGAAGGCATCGAGACGCAATAAATATTATTACTGCCAAGAGCAGCTGTCGCAATTGCTGAAACTAGTGCTGAATCAATGCCACCACTTAGTCCAATTAAAGCTGTTCTAAAACCGCATTTTTGAGCATAATCTTTAACACCAAGGACTAATGCATCAAAAATTGATGACATCTCAGATTGTTCAAATTTATTTTTCTCAGGTTTTGTTTGCTCAATGTCCCAAATGGAGAGGTCTTCAGAAAAAGATTTTAATTGCTTAATTTTAGATCCATTTTTATCAAGAATAAAACTATTTCCATCAAAAATTAAATTATCATTTGCTCCAATCTGGTTTACATATATCAGAGGTACTTGAAGATATTGAGCAGCAAAACTGGAAACTTTGGATCTTAGCTCTAACTTTTTGAATGTATATGGGGAGGCCGATAAGTTCACTAAGATATCAACTTTTTTTTTCTTTAAATCAAAAATAGGATTTTTTTTATGGATTCCTCTACCTTCTATATTTTTGTTGACCCATAAATCCTCACATATAGTAAAGCCAATTCGCCAAGTTTTATTCTTAATTTTTTTTGTTAATACGGAAACTTTTTCTTCTGATCTAAAGTATCTTTTCTCATCAAATACTTCATAGGTGGGAAGAATAATTTTACGAGCAATTATTTGCCACTCACCTCGCTCAAGCAATGCAATAGAATTATAAAGATTTGGGAAAAAAGAATCATTTATGATCTCAGCTATCCCTACTGTGATACTCAAGTTTCCATATCTTTTACTAATATCTAAGGCTAATTGGTCAAGAATTTGATATTGATTTTTGATTAAATTATTTTTTAGAAGTAGGTCGTTTGCTGGATATCCCCATAGTGATAATTCTGGAGTAAGAACTAAATCTGCAGAAAATGAGCTGGCTTTCGAAGCAGTACAAAGTATTTTTTTTGCGTTGCCCTCTAAATCACCAACAACTGGATTAATTTGAGCAAGTAAAAACTTCATTCAACTAATTTAGTGGATTTATATAAATTATTCCTTTTAACAATTTCTATTAATGAAGTTGGTAAATAAGAATAATTAAAATTAGACCTGAGCTTAGAACTTGAAATATTTGGGATTTTTATGGTTGAAATCTTGAATTTCACTTTATAATTTTCTAACATCTTAAGAGTATTTGATTTAACAGGATATCCCTCTCTTAATATTATAAAAAAACTTACTTCATTAATAATTTTATCAAAATTTTTCCAGCAAAAAATATCTTGTATTAAATCACTCCCAATAACAAAATCTAAATTATCAAATTCATAAATTTTTTTACATTTTTTAATCGACTCTACTGCCCATTTGCTAGTAACATTTTGATTAAATAAAATTTTAGGATTATCTAAATCTTTAATAAGAGTTTTTAATAATTGGCTACGGATTGTGATATCCTCTTTGTGCTTTTTTTTGGGGTTGTTGCTTACATAACAAATGGTAAAAGCATAAATTTTGGATAATTCTTCTAGTATTTTCTCATGACCAGTTGTAGGTGGATCTGCACTAGTCCCAAATAATGCAAAGCTTGTTCTCATTTTGAGTTTTAAGGCAGAAAACTTACAAAATTATTATTTAGATTTCTATTTGATAAATAAAAATTAATGTGGTTAAAAGCTTCTGGTTCATTTAAAGTTAAATTTTGAATCATTATGGAAGGTTCTATTAACGAAACTTTGCTTCTTATAAATATCTCTTTTGCTGCTAATTTCCCAAGGATTTTTGTAGAATACACGGCAATTGCCGCTTGAATAATTGCTATAGGCCCATAGGGTAATAATGTAAGACCGTTAGTAAAAGGTGCCGTTAATAAAATTACTTTCCTAATAAGGTTTAAAGATGTATTTACGCCGACTTGAGTTACTCCTAAATATAAATTATTAATGGATATTTTTTTAAATATTTTTCTAGTAGATTCACCTTTTAACTTTAAGCCGTAAATCTTACTTAATTCGCTAATTAATGCAGTATCTATTGCGAAACTACCAGCAACATCAAATAAAATAAATGGATTAAGAGCTACTGCAGATGCCTTTATAGTCGAAAATTTACCAATAGTTGATTGAGCTAATTTCTGTCTTCTTTGCAATCTTTGCTCTTTTATTCGCAGAAACAATTTGTCAGCTAATTGAATAGAATTTAGTGTTAATAGTATCTCGCCATATTGATTTATTAATTTTGTTATGTAATTTTTAAGATTGTTTTCATTATTAATAATTATCGGAATATTTAAATCTTTTGGAAGCTTAAAATTTATATTTTCAAGTATTGCTTTTAATTCGTTTTTATTATACTGATCGATTTTGTTTAAAATTACAATAATTTTTTTTCCATCTTTTATAAAAGAGTTGATTTCGCTTAACTCATTTCTATTTAAATCTCCCGAAACTATAAATAAAATAAGGTCCGAATGTTTTATACAAGAGTAAACTTTATCTGGAAATTTAATATTGCAGAAATCAAACCCTGGAGAATCTAGCAGCTCTAAACTATTGAGTGTTTGATCTTTAAGAGTCCAAGTTTCCGATTGTATTTCTTTTGTGGTCCCATTAATAATATCTGTTTTGAATATGTCTTTTTTTAATAAAGAATTTAAAACAGAAGATTTTCCTACACCTGATTTGCCATATGCGCCAATTCTTATTTTTTTTTCTTTGAGTCTTAAAAGTTGTTGATTAAAAGATATTATTTCTCTATTAAGAAAACTTTTTTCATAATTCGTAAGATCAATAGTCTCCCACCATTTTTTTAAAAGTAAATAATTTTCTTTAATTTTAAATTGTTTCATGATTTATTTTTCCACCAACCGGCTAATACAGACAACACAGCTTCTGCACCAATAATTCCCACGAATCCCCCGAATTCATCTACTACTACTTTCACTCCTTTATGATTCTTGTCAAATTTAGTTAATAATTGATCCGCTTTAATCATTTCGGGAATGTAGTCCACAGGTTCGCAAATTTCTGATAATAATTTTTTATTTTCCCCCTTAATTAATTTTGCCAACATTTTTTCACGTTTTATTACCCCTTGTATTTTGTCAACTTTATCTCCCAAAATAACCCACCATGGAGAGCTGTCAGACATTATAGTTTTTGAAATTTCATGAAGATTTGAAGACCCATCAAGACAAGGCGCCGATACCCTAGGGGTCATTAAGTCTTTAGCTTTTAAATCATTTAATTGAAAAACCTTAAATATCATTGCTGCCTCATCAGCTTCTATAAACCCTTTCTGACTTCCAATTTTTGCCATTTGTCTAATTTCTTCTTCATCAGTTGAAATTTCGTTTTCTGCTGTAATAACCGGAAAAATCTGTTCAATTAATATTAAGAATGGCCTCATTAAAGTATTTAATATTCTCAAGATAGGGACCGATAACAATGCTATTTGAACTGAAAATCTTGTGCCAAGAGCTTTGGGTAGTACTTCTCCTACTAAAACAACTAGTATGTAAAACGCTATTGAAAAAAGGGTTAAACCAAAACTACTATTAATTATCAATGCTCCGTATACTCCTAAAATAAGACTGCCAATTATATTAAATCCATTATTAGTAATAGTAATTACAGTTAATGTCCGTCCAAGATGTTTTCTAAGTTTTAGAAGTTGATTTGCAGAACTTTTTGGCTTTTGTCTAGAGGCAATTTCTAAAATTCTAATTGAATTTACAGCTAAAAAAGCTGCTTCTACTCCCGAACAACATGCTGATCCAATTAAAATAACAACTATAAGTAAAATTAAACCGTAAACACTTGGTTCCATTAAAGTAGATTGGATACTAAATCTGTTTAATTCATTCTTCCATTTTTTTTTTAAATACGCCAATACACAATTTATGTTTGAACCTGACCATAAAGTTTTTGAAGAAAGAAGAGAAGTTTTCCTAAATAAATTAGATGGAAAAGCTGCCATTATCCCAGGAGCTAACCTTGTAAAGCATCATGCCGATTGTGAATACCCTTTTAGACAAGATAGTAATTTTTGGTATTTAACTGGTTTCGATGAGCCGGATGCAATTGCTCTTTTCTTATCGCATAAGCCAAAGGGAGAGAGATTTATTATGTTTGTTGCTCCTAAAGATGTTATAAGTGAAGTCTGGCATGGCTTTAGATGGGGTTTAGAAGGCGCAGAAAAAACGTTTAAGGCTGATAAGGCACATGCAATAACCGAACTAAGAGATTTACTGCCAAGTTATATAGATGGGTCTGATGAAATTGTTTTTTCAATAGGTAAGTATCCATTAATTGAGAAAATAGTACTCGAGATATTTTCTCAACAACTTGAAAACCGATCGAGATTAGGGATTGGTGCAAATTCTATAAAATCTCCAGAAATTTATTTAAATGAGATGAGATTAATTAAAAGTGAGTTTGAAATTAAAAGAATGAGAGAGGCTATACAAATTTCAGCAGAAGCTCATGAACTAGTAAGAGAATCTATCTCATCAAAGAAAAATGAAAGGCAAATTCAAGGTCTTCTAGAGGGATTTTTTTTGGAAAAAGGGGCTAGAGGACCTGCATACAATTCTATTGTCGCTTCAGGAGATAATGCCTGTATTTTGCATTACACTTCAAATAACTCACCATTGAGGAAAGAAGATTTATTGTTGGTAGATGCTGGTTGCTCATTAACTGATTATTACAACGGAGACATAACAAGAACAATCCCAATAGGTGGAAAATTTTCTAGTGAGCAAAGAGTTATTTACGAAATTGTATTAAGTGCCCAGAAAAATGCAATTAAAAGTGCCGTAACTGGATCAGATTCTAGTACTGTTCATGATGTCGCTTTAACAATTCTGATAGAAGGATTAAAGGAAATTGGTTTATTATCGGGCAGTACTGAGGAGATAATAGAGAATCAATCATATAAACATCTATACTTGCATAGAACTGGACATTGGCTAGGCTTAGATGTTCATGATGTTGGAGCATATAGAATGGGAGAATATGAAGTGCCATTACAGAATGGAATGATTCTTACGGTAGAACCTGGGATCTACATAAGTGACAGGATCCCGGTACCTGAGGGACAACCTAAGATTGATGATAAATGGAAAGGCATTGGGATAAGAATAGAAGATGATGTTCTGGTCAAAGACGCAAACCCAGAAGTTTTAAGTATTGCTGCACTCAAAGAAATTTCTGATTTAGAATTTTAAAATTTGACTAATCTAATTAATAGATTTATTTTTATAAAGTTTAAAGTTCAAAAATGAATAAGTCAGATTCATATGATTCGCAACTCTCTCAGGCTAGAGGCTTGGCTAGTCAGCTTGGAATGTTTGCAGAAGAAAACGATATCCCTAAAGATCTTTGGGATTCATTGGAAGCTGCAATTTATGATTTTTATCAAGTGCCTCATGATAGATAAAAATTCTATATAGAAAGTATGAATAACTAAAATCAAGTAATTTTGAATAAATCAATCAAAATGTGACCATAAACTGATACATTATTTATTAAACATAAATACGTGAATGACCTCTTCAGATAAGTTAAATCAAAATTCAAAAGAAAAAAACAGTGATGACCTAAAGTCTAAAAATTCTTCGCCTAATTCAGGCATGATGGGCGCTTCTGCTGTATTGGCAGCTGCCACAATCGATGAAGATGGAGTTCCTACTGGTTATACCCCTAAGCCTGATGAAGGGAGATTTATCATTAAAGTATTATGGTTACCTGATAATGTTGCTTTGGCTGTTGATCAGATAGTGGGGGGAGGCCCAAGTCCTCTTACTGCTTATTATTTCTGGCCAAGAGATGATGCTTGGGAGAAATTAAAAAGTGAATTAGAGAATAAAGCTTGGATTACAGATAACGAAAGAGTAGAAATATTGAATAAAGCTACTGAGGTAATAAATTATTGGCAAGAAGAAGGTAAAACAAAAAAATTAGAAGAAGCCAAATTAAAGTTTCCCGAAGTAACTTTTTGTGGCACTGCTTAAATATTAGTTCTTTGCAGCTTGAATCCTAGCCTCAGCCTTGGAAACATCTTTCAGGGCTTTAATTTTCTCTGGACTTTTTTCATTCTCAGAAAATTTGCTGATTATTAATTTTGCTTCTTTAAGATCTTGTTCGGCATTTTGAACATTAATCTCAGAACCAATTTCAGCATTATTTACTAAAACTATGACTTCATCTGATTCAATTTCAGCGAAGCCTCCCATTAGAGCTATTGATTTCCACTGTGAATTCATTCTCAGCCTTAAAACGCCAATATCAATAGCAGTAACTAAAGAAATGTGTCCTGGTAGTATGCCAAGTTGACCTGTAGTACTAGGAAGGATTACTTCTTCAGCTTCGCCTTGATAAACATTTTTATTAGGAGCTAAAACTTTTAGAGAAATTGCCATTAATTTAAAAATTATTGAAGGTTAAATATATTTATTCAAATATTTATTTTTCTGATTTAATTTTTTCAGCCTTTGCTTTAACTTCATCAATATTACCAACTAAGTAAAAAGCCTGTTCTGGTAAATCATCTAATTCACCTGACAGAATCATATTGAAACCAGCAATAGTATCTTCTAATTTGACATATTTACCAGACATTCCTGTAAATATTTCTGCTACAAAGAAAGGTTGTGAAAGGAATTTTTCGATTTTTCTAGCCCTGTCAACTGTTAATCTATCTTCTTCAGAAAGCTCATCTAAACCAAGAATAGCAATAATATCTTGAAGTTCTTTGTATCTTTGTAAAGTTGATTGGACAGCTCTGGCTGTTTTGTAATGCTCATCGCCAACAACTGATGGTTGTAGCATCGTACTTGTTGAGTCTAATGGATCAACTGCTGGATAAATTCCCTTAGCTGCAAGAGCTCTGGCAAGTACTGTAGTAGCATCTAAATGGGCAAAGGTTGTAGCTGGAGCAGGGTCTGTTAGGTCATCAGCCGGTACATAAACAGCCTGGATAGAAGTTATTGAACCTTCTAAAGTAGATGTAATTCTTTCTTGCAATTCACCAACATCAGTTCCCAAAGTTGGTTGGTATCCAACAGCTGAAGGCATTCTTCCAAGTAAGGCAGAAACCTCAGAGCCAGCTTGAACAAATCGAAAAATATTATCAACAAAAAGTAAAACGTCTTGTTTATTTACATCTCTAAAATGTTCGGCCATTGTAAGTGCTGATAAGCCTACTCTCATTCTTGCACCAGGTGGCTCATTCATCTGTCCAAAGCATAAGGCTACTTTTGATTGAGTTAAATCGTCTGCATTAATAACGCCTGATTCTTTAAATTCCTCATATAAATCGTTTCCTTCTCTAGTTCTTTCCCCTACGCCGCCAAAAACAGAAACTCCACCATGTTCCTTTGCGATATTATTAATTAATTCTTGAATAAGAACTGTCTTTCCAACACCAGCACCCCCGAATAATCCCACTTTACCTCCTTGTCTGTAAGGAGCTAAAAGGTCGATAACTTTTATTCCAGTTTCAAAAACTTTTGGCTTAGTTTCTAAGTCAGTTAATTTTGGCGCAGCTCTGTGAATTGGAGCAGTATCTTTGGTATTTACTGGACCTTGTTCATCTACTGGTTCTCCTAAAACATTAAATATTCTTCCTAAAGTTGCTTCTCCTACAGGTACGGATATTGGTGCGCCTGTGTCTATTGCCTCCATGCCTCGTACAAGACCGTCTGTACCACTCATAGCCACTGCTCTAACTCTATGGTCTCCAAGGAGCTGTTGGACCTCTGCAGTGAGCGCTATATCTTGCCCAGCAGGATTTTTAGCTTCAATTCTTAAAGCATTTAATATTTTGGGTAATTTCCCAGCTGGAAATTCTACATCTAGAACCGGGCCAATTACCTGACGTACTACGCCTTTTGTTTGTGAAGAAGTTGATGGAGTTGCTACCATTTTTATTGATTGGTGATGAATAGCTGATTTTAAACAGCTCATAATCCGAAAATACTACCACCTCATGGGTAGATTCGTTAAATGGGTTCGGCCACCCGCACAGTTTAAGTATGGTTTAATTGCCGCTTTGCAGATTATGTTGTTGATGATACGGACGGAGATTTCTCTTTCCATTTTATGACGCAAAGCGTCCCAAACATGATCCTCCATTTAATCTATGGCAGCTGTTTCACTTACAGTCTCTACAGTAAAACCACTGGGAGATAGAATATTTATTAAAGTTTCCGCATCTGAGGAAAAAACTGCTGGGGGCATTCTTTTGCCCGATTCAGCTAAAGAAAAACCACAGGTTGGAGAAGTTGCTCAGGTGGGCCCTGGCAAACTTAATGACGATGGTTCTCGACAAACTCCAGAAGTGAGTATTGGCGATAAAGTTTTGTACAGCAAATATGCTGGCACAGACATTAAATTGGGAGGAGATGAATATGTCTTGCTCTCAGAAAAAGATATTTTAGCTGTAGTAAGCTAAAATATTTGTTTCAAAAATTATTAAAACTTATTACTAAATTACTGCCTAAACATGGCTAAAAGAATTATTTACAATGAGCAAGCTCGTAGAGCGCTCGAGAGAGGAATTGATATCCTTGCTGAATCCGTGGCTGTAACGCTCGGACCAAAAGGAAGAAATGTTGTACTAGAGAAAAAATTTGGTGCTCCACAAATTATCAATGATGGTGTCACAATCGCCAAAGAGATCGAATTAGAGGACCACATTGAAAACACAGGGGTTGCTTTAATCAGACAAGCTGCTTCAAAAACTAATGATGCAGCTGGGGATGGCACTACAACAGCGACTGTTTTAGCTCATGCAATGGTTAAAGCAGGTTTGAGAAACGTTGCAGCAGGAGCTAATGCAATTACTTTGAAAAAAGGAATTGATAAAGCGACTGAATTTCTGGTTGGTAAAATTCAGGAAAATTCTAAACCTATTAGTGACAGCAATGCCATAGCTCAATGTGGAACTATTGCGGCTGGAAACGACGAAGAAGTAGGTCAAATGATTGCCAACGCTATGGATAAAGTTGGTAAAGAAGGTGTTATATCCCTTGAAGAGGGAAAATCAATGACTACTGAATTAGAAGTTACTGAGGGGATGCGCTTTGATAAAGGCTATATTTCTCCTTACTTCGCAACAGACACAGAGAGAATGGAGGCTGTTTTAGATGAACCATATATTCTTCTGACTGATAAAAAAATTGCGTTAGTTCAAGATTTAGTTCCAGTTTTGGAACAAATAGCTAAAACTGGTAAACCACTTGTTATTATCGCAGAAGATATCGAAAAAGAGGCTTTAGCAACCCTTGTCGTCAATAGATTAAGAGGTGTGTTAAATGTTGCCGCAGTAAAAGCTCCTGGATTTGGTGATAGAAGGAAAGCAATGCTCGAGGATATGGCTGTTTTAACTAATGGACAACTTATTACTGAAGATGCAGGCTTGAAATTAGAGAATTCTACATTAGATATGCTTGGAACTGGTAGAAGAATAACTATCAATAAAGAAACTACAACCATTGTAGCTGAAGGTAATGAGCAAGCAGTTAAAGCTAGATGTGATCAAATTAAGAAGCAAATGGATGAAACAGACTCCTCCTACGATAAAGAAAAGCTTCAAGAACGTTTAGCTAAATTAGCTGGAGGTGTAGCTGTTATTAAGGTTGGTGCTGCTACTGAAACCGAGATGAAGGATAAAAAACTTCGTCTTGAGGATGCTATTAATGCTACAAAAGCAGCTGTTGAAGAAGGAATTGTACCTGGAGGAGGAACAACTCTCGCTCATTTATCCCCTATTTTGAAAGAATGGGCTGATAAAAATTTAGAAGGAGAGGAATTAATTGGAGCTAATATTGTTGAAGCTTCACTTACTGCTCCTCTTATGAGAATTGCTGAGAATGCAGGCTCTAATGGAGCTGTGATTGCAGAAAATGTAAAAACTAAACCATTTAATGATGGATTTAACGCAGCAACTGGAGAATATGTAGATATGTCCTCTGCTGGTATAGTTGATCCTGCAAAAGTTACACGTTCAGGTTTACAAAATGCAGCTTCAATAGCAGGGATGGTTCTAACCACCGAATGTATAGTTGCAGATTTACCAGAGAAAAAAGATTCTGCTGCTCCAGCAGGCGCTCCTGGTATGGGCGGTGACTTCGATTATTAATTAAATAATAGTTTTTAATAAATTTCTAAAGGGATCATTCAAAATGGTCTCTTTTTTTTTAACTTTTATGAAATCCAACCAGCGCTTAGAATAATTGCGAGAGACAAAAATATCACTAAAAAAGTCCAAGTTATTTTGTTTAGAGAAGCTTCTGCACTACTTGCGCTGTTAAACATAGAACTTCCACTGGCGGCTATTCCTCCCATTCCATCACCTTTAGGACTATGGAGTAACACTAATAGAATGAGAAGAACTCCAGAAAATACCCATATCCAACTAATAATTTGAATCATTGCTTAAAAAGCTTTTATTAACTTTAAACGTGTTGAACGACCTTATTATAACCTTTTAATTCAATTTCTTGAATAAGAGATTTGCCTGTCATTTCTCTTGGTATTGGGAGATTTAGTAATTGCAATAAAGTAGGAGCAATATCTGCTAAGCCGGCATTATCTCTTAAATTAATTTCATTTCCCAAATTTGGAATTTTTCTTTTTTCACCTTCAATCAAAATTAATGGAACTTTATTTGTTGTGTGAGCTGTCCATGCTTCTCCTTCAGGTCCTTTCATCATCTCTGCGTTACCATGATCGGCTGTAATAAGAATGCTTCCACCCATTTCTCCAGTAGCATTTACTATTTGACCTATACATTTATCTACCTTTTCTATTGCTTTAATTGTTGCATCTGTGTTGCCTGTATGACCAACCATATCAGGATTGGCAAAATTGATTACAACAAAAGCATAATTTCCACTCTTAATTGCTTTAGAGCAACTCAGAGTTAATTCTTCTGCAGACATTTCGGGTTCCATATCATAAGTTGCGACCCTTGGAGATGGAATTAAATGTCTCTCTTCGCCAGGTAAAGGAATTTCAACTCCTCCATTGAAAAAGTATGTTACATGAGGATATTTTTCTGTTTCAGCTGTTCTATATTGCTTGAGTCCGTTTTCTGAAACTATTTGACCTATAAAATTATTTAGTGATTCAGGAGGAAATGCAACTTTAACGGGGAATTTCTCATCATATTGAGTAAAAGTAACAAAATCTAGATTTGGAAAGTTTTTTCTTTCAAAGTCTGAAAACTCCTGATCTGAGAGGGATTTGACTATTTGTCTTGCTCTGTCTGGACGAAAGTTAAAGCAAATCAAACTATCCCCATCTTTAAGATAGTTTTCAGAAATTCGTATGGGCTCTATAAATTCATCGGTAATGTTTTTGGCATAACTTTTTTCTATGTAATCTTGAGGAGAAATATTTGTTATTTGAATATCTGGATCAGTCAAATTAGCATATGCTTTTTCTGTTCTATCCCATAGGAGATTTCTATCCATGATCCAGTATCTTCCGCATATGGAAGCTATTTCTCCTGTATTAAATTTTTTTATGCATGATTCTATTTGATTTAGATATTTAGAGGCACTTTTTGCAGGAGTATCTCTTCCATCAGTAATTATGTGGATTGCAACTTTTTTGATTTCATTATCAGATGCCCATTTTATCAAACCTAACAAATGATCAATATGACTATGTACTCCTCCATCGGAACATAATCCCGTGATATGCAAAGTAGAATTATTTTTCTTTAGTGAAT